>JAKSOW010000099.1 GCA_024405395.1 Kiritimatiellia bacterium | reverse complement strand
ACTCGGTGATGCGCAGCATCCACTGGCGCATCGGGCGGCGTTCGACAGGATGGTTGCCGCGCTCGGAGCGGCCGTCGATGACCTCCTCGTTGGCGAGCACCGTGCCCAGAGCCGGACACCAGTTCACCGGCACCTCGGCCACATAGGCGAGCCCCTTCTTGTAGAGCTGTTCGAAGATCCACTGCGTCCAGCGATAGTACTTGGGGTCGGTGGTGTTGACCTCGCGGTCCCAGTCATAGCTGAAGCCCAGCGCGCGAATCTGCTCGCGGAAGCGGTCGACGTTCTTCTTCGTGGTGATGGCGGGATGCGTGCCCGTCTCCACGGCATACTGCTCGGCCGGCAGACCGAAGGCGTCCCAGCCCATCGGATGCAGCACGTTGAAGCCCTTCATGCGCTTATAGCGGCAGAGGATGTCCGTGGCCGTGTAGCCTTCCGGGTGGCCCACATGCAGACCCGCGCCCGACGGATAGGGGAACATGTCAAGGCAGTAGAACTTCTGCTTCCCCGGCGCACGGGAATCGGTCTTGAAGGTCTTGTTCTCCAGCCAGTACTTCTGCCACTTGGCCTCAATGGCTGCGTGATCGTATTCGCTCATTTGCTTCTCTTCGCTTCGTTATTCGTTGATCATCATCTTCTTGAGCATTTCCGTCGAGTAGTTGGACCTCGATTCGTCCAGCTGCCAGGAATAGAACACAGGCTTGCCGGGGTAATCGCTCCACCGCTCATGTTCAGCGGGCGACGCCTTGCTGAAGGGATCCGTAATCTCAATCGTCGCCGTGCAGGTCTCGGCGTCGAAGGAGTCAGGGCCGAACACGAACCACCGGAGCGGCACCCAGGTGTTGTTCGCGATGCCGTTCTGCAGGGCGCCCGTCACCTTGAAGGTCACGCTCGTCCAGTTCGGGCGACCCGTGTAAGTGTCGCTCCGGCTTCCGGGCTCGAGCCCCTGCAGGTACTTCGGCGCATGCCACGCACCCGAGACCTCGTTCGTCAGCTGCAGGACCACCGAGACGCGCACGTTGGTCGAGACGGCCCCGGTCAACGCATTCGTGTAGAGCACAGGCTCGCACGGCTGGCTGATCGGCAGCGACGGGTCGACGAGGCCGCCGCCCATGCCGGCGCGGAAGATCCAGCCGCCTTCGGTCGGCGGAATGTCGAGCCAATACATCTGCTTGAGCGACAGCTCGTTCGTGACGGTTCCGCTCAGTCCGATGAAGCGCGCCGGCATGATCTCGCCCTCGGCGTAGTTGTCGAGGATCCACTGCGTGATCGCGTTGTAGTACGGATCGCGCGGATCAACCCTGTCCGTGATGGCCGAGGAGAGACGCGCCGAGGCGTAGACGTCAATCGTGTTGGTGACGTTCATAAGCGGCAGCACATACTGGCCCGGAGACGCCGTGCCCGCCATGGTCTCTGTGCCGTTCGTCGTGATGGACGCCTTCTCATACCAGGGATCCAACGTGAAGACGATGTTGGTGCTCCCATTCTTGGGCACCATGAACACGGCCGACGTATTGGTCTCCACACCATCCGTCACATACATGTGCTCACCGAGGATCGTGGCGTAGATCCACGCGAAGTCGGAGCTCGGCGGCAGATACCATTCGGGATCAATCGTCTGGCCGACATTGACCTTCGCCGGCGTGGCCATCATCCGATTGGTCCAGCATTCCGCGCTTTCACCATGGTTGGTGTACACGCCCAGCGTACCCGGGCCATCATCCGGCCCCGCGAAGAACCAGCTGTTGCCGGCACGGTCAGCGTTCTTGACCTCATTGCAGAGATTCGTTCCCGAACCATACCATTCCCACGCCTTACCCGCATAGTAGTTGGTGCCTTCCAGCACGATCTGATGCTCGATCACGCCGCTGGGACGGATCAGCTCAAGCGCATAGGGGCTATTCCCGCTCAGCGTTCCGCTGTAGATCTCGGCGCTCTGCAGGTCAGACGCCGAACGCCACTTTCCGTTCTCAACACCGCCTAACGTCCCCGCCGCGACAGTCTTCGGACTGGCCACCGTCAAAAACGCATAGTGGTCAACTATGTTTGCCGTTGTTGTGGGCTTGATGCCATCGGCGCCAATAGTGCAGAGGTTCACCGTCTTGAGGCTACGGTTCTGAATGCGCAGATACCAGCCAGACATGTCAGCCCCAGCAGGCACGGCCAACTCGATGAACTGATTCGTGTCGGCCGTATAGCCAACGCGAGAATCATAGTCGTCAAAGTAGTTCACCTCGTTGATCCACGCGCGCTTGGGCGAAACGGAATCAAGAATGGTGTAGGCCGAGAAGTTGTCCGGCTTGCCGCCGCCATACGTCTTGTTGTAGTCAATCGGCCAGTACCAGCTGGGGCCGCCATCCCAGTCAATCGCGTCCAGCACGTGCTCGTGCGGTTTGCCCGCGTTGTCCTTGTAGGTGGTCCAGAGCATGTACTGCACCACCGTACCGGGCGTCGTGCGCGCCGCGGCCACCGAGGCCGCATTGTCGGAGGTGGAACGCCACACCAGGCTGTCGCCGCTCGCGCGCTTGAGTTCACCGCGAACCGCGCTTGCCTCGTTCGTCCAGTTCTTCCAGCCCCAGGGATACGTGCCCTCGTAGTAGGTCACGAACACGCGGACGGAGCTGAAGTCGATGTCATCGGCCAGCTGCTGCGGCTGCAGCTGCACCTGGAAGCCGAACGACTCCTTGACGAGCGGCTGCTGCGCTTCCTCCAGGACGTTGGAGATCACGCCGGTACGCGTGAGTCCGTCACGGAACGGCCGCGCATTCAGCAGGGCCAGACGCGGCGCAATCGGCTCGGAGAAGCCGACCTCGTCGATGAGCACACGCTGCAGCTTGCCGATCTTCGTGCCGTCCATGTAGTACTCGGGCGTCGGGAAGTTGCGCCCGCCCTCGCCCTGGGCACCCTTCACGGCCAGACGGATCGCCATGTAGTCGCTGTGGTCGGCCGTCGACTTCCAGGTGTACTGCGTCCAACGACGCGCGTCGACGACGATGTTGGTGAGCTCCTCGGCCGTGGAGTCGTCGTCCGGACGCGGCAGACCGAAGAGGGTCACCACCGACGGCGCGTCCTGATCCGGCGACATCATGCGCGCACGGAACTTCACGTAGCCGATGCCGTTCGTCATCGCCGGGCCTTGGACATACGGATAGCTCTTGGCGTATTCGTTTTCGCCGAGAGCCTTGTCCGGCTCGGCCAGATCGCTGCCGAAGCCCGTGATGCCCGTGAGGTTGTCGCTGGGCTTCGCCGACCAGTTGAGCGAGCAGGACATGCCGAACATGCCGTCGTAGAGATAGGCGAACTCATTGGCCTTTTCGCCATCCCAGCCCGTGGTCCACATGTTCCAGCCGATCCAGCTGCGCGCATCGAGCTCCGGCTCGTCATAGCACATGATCTTGGTGATCGCCACCAGGCCGTAGTTGGGATCGTCCTGGTACTGGGCCGCCGAAACGACGTCCGGATCCGCGATGAGACGCAACACGCCCTTCACAGGCGCACGCAGGCTCACGTAGGCCGCCTTCGTGCCGCTGCGATCGTTCTCGCCACTGAACGTGAAGTTGGTCAGCGTGACCCAGTTCTCGTAGAGCTGCGAGGTGCGGTTGTTGAGTTCCGCGTAGCTCGACATGTTCGTGCTCACCTGCAACAGCAGCACCGCGTTCGTGTCGGCCGACGTGTAGGAGAAGCGCACAAGGCCCATGCCGTTCTGCAGCCACGGCGAACGGATGCCCACCGGCGACGAATAGACGCCGCGCGTCGGCTGGATCACGCACTGGTGCTGCGCCAGACCCGAGATGCGCAGAATCACCGCGCCATCACCGCCACGGCCACCCGGACGGTACGTGCCGTAGCCCTGGCTGCTGCCGCCGCCGCCACCGCCGCCGAAACCGTTCGCGCCATCGCCGCCCTTCCCGGGCGAAGGCGTGCCGCGCACCGCGCCATCGCCACCACCACCGACACCGCCCTTGCCGGACGTACGATTACCGTAGTCGCCCAAGGTCGCGTCAGAACCGCGCACCATCCAATACTTGCTGCCCCAGGTAGAGCCGGTACCGTAGTAGCCGTAGTAGCGGTGACCGTCAAACGCGTAATTGTTGCCCGCCGTGACATACAGCAAACCGTCGCCGCCGCCGCCGCCGCCGCCGTAGTATTCGGTCTTGCCCGTGATGGCGCTGGGATAGCCGGGGCCACCGTCACCGCAGATGATGTCCATTCTGCAGTGCGTGTCGTCCAGCCATTCCACGTTGTTGGTAATGCCGTTCACGCCGTCGCCGCCAGCGCCACCGCCGCCACCGGCCACATAGAGCTGCGCGTTACCCGAGTTGCCGCCGCCACCATTGCCGTAGGCGATTCGATTGGCGGTCGTGGCGCCCGTCGCCGTGGGACCGGCCGTCGGCGCCGAATTGGCATTACCCGCCTGGCCGCCGCCCGTGGCGAGGATCGTGGCCTTGTAGTTGTTGTTGCCGTAGCCCGTCGGATAGGCGTAGCTGCCGCCACCGCCACCACCGTAGGCGGTGTAGTCGTCAAAGCCACCTTCGCCATCGCCGATCACCAGACGCGACAGGCCGCCGCTGTCACCGCGCATGATGCGCGCCGCATCGTTGAGCGAGCTGTAGTAGTTGTTGCCGCCCGCACCCACTGTGATGGAGACCGGTTCGCCGGCCTTGAGGATCGTGCCGTTGGTGAGCGCATAGACGCCGCCACCGCCGCCGCCACCGCCCGGGCCCCAGCCACCCGCGCCGCCACCACCGACCACGAGCGCCTGCGAGAGGTACATGTCCTCACGCGGCGTGAAGGTCACGGTCTTGCCCGCGTTCGTGAAGATATAGCAGTATTCGTTCGTGCCGGACACGGGCACCACGGAATAGGCGCCCTCCAGGCCCACCGCGCTCTCGATCCAGCAGCCCGTGTACACCCAGTTGGTGCGCTGACCGTAGTTGTTGCCGATGTTCGGGAAGTCGCGACCACGCCAGGAACCGAGCGAAATGTCGTCCACCGCCACATCCGTGCGCGTCTCCAGGCTGTTGCCGCCCGTCACCAGGCGCACATAGCTGTCGTCCGTGACCATGGGCTCAAACGTGTAGGGCGTCGCCTGGAAGTTCGTCACCGTGACGCTGTCCACGGTCACCCACTCGTTGCCGTCGGCGCTGCCCACCCGGGCGACCTGCACCTGGATGTCCTGCTCCGGCACAAGCGCGCAGATGCCGCACTTGAAGGAGCTGATCTCGTTCTTGCCGTTGGCGTTGCGCAGATAGCGGTAGCGGCCGGCCGGCAGCACCCAGTCGTCATCCGTGAACTCCTGCGTGAGCAGCGTGCCGCTGTTGAAGGGATAGTTCGTGGGGTTCTTCGTGGGATCGGTGATGTTGCGCAGTTCGGGATAGCCCATGAAGCCCGTGCAGTTCACCGTGCCCGAACCATAGGTGCCGGAGGTGAGCGGATTCTCGTTGTCCACCGCCGTCACGATCAGATAGAGCTGATCGTTGTAGCTGCCGCCCTGCGCCGAGGGACGGTCTTTCTCGAACGTGTAGGAGCTGGGATAGCGCGACAGACGCGCCTGCACCACCGTGCCCGTCGGGGTGTTGCACATCGAGATGGCCATCGTATGCCAGCTCGAGAAATTGTTCGGCGAGGTGAAGTTCACCATCGGGTGGGCCGACCAGATGTTGCCGCCGTTCGGCGCCATGTATCGCGAACCCAACTGGCGGGCCTGCAGCGACGTGCCCTTCTGCTCCCACTTCCACAGCGAGAATTCGATGCCCAGCTGCGTCACACGGCGCGCCCGCGCTTCGTAGCAGCCCGAGTAGGGACGGTAGTAGCCCACGATAGAGATCGAGGGATCGCCTTCGGACATGTCGGTGCCCAGCTGCGTGGAGAGGTCGGCCTTCGCCGTGAAGGCGTAGTTCTTCGCCTTGAGGCCATCGATCGACCACGCGAAGTTGTCGAACGCATGCGGCTGGGCGATGCGCGCCGTGAAGTCGACCGTGCCCAGGCCAGACGGCACATCGCCGGCCGAAATGTTCTCGAGCGTCACCGCACCACGCCCGCAGCCCTCCAGCTGCAGCGACAGGCCCTCTTCCGTATTGGTGAGCGACTGACACACGAACATGCCGTTGTCGGCCGTCCAGCCATGCGGCGTACGACGACCCGTGGCGAACGGCACATTCGGGAAGTACGGCGAATTGGTGGCGATGATGCCGGAGACGTTGAAGTCCTCGTTCCAGTAGTCGCTGAGCGCCGTGGAGGTCTTCCACGAGGCGAAGTCCTCGTTGAAGGTCTGCTTGGCTTCGCTCACCGCCGCCGTGGTGGAGTAGTAGCCCATGTAGCCCTTGGCGGAGTCGGTCCACAGGTTGAAGTCCTGATATGCGGCATGCGACACGGCGAACGCCTTCGTGCGGTCGTCGAACTCGAAGAGCAGGTGAGTGGAGGCAAGATCCAGCGTCACCTCGGCGTCATACTTGCCGTCCGCCGCCCCGTTGTAGGGCAAGTAGCCGATCTTGTCCGTGGAGAGATACCAGGCGTTGGTGTTGAGGTCAAACGACTCGTTCTCAAGCCGCTGCTGCAGATTGTAGCCGGCGAAGTGGAACTTGATCGTCTTGCCCGCCATGTTGGTGGGCATGTAGTAATAGGCGCGCCAGGAGTGGTCGCCCACAAGCTCCATCCAGATGTTGGACACGCCGCCGCCCACCGTATTGGTGACGACAATCGCCATGTCCTCGTACTGCGTGTTGCCTTCGCGCACGCGCACAAACCAGTCCGTGCCGCCCGACGGCAGCGGACCCTCCTTCGGATTGCGCCGGCAGATTGTCCGCCAGGGATTCTGGCCTTCGTGCCAATCGGCGCCATACGGCATCTTGCAGGTCTCCCCCTCAATCACGGCCGTGTTCGTGACGGCCGAACCACAGCCATAGTCAACAGGGTCATAATGGGGTGCCCGGTCAATCTGCGCCGAGTAGTAGTATTCAATGTCACCCAAGCCCTCGGAGAGATCAACCGTCTGGCCATTCTCCGCAAAATACTTGACGCCATCCTTGACCATGGGAATCGTCTTCCAGGCCGTCGAATCAAGGCCCAGATAGGTCCAGCGATAGTGGAACTTCACGTCAGACAGCAGCCAGTTATTCGGCGCGCCGCTATAATAGGTGCTTTCCTTGCCGATGTAGCGCATCCAAGGCGAGGAGTTGCTCGTGCCCACAAAGGCGAAAGGATACGTGAAGGCGCCTTCCCAACCCAGAATGCGCGTCTTCGCGCGACTGTCGTCGAAACCCTTGCCGTACTGCAGGAACTCGGCCTCAATCGGCGGCGGCGAGGCCAGGATGTTGTCGACAACCAAATAGGCCTCCGTATCCAGAAGCGAACTCGCGCCCTTGTCGGCACGACGAATCCGGAAACGGATAGCCCCCCGATAATCGAGATTGCAGCGTACCCGATAGAAATAGGTGCCGCCCGTACCACCCGTGGCCTTGGCGATATTCGCAGCCGTCACCGTAGCCGTTGCAGTGGACTTCAGCGCAATGGACGTAACACCCTTGCCGTCTGGTTTCAGCATCGCCGCCTTACGTGCGGCAGGCCCCGACACAACAAGAACATCCACCGTGGCGAGATTCCAGACGGCATTGGTGGATTCGCGCGTCAACGCGGTACCGTCCACCGTGTTCGTGGCATACTCCAGCACAAGGGCACCCGTCACCTTTGGCCACGCATTGACGGCGTCAAAATAGATTGTGCCAATGCCATCGGCATAGAGTGGTGAATAAATGCAGGAATCGGTCGTGTTCTGCATGGAAATCATGCCGGCCTTGGCGTACGCCGAGACGGCGATCGTTCCCGTCCCGTCAATGTCAACCGCCGTCGTCTGCCAAGGAATCCAGTTGCGCGGAGTCGTCGTCGAGCTGGCGGCATACACGCAACTGCCCGCACGGCAATTCACCAGTTCCCAGAGAACGTTGGTGGAATAGAGCGTGGCACCGCCCAAGTTCGTGCGCGTCACAAGCTGGTTGTACGTATGATGCGTGCCATCTTTGAGATTCATGTTGCCGAGCGTGCCGCTCGTGGGCGCCGGATCGCCTTCATGCACCCAGAAATAGCCCTTGCTGGGCACAGTGTCATTGTAGCCCTGCAACGTCACCGCACAGGCGGCGTTGTTGTCGTTGTTCATGAGCAGCACACGGTCATTGCCGAGCTTGTTGAACGAATACGGCTGATCCGTGCCCAACGCCGCCCCGCTGCCGAGGGCAACGAAGAACGCGAGCGCCTTCAGAAAAAAGCGTTTTGTCATCACTATGACTCCTCTAAAATCCATTGCGAACCGCCGCCCGCGACCGCAAAAAGCAGCCACGAACGCAGTTCATGGGTATAGTTCTCCTATCGTTACTGAGTATTATGGGCTTTTCGTGGCAGAAAAGCAAGGGGAAAATGGCGAAAAGCTCTACCGGGATCACTCGCACCAGCTGAGGTCAACAACGGTCCGACTGGAGCCAAAGCCCCAAAAACCTGTCATAGACCAGATAACCGTCTTCGGCCGAGTAGACCAGTTGATTCAAGACCAGCCGCTTAAGCGTCTGCACAATGCTGGAGGGCGACATCCCCGTTGCCGCAATGAAATCCGCCCCAGTTGGGGCAATAACTCGCCGCCAACGGGCAATTGCCCCAAGAACAGCCGCCTCATTCCGGCTGAGATTGGCAATGATGTTCCGGTAATCGTCCGCATTCTCGCTTAGAATCTCGCTCAGCGTATGGCGCACCAGTTCCATGGTTACTTCTGTCGCCCCTGTCGCCCATAAACGGTTCAGAACCGACTGCACTTCCCATGTCACGCCATCCACCAGCCTGTAGATCAAGTCAAAGGCATCTGGCGCAAACGTTCGCCCCGCCCGGCCAAAATGGCCCTTCACAAAATCATAATAGATTGCGGCATCAATGGGACCGATCGAGATGTTCTGCGTACTTTTGTAGAATGGGCGTTTCGCGCTCAGGAACATTTCGGCCATCAAATGCTGACGCGATCCCGAAAAGACAAAACGAACATTAGGCAAGAACTGGATATGGCTCCTGAGCAACGCTTCCGTTCCCGTCTCGGGAAAATCGGCGACCTGCTGAAATTCATCTATCGCCAGAATAATCTGTTCTTTCTTGCCCGTCAGATAGTCGAAGATTTCCTTGAGCGTGTTCTCGGCCTGATTGCGCTCAAGACCAATCGAAAACGTCGGACGCGAAGCTACGCGAAACGGTAGTGAAGCGCATTTTGCAGGCCGTCGGAGTAGGAAAAACGTATCGTCGACGGGAAGGGACACTTCACACGAAACGTCTTGAGTCAAACTCCGAGGGCCCTCAAAGAGGCCTCCACTAACGTTCCGGCTAAGCTCCGCGATTCGCAGGCCGGGATACATAAACAAGGAAACTAGGTAATTCGGAAACTATTCGGTTTAAGAAACCACGGATTTCACGAATTACGCGGATTGGCGATAACTGCAATGTCTGTAACTGACAAAACAAAGCGGCGCCCCTTTCGGAGCGCCGCTCGGTTTTATCCGTTACGACTTACGTCGTTGGGATTTACTTGAGGATCGCCTTGAAGAACTTGGCGGTCTTGGCATCGAACTTGGCCTTGGAGTACTCACCCTTGACCGTCTCGCAGCCCCAGATTTCAACCGTGCCGTTATAGGTCAGGCCCTCAGCCGGGCCGTTCGGCGTCTTCACCGTCACCGTGCCATCCTCGTTGAGCGTGATCGAGGTGATCACGAACTTCTTCTCAGCCGCCTCAGCATTAGCCGGAGCGACGTTGAGGAGGTAGGCCTTCTGGTTGACAGCACCCGCGTCCGCATGATCTGCGATACCATACGCCGCCACCCAGTCATCATACTTCTTCTTCGCATCCGCATCGGATTCGTCGATGTAGGGAGGATATTCCTCAGCGGCATCCGTCCAGACCGCGAAGAGCTCCAGGTCACCCGTCGAGCCCTTGACAATCTTGGCCTCGTCATCATAGACCTTCACACCAGCGGACTCACTGGTCGCCCAGCCCGCGAACTTCTTGTCAGCCTTTGTGAAGGCGTTCGCCGTGAGCGTGAAGTCTTCGGAGTTGACCGTGTACGTCTGGTCAGACATCGAGCCCTCGCCGTCATTCGCGTTGAAGGTGATCGTGTAGGTGAGCGCACCGTACACGTACATCTCGGCATCATCATCATACGTCAGGCCATAGCCAGTCGCGAACGTGGCAGCCACATCCGTGCTGAACGAACCCGCATTGATGTTGATCGTGCCCGCATCCTTCGTGATGGCACCGACATAGTCAGCATCGCCATCAATCGTGAGCGTGCCCGCGATGTTCGAGGCAATCGCCTGGCCTTCGGCAGCCTCGATGCCACCACCCGTGACAGAGTTCGTGATCGTGAGCGCACCAGCAATCGTGAAGACATTGGCACCCTCAGCACCCGTGAGCGTATTGCCCGCGAGGTCGATGTAGGCCTCAGCCTCATTCGCGATCTCGATGGCCGCCTCAAGGTCAACGTCATCCATCAGCGTGACCGGCGTGGTAGCCGTCGAAGCCGCAAGAGCGTCACCAATCTGAGCCAGCGTGTACTCCGTCTCACCGACCTTGAAGACCTTGGCGGCCGGCGCTTCGAGCACGAGCGTAGCCGAGAAGTTGGCGTCAGCCTTATCGCCAATCTCCAGCACCAGGCCATTCACCCTGACATTTGCAGCATCCGTCGTGAGCGACGCCGTATAGCCGTCAAGCACAAAGCTCACCGTGACCGTCTGGCCAGGCTCAACGCCCTCAATGGTGGCTTCACCATCAAGCAAGGAATCCGTCAGATCCACGAAATCGCCTGCGCCAATCGTATAGCCAAACTCAGTGACATCATCCCAGAGCTCAAGCTCGTCAAGCGCGCCGAGACCAATCGTGATATCGAACTTCGTCGAAGCCTCGAACGCCAAAGCGACAGAACCCGAGGCGCCAACCGTGATCGTACGGACGTCGGTCGCGGTATCGGCGACCTCAATGTCCTCGACCGTAGCTTCCCAATCCAGGAACTGGTACTTGTTCGGAGCGCCAACAAAACCGAAGTCAGTCTTCGCAAGCGTAATCACCTGACCGGCTTCGACATTGATGACCGCCGGGCTCTGCGCATAGGTCTTGCCCAGCACAGTGACGGACGTAACCATCGTCGAATCCCAGGTGAGCGTGAGCGTCTCGTGCGGGAACACGCCCGGGAGCTGATCGGTGATGACCACATCGTCGATCTTGCCCTCACCAGAGAAACCGACGAGCTTCAACTCAGCCGCATTCACCATGGAGGGGAAGAAAGCGCCGCCCGTGACGACATCGTCGTCATCCGCGAGGAACCCGGTACCGCTGTGCGCATCTTCCGCATCGCCGACAAGAATGGGATCCTCCGTCGTGGCCAGGTTGCCATCGATGTAGATCTGGAAACCGGCCATGTCGTAGGTCGACTTCGGGAAGATGTCAGCCGCGGCCTTCACCGTGAGACGGTGCCAGGAACCAGCAGCGATATCAATGCCCTTCAGAGTATAGACGAACTGGGCCGGAGCAACCGACGGATTCTCGCTCGTGATCTGGCCCGCGTAGACACACAGGTTCGTCGTCTGATTAGCCTCATCGGCCTCAAGCCAGATGATGAACTTGTCTTCACTCGTCGGGGTGGGACGATCAGACTTGTCCGTCACCGTGAACTGAACGACCGTGTCGAGGTAAAGGCCCGTGTTGGGGATTTCCTGGACCGCACCCTCGTTCACCTGACGGAACAGGATTCCGTCTTCGGTGGAGAGCTTCAGGTAATTGTTGTTGTCCGCGCCATCAAACGCGTCAGGGCGGTTGGCGGGCAACGTCTCGCCATCAGCATAGGCCGTGATGGCCGACTTGTCGGCGGCTTCATCCGGACCGGCAGTAAACGTCCAACCCGCAGAAAGCTCAGCGCCTTCAAAGCCTTCATTGGCCGGAAGGGCTGCCTGCGCGCCGAACGCGATCGCCAGCGCCGCAAGCGGCGTCAGCACTCTCGTCAGTGTCAGTTTCATGTTACATTCTCCAATTTTTTAGTTCAGTTAAAGTCACAAAATGGGTGTGCTCAAAGAGTACACTTCTTCTGCGATGCTCGTATCATACCATAAACCGCGTGTTACGCGCAAGGGGATGACAGAAAAAAGTCAAAAAAATGTTGTGGCCCCGGCACCTGCATTCCCCAACCGTTCCAGCCATTCCCCAAGCGTTCCCAAACCATTCCCAGGTTTTGGGAATCAATGCGTGTTTTCGGGGGGTGAGTTCCCAAGTCTTGGGAATCGTTTGGGAACTCTTTGGGAACACCAGATTGACCATAACGAAGGATATCTTACTGAATAATTCATATTTATATTAAATATGTAATATAATTCCCAATTCCCAGTACGGATGCACACTTTCCGTCATTTTCCCCTTTTTTCGCACGTATGCGTTTAGGGTTGGGAATTCTGGGAATCGGGTGCTTTCTGTGGCTTTGTCAGTAATCGGTGCTATTGAATATAAGAGGTGCAGATGTGAAGAATTCGCATTTTCCCCTCTCCACGCCACCGACCACCACCCCATCAAACTGAAAGAAGCGATACCATGACAGAAACAAACACCTCCGCCCAACCGCGTGAACTCCTCGCCGCCTTTGGCGACAACATCGACGCCTACATGGCCTGGCGCGACAAAGTGCCGCCCTATCTCGTGAACCGTCTGCAGCACGAGGAGACGCCAAACGGCGAAATCCGCGTCTTCGCCAAGGAGGGCGCCATCACGCCCTTCGAGCGCAACCACCTGCTGTCGCTACTGGACCTTGCGGCATCGCCCGAGATGGGCGGCGAAACGTCCGAAGCCGAGACCGTCCTACCCGACAGTCTGGCGTCACCCACCCGCGATCCGCCTCCTGGCGAGATGCGCGACCCCGGCCCCTTGCCCGACGAACTGCTCTCCGTGCCCGGTTTCGTGAACGACTATGTCGACTACCAACAGGCCACTGTGCCTTACCCCAACCGGCCACTGCTCTTTGCAGGCGCCCTCACGATGTTGGCGCACCTCTCGGGGCGGCATCACTGCAGCCAGGAGGATCTGCGGACGAATCTCTACGTAATCGCGTTGGCGGACTCGGGTTCGGGCAAGGACCAGCCGCGCAAGGTGAACCAGCGTCTCGCGAAGGAGCTGAACCTGATGCCCACGATGGCCGACCGCTTCGCCTCCGCCGAAGGTCTCGAGGACGCCCTGCTGCTCCACCCCGCGAGCTTCTTCCAGGTGGACGAGGTGGACACGCTCTTCAAGAGCCTCCAGGAGAAGGACGCCGCCATGGAGCGCATCTACGGTTCCGTGCTGCAGTTCTTCACCACGGCGAACGGCGTCTACGCGCCCCGCAAGAAGGCGCTGCAGGCCAGCGGAAACAAGCGCAACATCTACGACGCGCTGCGGGCGAACGGCATCGAGTCGCCGCACCTCGTGATGCTGGGCACGGCCGTGCCGGAGTACTTCTACAGGGGGCTCAACGAGCGTGCCCTGGCGAGCGGTCTGCTGAGCCGCTGTCTGGTGATCGAGGCGCATGCACGCGGACCCAAGGGCACGCCGCACAAGGCTCCCTTCCCGGCGCATCTGCTCGCGGATGCCGCCCATCTCGCCGCGCACGGTTGCTTCAAGGGCGTGGACCTCGATTCGCCCGAGACCGAACCGCTGCCGCCCCAGCTTGAGGAAGTGCCGCAGACGCCCGAGGCGACAGCGCTCCTGGAGCGTGTGGCCGCCGCCGCGGACGCCCGTCACCGCGCAAGCGTCGACATCGGCGCCAAGACGCTGTGGACGCGTGCCGCCGAGAAGACGATGAAGCTGGCCCTGCTCTACGCCATCAGCGAAGACGTGCGGCATCCCGTTGTTTCGCAGAAGGGCGTGATCTGGGCCTGGAACGTCGTGGAGCACGCCACACGGCGCACGCTCTTCCAGGCGGCACAGTACATGACGGAGAACACCTTCCACGAGATGCGGCAGAAGGCCATCCGCTATCTGCGGGAGGCGGGCGGAAAGATGCGGCATAGTGCGCTCCTGAAGCGCCTGCACGTGGACTGCGAGACGTTCCGCCGCCTGATCGAGACCATGGGCGAATCGGGAATGGTCACGGCCGAAACCAGCGACCACAACGCGGTTGTCTACGTGCTCGCCGCCTGAGGGGGACGCCTTCAGCCACCTTGGGCCGACTCGCCGAGTGACGGTGAAGTCCGCGCGATCCGACTGTACCGCAGACGCGATCCGACTGTACCCAAATCCGATTCGACCGTACCGCCAGCGGAAAGAAGTCCGCAGACCAAACGAAAGAAGGCGCGGCCCTACGGCCGCGCCCCCTTCTGCGAATCTCCTGGAGGAGATTACTTCTTCATCGCCTCTTCAACGGCGACGGCCACCGCGACGGTCGCGCCGACCATCGGGTTGTTGCCCATGCCGATGAGGCCCATCATTTCGACGTGCGCCGGCACCGAGGAGGAGCCCGCGAACTGCGCGTCGGAGTGCATGCGGCCCATGGTGTCGGTCATGCCGTAGGAGGACGGACCGGCGGCCATGTTGTCCGGGTGAAGCGTACGGCCCGTACCACCGCCGGAAGCGACGGAGAAGTACTTCTTGCCGTTCTCGATGCACCACTTCTTGTAGGTGC
>JAKSOW010000098.1 GCA_024405395.1 Kiritimatiellia bacterium | reverse complement strand
ATGCCGCCCGACATGAAGCCCACCACCAACACCCTCCGCGCCACAAGGAATCGTGGCATAACCATTATTACATTTATTTCGTTCGAGCGCAAGCGCAAAAGTAAGTTTTTCAAGGGGGGGGGATCATATTTTGCAAGTATCTGCAACCATTCTTCAGTTATATTGAGCAACATGACCTTCCGTGCACCGCGAAGCGGACTTCAGCCCCTGCCATGACCGAGAAAACAGCCTACGCCCCTTCAACGATGTGCAATTGACATATTTGACGTCTAAACGTAACACATTAGACGCCTAAAATAAAGCAATTAGACGGCTGATAGACTTTCGTTAGGCGTCTAATGACTGCTTTGCACAGTTGGCGAAAGTCCGTTTCACATTGGCAAACGACGGCCATCACCCTGGGTACGCGCTTTACACAAGGTGGCGATCCGCAATCTTGACCCTAGCAAGATCATGCGCTGCCCCCATTCGCCATTCCCGTAGCCATTGTGCGGGAACTATGCTATAATACGGGCATGAATGACACAGAACGCACGGGCTCGCTTCCGCTGCCAACCATACGCCGCTATCCGCTGTATCTGCGGGAGATCAAGGCCATGATCTCCCGGGGGGATCTCCATGTCTCCAGCGCGGCCTTGGCCGAAACGCTGGATCTCGACCCCGTCCTCACCCGCAAGGACCTGGCCATGGCCGGCGTTCCCGGCAAGCCTCGTCGCGGCTACCCCGCCCAGGAACTTGAGAACGCCATCAATCGGGCGCTCGGCTGGGACAGCGTAACCGACGCCGTGCTGGTGGGCGCAGGATCCCTCGGCCAGGCGCTTCTGGGTTATGCCGGCTTTGAGGAGCACAACATCTCGCTCGCGGTGGCCTTTGACTCCGATCCGGCGAAGATCTCCCTCACGTTCCATGGCGTCAAAGTGCGGCCGATGGCCGACTTGCCGCGCCTGGTGAAACGCCTCAGGATAAAGATCGGCATCCTCACCGTGCCCAGTTCCGCCGCCCAGGCCTGCGCTGATGCTCTGGTGGCGGCCGGCATTGTCGCCATCTGGAACTTCACGGCCGTACAGCTGGTCGTGCCGCAGGGCGTCATCGTGCAGAACGTCGACCTGGCACAGTCGCTTGCCGTACTGTCCCACGCGATTTCGTCGCAAGGCCAGGCCTGATCGCCCGCAAGGGCGTCAACCCTTCAGGAACCCGCACACGCCGGTCATGATCATCTGCGCGGAAAGGGCCGCGAGGATGAGGGCCGTCAGGCGCATCAGGATGGAGATGCCGCGTTTGCCGAGGCGCTTCTCAAACCACGTGCCCAGCAGCAGAATCACCCAGATGCAGATCAGGGCCACTGCCAGGGCGGCAAAGCCCATCAATTTGGCGCCGATGGTGTGAAGTTCGGCGGAAGTGACCATAATGGCGCCACACGAGGCCGGCCCCACGATCACCGGCATCGCCAGGGGCACGACGGAAATGTCCTCCCCTTCCTTGGCGGCCACCACCTTGGGGTTCATCAGCGAAATCGCCGTCAAGAGCAGCAGAATGCCGGCGCCAATGCGGAAGGCATCCACCGTAATGCCGAAAAGGTCAAAGATGACCTGACCGAAGAAAAGCAGCAGGCCCGCGATCACAATCGTGGCAAAAGCCACCCGATGGGCCAACACACGGCGTTCCGCCTCATCCTTTTCCGCCGTCATCGCCAAGAACATGGACAACGCGAAGAATGGTGTGAACAGAAAGAAGAACTTGAACGCAAACGCGACAAACTGCGACATCATGATCTATGCCTCCATCCTTTGCCAACGCCCCAGAGGGATCCTTGAGAACGGAAGACCCCTGGCCATAGACAGCCAGAGGTCTCCAATTCCGCCTTTACGGCAGTCGCTTACTTGAAGTAGCGGGCAAGCAGACCCTGGAAGGCCTTGCCGTGACGCGCCTCATCCTTCGCCATCTCGTGGACGGTGTCGTGGATGGCGTCATAGCCGAGTTCCTTCGCACGCTTGGCGATGGCCATCTTGCCGGCCGTCGCACCGCACTCCGCCGCCACACGGCGCGTGAGGTTCTCCTTCGTGGAGGCCGTCACGATGTCCATGCGCTTGCCGAGAAGCTCCGCGAACTTGGCGGCGTGCTCGGCTTCCTCGAACGCGATGCGCTTGTACGCCTCGGCGACCTCGGGATAGCCCTCGCGGTCAGCCTGACGCGACATCGCGAGATACATGCCGACCTCGCTGCATTCGCCGTTGAAGTTGTCCTTGAGACCCTGGACGATCTCGGCATCCTCGACATCGCCATCACCGATCTGATGCTCGGCGACGAAATTGAGCACGCCCTCTTCCTGCTTCTTGAACTTGGAGCCGGGCACCTTGCACTGCGGGCACGCTTCCGGCGCCGCATCACCTTCATACACATACCCGCAAACCGGGCAAATCCACTTAGCCATTTTATGCTTCCTCTTTTCGGGTTTATACAACTGGTGAATATTATAGCACATCCACCTACAGCGCTTCAACCACCGCAGTGCCCATGTCGTGCGTGCTCAGGGCGGCGGCATCGGCCGTGGCGATGTCCACCGTGCGGTCGCCCGCCGCCAGCACCTGGCCCACGGCCGCCTCGACGGCGTCGGCCTCCTGCGTCAGACCAAAGGTGTGGCGCAGCATCATCGCCGCCGACAGGATCGTCGCCAGCGGATTCGCGATACCCAATCCGGCGATGTCGGGCGCGGAGCCATGGATCGGCTCGTACATGCCAAAGCCATCCGCCCGCAGGGAAGCCGAAGGCAGCATGCCGATCGAACCCGTGATCTGGGAGGCTTCGTCCGACAGAATGTCGCCGAACATGTTCTCGGTGAGGATGACGTCGAACCGGCTCGGCGCACGCACCAGCTGCATAGCGGCATTGTCCACGTACATGAAGTCGAGATCGACTGTGGCGTAGTCCGCATCATGGACGCGCTGCACCACCTCACGCCAGAGGCGGCTGGTCTCAAGGACGTTGGCCTTGTCGACGCACGTCACATGACTGTGGCGCTTCCGCGCCGACTCAAAGGCCACACGCGCAATGCGCTCGATCTCCATCACCGAGTAGGGCATCTTGTCGAGCGCGCTCTGCCCGTCGGCAGCGCGGCTGTGCTCGCCGAAGTAGACGCCGCCCGTGAGCTCGCGCACCACCAGCAGATCCAGGCCCTCGCCCACAATCTCCGGCTTGAGCGGACTGGCGCTCTTGAGGGGATCCCACACCTTGGCCGGCCGCAGATTCGCGAACAGGCCCAGCTCCTTGCGCAACGTCAGCAACGCCCGCTTCTCAGGACGCTGCGGGCCGGGAAGCTTGTCCCACTTCGGCCCGCCGACCGCCCCGAGCAAGACGGCGTCTGCCTGCTGGCAGGCCTTGAGCGTATCGTCCGGCAGGCAGTCGCCGACGGCATCGTACGCCGCCCCGCCGACCAGTTTCTCGTCAAGGACGAAGGTATGGCCGAATTTCTTCGCCACTTTCTTGAGCACGCGCACGGCTTCGCCCACGATCTCCGGGCCAATTCCGTCGCCCGCAATAACGGCTATCTTCTTTTTCATGGTTAAAAAGTTAAAGGGTTAAAGGGTTAGAGAGTTAGAGAGGTTAATAGTTAAAGGGCTTTAAGGCTGGAAGATTAATGCCAATAAGGTTATGGGGGACACCGTCCACCCTTTTAACCCTTTAACCTTTTACCCCTTTAACCCTATAGGCGGCGAGGCCGCCGGCGGCAATGAGCTCCTGCATGAAGGGCGGGAACGGCTCACCCTGGAACGTCTTGCCGGTCGTCACGTCCGTGATGACGCCCGTGTCGAAATCCACAGACACCTCATCTCCCGCGGCGATGGCCTTGGCGGCCTCGGGGCACTCCAGAATCGGCAGGCCGATGTTGAGCGCGTTGCGGTAGAAGATGCGCGCGAAGGTGGCGGCGATCACGCAGGCGACGCCACAGGTCTTGATGGCGAGCGGCGCATGCTCGCGGGAACTGCCGCAGCCGAAGTTCTTGCCGGCGATCATGATCTCGCCGGGCTTGACCTTGGCCGCGAAGGAGGCGTCGATATCCTCCATGCAGTGCTTCGCGAGCTCCTTCGCATCGGGCGTGTTGAGATAACGGGCGGGGATGATGACGTCGGTGTCGACGTTGTCACCGTACTTGTAGGTTTTTCCTGAAACTTTCATTGAGGCACCTTTGAAATGGTTGGGTTGTTGACAATTCTCCTGGAACCGCCGGACCTGAATCACTTCAGTCCGTCAGGGCTGACGATCTTGCCGGCCACGGCGCTTGCGGCGGCGACCGCGGGCGAAGCCAGATAGATTTCGCTCTCGACGTGCCCCATGCGGCCGACGAAGTTGCGGTTGGTGGTCGCGACACACTTCTCGCCCTTCGCGAGAATGCCCATGTAGCCGCCCAGGCACGGTCCGCACGTCGGCGTGGAGACGACGCAGCCCGCCGCCGCGAACTGCGTGAGCAGCCCTTCTTCGTTGGCCTGAATCCAGATGCGCTGGGTGGCGGGGATCACGATGCAGCGCACGCCCTCCGCCACCTTCTTGCCCTTCATCACCTTGGCGGCGATGCGCAGATCGCTGATGCGGCCATTCGTGCAGGAGCCGATCACCACCTGGTCGATCTTGATCGTCTTGATCTTGTCGACCGTGTGCGTGTTCTCGGGCAGATGCGGGAAGGCGACCGTGGGCTTGAGCGTGGCCAGATCGATCTTGATCGTACGCTCATACACCGCATCCTTGTCGGCCGCATAGACCTTCGGCTCCTTGGCGCCATGCTCCTTGAGATATTCGAGGCAGAGGGCGTCAACGGGGAAGATGCCGTTCTTCGCGCCCGCCTCAATCGCCATGTTGGCGATCGTGAAGCGGTCGTCCATCGAAAGGTTCTTGACGCCGGAGCCCACGAACTCCAGAGACTGGTACCGCGCGCCGTCCACGCCGATGAGCCCGATGAGATGCAGGATCAGGTCCTTGCCCGACACCCACTTCTTCGGCTTGCCCACGACTTCCACCTTGATGGCGCTGGGCACCTTGAACCAGGTCTCGCCAGCCGCCATGCCGGCGGCCATGTCCGTGGAGCCCACGCCCGTCGAGAACGCGCCCACCGCACCATAGGTGCAGGTGTGGGAGTCGGCGCCGATGATGCAGTCGCCGGCCGTGACCAGGCCCTTCTCCGGCAGCAGCGCATGCTCGACGCCGCAGTCGTGCCCGACCTCGAAGTAGTTCACGATCTTCTGGTCCTTCGCGAACTGGCGCATGCACGCGCACTGCGTGGCGGCCTTGATGTCCTTGTTCGGCGCGAAGTGGTCGGGCACAAGCGCGATCTTCGTCTTGTCGAACACCTTCTTCCTGCCGAACTTCGGGAACTCGCCGATCGCGACCGGCGTCGTGATGTCGTTGCCCAGCACCAGATCGAGCTTTGCCATGATCAGCTCGCCGGCATGCACCTCCGGCTTGCCGGCATGGGCCGCCAGGATCTTCTGTGTCATTGTCATTGCCATGGGGGTATTCCTTCCTGTGGTTTTACTTGTCGGTGTGGCCGCTCAACATGTCCTCTTCGGCGAATGTCTGCTGCACCTTCGAGGCCGCGCCTTCGCCGAGCGCGGAGGTCTTCGCGTCGAGCATCTTGTTCACGGCGTCGAGGGTCGAGAGAATGGAGCCCTCGATGATGTCGGTCGAGACGCCGCGTCCGCGGAACGTGCCGCGCGGATCCGAGATCTTGACCGTCACTTCGCCCAGGGCGTCGCGACGTTCGGTCACGGCCTGGATCTGATAGTCCTGCAGCGAGAACGGATGCTTGACGATCTTCTCGACCGCACGGATGCAGGCGTAGATGGGGCCCGTGCCGTAGGCGGACTCGGTGACCTCCTTCTTGCCCCTGACGAGCGTGACGCAGGCCGTCGAGAACATCTTGTTGCTGCTCGAGACGACGTAGTTCACGAGCTTCCAGTCGTTCTCGCCCGACACGTGGCCCGTCGCCGTCTCGACGAGCGCCATGATGTCGCGGTCCTCGATCGTCTTCTTGCGGTCGGCCAGCACCTTGAACTCGGCGAAGAGCTTCTGCTCGAGCGCCTTGTCCACCGTGTAGCCCAACGCCACCAGACGCTGCGCGAAGGCGTGCTGGCCCGAATGCTTGCCCAGCACCAGCTCCGTCTTCTTGAGGCCCACGCTCTCGGGCGTCATGATCTCATACGTCTTCACGTTGGCCATCACGCCGTGCTGGTGGATGCCCGATTCGTGCGCAAAGGCGTTGGCGCCCACAATCGCCTTGTTGGGGGCGGTCTTCACGCCGGTGATCGTGGAGAGCAGCTTCGCCGTCCTGGCGATCTCCTCCGTGTGCACGCCGCAGTCGACGCCATAGACGTCATGGCGCGTGCGCAGGTTCATCACGACCTCCTCCAGCGCCGCATTGCCGGCACGTTCGCCGATGCCGCACACGCAGCACTCCACCTGACGCGCCCCGGCGGCGATGCCGGCGAGCGAGTTGGCGACGGCGAGCCCGAGGTCGTCGTGCACGTGCATGGAGACGATGGCCTTGTCGATGTTCGGCACGCGCCGCATCACGTTCGAGACCATCGCCGAGATCTCCTTGGGCGTCGCGTAGCCCACGGTGTCGGGCAGATTCACCGTGGTGGCGCCGGCCTTGATGACGGCCTCCACCACCTGGCACATGAAGTCATGGTCCGTGCGCGAGGCGTCCTCCAGCGAGAACTCGATGTCGTCGCACAGGTTGCGGGCGTATTTCACCGCCTCAACCGCCCGCTGAAGCGCCTGCTCGCGCGTCATCTTCAGCTTGTACTGCAGATGCAGGTCGCTCGTCGCCAGAAAGGTGTGGATGCGCGGGCGCACCGCGTCCTTCACGGCGGCATGGGCCGCATCGATGTCCTTCACAAGCGCGCGGCAGAGGGAGGCCACAATGGGCGCCTTGACCGCCTGGGCGATACTGCGCACACTCTCGAAGTCGCCCGGCGAGGCGATGGCGAAGCCCGCCTCAAGCACATCGACCCCGAGCAGCTCGAGCTGATGCGCCATCCGCAGCTTCTCCTCGATGTTCATTGAATAGCCAGGGGCCTGCTCGCCATCACGCAGTGTGGTGTCGAATATCCTGACGTAGTCTGTCATTGCCGTGCTTCGCTTTTTTGCCATGTTCTTTCTCCGGTGATGCACGGTGGCCAGAAAACGCAAAAGCGGACCTCCCGTGCTTGGGTGATCCGCTTTTCCTGTGCTTTAGGCCTCTGCTTCGCCTCTCTAGACGCAACCAAGCCCCGCGGATCTGCACCCGTGAAGTCGAAGGTTAAGTCGAAGCTGAAGCTTTTTGTTCATGTGCGACAAGTATATCATCTCATGCAGCGTGTTTCTGTAACATCAAGTTACACCTCAGAATTTTATCTGAAAGACGTTCTTGTGCCAGGTGATGAGCCCGCGATCGCGCATGTGGCCCAAAGCGCGCGACAGCGCGGGACGCGACACGCCGAAGTACTCGGCCATGCGCTCGCGGTCGAACGGCACCGTCACCTGACCGACATGCCCCGCTTCGTTGTCCAGCTCAGAGAGATAGATCTCCACGCGCGATTCGATGGTGCCGCCATCCATTACCATCAGCTTGCGCCAGAACGAGAAGAGCTCATGGGCGAGGATCTGCGAGATGTTGACGGCCAACTGCGCCACGTGGGCATCGGGTGCGGCCAGCACGCGACGGGCGGCGGCGATGTCCAGGGAAATGAGCGTGCAGGCCTCCGCGGCGATGACCGTGCCGGGCCAGCAGGAGATGCTGGGCACATGGAGAATCCACAATCCCAGCACTTCCCCGGCGCCAATCTCGCGCACGAGCACAGGACGCGCCTCCGACGTCTCCTCATAGACGCGCAACTTGCCCGAGACGATCACCATCATGCGATCGGCCTTGAAGCCGGCATGAACGATGGTCTCACCCTTCTTGAAGCTCTTGCGCACGCCGTTGAGGCGATAGAGCAGATTCTCCACCTCCTCCGCGGAGATACCGCGGAAGAATTCTGTTTCCATAGCCTGTTTGACGAGCTGCATGGACGGTATTATAGCATTTTCACCTGCCGTACGGCAAGCCTTCACCATACATGCCTATCATGCCCTCACAATGCCAATCATGCACAAGCCTTTGAGGAACACGGAAAATGACCCGAATACATCCATTTCGTGCCCGAGCCCAGCCTTCTATCCACAGACTCTCACGCTGGGGCCGCCCTGAGGCCGGCCCCTGTACTTTGTTGTTAAGGCTGTTATTTTCTGTATTGTCAATTACACCGCATCCTGCGGCAAACCTATCCGCAACCTGCGGGGTAGTTTCCGCACAGTGCGGTGTAGTTTCCGCACAGTGCGGATCGGTTCTCCGCACAGCGCCGTCCTGTTCATAACTTCCCGCAGAGTTATGAACAGCCTACAGGTGCTGCCGCCAGAAGCGGGCAGGAAGATACTCTTCGCCGCATACGCACCCTTTTCTGGGTACTTTCATTTACCCTAGCGGAAACCACGGAACACGCGGAAGCCCGCCTTCGCGGGACACGGAAATGATGCGAGAACATCCACTTCGTGCTTGCGATCAGCCTTCCGCCCACAGATTCTCATACTGGGGCCGCCTCTTCACATGCCAAATGGGGACAGGTCCATTCGTGACCTTCGTTGCTGCCGCAGGCTTCAAGCGGGAGGGATGGAGGCAAGAGGCAGGAGGCGATCTCAAGACACCATGTACGGTTTATCGGACGTTGTGCCGCCATTGAGTACGCCACGTCCGTCGTTCGTTAGCCCAGCTGTATAGGCCATGATGGACGCCAGTGTGCAGTAATTGGACATGTGAGACCATCACATCTGGCTCAGCTCAGGTTGTGACCAGTGCAGAAACAGATTTGTGGATGAACTCCTTCGCGTCTTTTGTTAGAATGCTCCGCACAGGCCGAGATGGGTTTCCGATGCTCACGCCCCCGGTAGGCGTCTTGATGGTGTCGGAAACCGCAGACTAGAGGTTCACCTCATACAGGTAGAACCTCTTTTCTGCTTTTCATGCTTTCGTTCGCAATCGCCCTGAAAACATAATCCTTATTCTCGATACATACTCCTCACGGAAGCGCGATCAACAATACCATACCCAATACTCAACAAAAGCGGCATTGGGTATTCACGCAAATGACACCAATCCTAGTGTACGAATGGATATGAAATCCTTTCCTGCCAACACCAGGTGGTCTAGAACGGGGATACGAACCACCTTCGAGGCGGCAAGGAGTTTGTCAGTGAGGTCAATGTCCTGTTCGCTGGGCGTTGGATCACCGCTCGGATGGTTGTGAGCCACGATGACGGCATGCGCCCGCCAACGGATTGCCTCGCAAAACACTTCCCGCGGATGGACTGACACCGTCGCGACACCACCTTTCGTCACGGCAATCGGCTCACACAAAGGATGGAACCCCGAATCCATTGGCAAGACGAAAAACGTCTCCTGTTCTGGGCGTCGCGCAACCGTGCGCTCGAACACCTGAGCGGCTGCAGCCGACGAACGCAAATTCATGCTACGCCATTCGTTCTCACACCAATACCTCTGCATCCGCCGCGTCAGTGCAAAAGCCGCCGCAAGTTCTAGCAACTTCGCGTTACCGAATCCTCGAATCGGACGATCTACGTGCATTTGATTGTAATCATCAACATATCGGACCATCGAACGCCAGTCGATGGACGCCTCAGGATTATCCCACACAGCCCCAAGCGCCACACGCAAACGATGAGCGAGTTCCAACACATCGCACCCCCGCACACCATGCCCTAGCAACACTGCCAGCAACTCCTCGTCAGAAAGTGCATCAGCACTCGCCTCGCGCTTCAGTCGTTCCCGTGGTCGCATCTCCTCCGGCAATCCAGTCAATCCATTCATATAACACGCGCTCAATCTGCCATCAGTGAAGCTTCTTGCGAAAGAGTAAATTCGTCGCCCGCCTGCGGCATGGCAACTCCTGCGGCCTCAAGCATATCTTCATGGGCGTTTTGAAACTCTGCAACATTCCCCTCATTGTTCTGTACAATTGCTGAAAGCACCCCTTTGCTTATGGCCGTTTTCCACGAGGGTGCGTCACAGTGTTTTCGGTAGTCTCCACATGCAGATATCAAATCAACAATCTCTCCATGTCCATAATGGCCAGTCTTGAACAGCGAGACAAAATAATCCTTAAACTGGCTCAAAGTAAACGGGACAATGTTCAAATTCATTTTCACATCGTCTTTCGTATACCAAACTCCATTTCGGAACGTCTCAGCAGTGTTAGTGTCAATCTTGTTCGCAATGAAAAGGCCATAGACATTCTTTCCGGGATATCGCGTAACCAGATCCGCAACATGCCTCCGAACCGGTTCACCCTCCATCGCCTCCTGTCGAGAATTGGTTGAAAGTGTCACTTCGATAACAACGACAGTGTTGGCATATTCGGCTATCAGGTCTGGGCCATTCCCCGGCGCCGTACAGACAGGGAGAAAATCCTGATCAATCTTGAAGCGGCGAACGTTATATGGCTTGTTGTGCAGCGTATTCATTGCAAGAAACGCCCGCCAAACACTCCACTCCAGATACGCAGAAGCCTCTTCTTTCGGCACCTCAATTCCGTATTCATCATCATAAACTTTCTTGCCTCCATTATGCATGACCAAATCCATATAGTCGGCAATCTCACTCCACTTGCATTTTTGTTCCTTGGCAAAAATCTCTTCTGAGTCTTGTGCCAGTAGTACCTCAAGTTTTGAACGCGCGTTATTCACATCCTGTGGAGTAACAAGCCGACGATGATCTATCTGAAACGAAATATGGCGCGACTCGAGGAGTGACTCCGTTTCAACCAAAACCTCTTTGGCAACATCTAGATCGTCTGTCGGTAATGTCGGGCATTTATAAAGCGCCTTCAGACGGTCAGCTTCTGGCAAATTGGAAACCTGAACCGCCGCCAACTTCTCTGCAAGTGTTCGCTTTTCTGTAACAAGGGCTATTCCATGTCCTCTGGCCCGCACGATCCCGGTCGCCTTAAGATAGCGAATGTTCATATCCCCGTATTCGCGGAAATTCTTCACGTTTTTACAGTATTCATTTTTCAAGCCCGCATAGTAGTTCGCGTCAAATTTCTTTTTTGCCTTTGCGTCCTTCCGACCAGCTCGAAACTTCAAAATCCGGTTCACGACAGACTCTATGTCGTGAGACGGATCTGTTGTCTGCACAAAAACCGCAAATTCAATGAATGACAGATCAGCACTGCCAGTCCGCTTCCCGACTTCGATCAGAATGGCCAGTGTCCATCTCAGCGGTGAGAATGTCCTCCCGTCTGACAATGGCTTCATCGGTACACTGCTCGCACGAAGGAAGCATTCTTGAACTGCAGGAATCGTTTCGGCCTCCAGGAAAGCCTTTCCAAAAGGCGTAATCGCGTCAACACATCCAAAGTCTTCCTGCAATAACCCCCTTTTCCTGGAAACAACATCGTAAGTGAAACCGTTTGCGTTGAAAACGAAGCGGAACTTACGGCCATAACTTCCTGAATCATCCTTCCCCGGCTCATTGTGAAGTACATGCTTTTCACAAAGAAGATCCATGAAGGCAATGGAACCTCCAACTCCACGAATCTTTCCGATAAGCGGCGATTCCGCATAGACACGCAAGGCATCTTGTATCCGCATGGGATTGCGAACGCCCGTATTTCCAATTTGCCAGATGTCCATATCTGTCTCCTCAATAACCCACGAACAGGTATTCCTGTACGCGATCGCGCCTCATCTTGCCGTCGCTTCGATTACCGAATTGATACCGATAATCGATGGGAACCACCTCAACCCGCCTTTTGTATTTCCCAAGTATTGTAATCATCTCTTCTCGCGAAGGAAGGCTGTTCGACGAATATGAAACAATGATGAGAGATTCGTGGTAGCGCGAAAAGATGCTTTCAAAGGCTCTTGACGCCCCATCACGCGACGAAAACGGTGTTGGATATGACTTGAATTTCTTCGTACTCGTATTCTGCTGAATTTCAACGCCCTTCCAATAACGGGCCAATCCCTCTAAAAAATGGTAACGTCGTACATATTCATTATCCGACCCGGGCGTATAGTATGGCGGATCAATGTAAACAAGATCTGGTGTCTCAACTCCCAACTCCAAAGCATCACCATTCAAAGACCGATTTTCTTGACCGTTGCTGAACACCGCCCTGTTGACGTCTTTCACCGCATCTATGAATTGTTCGGATAATGATTTCCTGAGATCTTTACGACCGTCATCATATCGAAGACCTGTGTAGGTGAACAATCCTCGTGGACGCTTCTTGGTACATGCACGAATCAATGCCGTCATTGCAATAGCACGCTTGTATTCATTTTCCAACCGCGCAATATTCGAGCGCATGACATCAATCAACGCATTCTCTTCGTCACTGAAATAAAGACCTTGAAATGTTCGCGAAACAAAATCATCCACCGTATGCGAGCATTCCATCAGACGCATCGCCTCTTCCTCATCGAGTACCGTTCCATTGTTCTCGACCAGAGCCTTTGTAAACGTTGATGCCATGTACATGTAATCGTTTGAGATCACCTGCTTCCCGCATGCCTTGAACATATATCCGACAACGCCCGATCCTGAGAACAAATCCAGAACCGACTCAAAATCAAAACGTGATGCGACCTGCCAAATATGCCCGAGTAGTTTTCTTTTCGATCCCATGAACCGCGTTGGCGGATATCTCGTAACTTGTACTGGAAACTGAATATGTTCATAATGTTCACATTCAGATTTTCCTGATGGGCGAATCAACACAACCACATCCTCTCCTATTCGTGATCTTGATTTACAGGATATGTTGCGCTTGGTTTCATGAACTTCTCTTGGAAAACCAGCATAAAGCTCATGTACACGTGGATGGTTTGAATTCGTCAGAATGGCATACGTGTTTCGTTTCTGAAGCCGCTTTACCGCCATGGCAAGAGCGACTTGATCATCGTCATAGAATTGTTCTTTGGTATATCGTTTGAAATCGCCATACTCGCCAACCGGAACGTAAGGGGGATCCAGAAAAACGAAATCTCCTGGACATACATCATTATCAAGGATTTCCAGATAGTCGGCGCATCTTATTTCCGCTCTCTTCAGAACCGTCGAGGCGGCATAAAGATTCCGTTCATCGCAAATCGTCGGATTTTTGTACCCCCCATAGGGAACATTAAACTCCCCTTTCCCATTGACCCGATATAAGCCATTGAAACA
Source organism: Kiritimatiellia bacterium (assembly GCA_024405395.1). Taxonomy (GTDB): domain Bacteria; phylum Verrucomicrobiota; class Kiritimatiellia; order RFP12; family UBA1067; genus RGIG6720. The sequence goes on along the minus strand of JAKSOW010000098.1, from coordinate 1,400 downwards.
TGTGCGATTCAGATAGATCATGCGCGCAGCTGCTTCAGAAGGTTCCAATGCGTGCCAATCCTGTTGGCGGACACGATAGAAATCTTCTTCAGTGTTGCGATACCTTTTCAAACAGCGAATCACGGTTTCAACGTCATTCGCTACCTGTTGGTAAAGGTTGACCAGTTCAGGATTTCGATCTGCGATCAACGCCCTATGCGGCTGGATAGAGAAGAAAAGCGCGCCTCCACCAAAGAATGGCTCCACATAACGTTCGTAATTGGCAGGCACTTTCGGAAGAAGAACAGGCAGAAGCTGTGACTTGCCGCCTGCCCATTTCAAAATCGGGCGCACATCAATCTTCTCTTTTATTCTATACATGTGTCGTTTCCTCCGTGGCTGACACGGCGACACATAAAAGAAAAAGGGCGCGATCTTTCGATTGCACTCTGTAGAAGGCCGTAGGAAGCCCAAACTGGAATGCAACGAAAGACGCGCCCAGATGGGCGCGCTCTCGCTGACACTCGTTCCAGTTTGAAAATTTCCTACGTTTTCTACAGAACGTCGTCGTGTTAGCGTAACGCTAAATCACTTGTCCCACTCCACGGCTTATGCCGCGTGGAGACCGAAGCTATAAGTTCACCTTGTCTTTAAACGTGCTCCTTTTGAGTGGGGTGAGACATTCAAACGAACTTCATCTGCTGCTGGCTGCCTAACGCAGAAAGACAATCATCGACAGACGACATGCCCTTTACTACCGCCGCAACTTCCCTTCGCTTGGCGAAAATATATTTCCCCAATTATCGCCATGTTGCACGGAGACAATCCGGCAAAAACAGAACTTTTCCATGATAGCATCATCAATCATCATGAACACCCTTTGCGGGATCAGTATATCATATTTAGGGTTCAGTCGCAAAGAAGTATACAAGAATTTGGCGCGCATCTTATTGGTCTATCAAAAACACTTTTCTTTTCCAATATGTGAAACAACCTCATTCACCCCATCTCGTGACGTTCAAGATGGGACTCCGGAGAGAATGTAATTTAATGCACCCAGAATTGCCACCCCCTAGCGGCCAAGTCATCGTGAAACCAGCCGGAACGGTAGTGAAGGCCCTTTTGCAGGCCCTCGGCGTTGATCTCTACAGATACTGTTGGCTCCTAAGGGTGTCAAGGACGCCTCCTGAAGATTCCCAACCATCCTCTGTTGGACATTGCTGGCCCAAGCCGCAAAGCGATCTGCTTCAAGGCCGTTTCCGTGCCGCCTGACTGGGCGCTTCCGTTCTTTCCGTGGCTCTTCACGGGGCATAACTCCTCCACAAATTCTTCAAAACATCCATCTACACATTCTTTTGCGATACTGCCGCCGAAATTTCAGTTACCAGCTTGTCAAGTGTCGCATAAGTGCCGCAAAAGCG
>JAKSOW010000097.1 GCA_024405395.1 Kiritimatiellia bacterium | reverse complement strand
CATATTTCGGTAAAATATGCCCTTGATTTTTTGACAAACCAGCATCTGAAGGGAAATAAGCGGTGAACGTAGTACAACCGTTGATTGATTTGCAGGAAGTGGATGGCCGCATTCGCGAGCTCGAACGCGAGGCGAAGGACATTCCGCGTCGTAAGGCCCTTGAAACGGCACGTCTTGCCGGCGTGAATGCGGCTTTGGAAATCGCCCAGAGCCATGTTGTCGCGCTGCAGCGGCGTGTGAAGGAAGATGAGGTTGAGGCCGAGGAGATCCGTGCAAAGGTCCGTGACCTCAAGACGGCTCAGCTGGGCATCAAGTCCAACAAGGAGATGCAGCAGGCGATCATCCAGATCGAGAGCCTGGAGCATGAGGCGGAAGCCGCCGAGAACCGCGCCCTGGCCCTGCAGGCCGATGAAATGCCTTCCCTCGAAGCCCGTGTGCGCGAAGCCCAGGAAAAGGTGGATGCCGAAAAGGGCGGCGTCGACGGTTTTGTGGATGAGCTTGATCAGCGTCTGGCCGAAGTCAAGGCCGAGCTGGCCCAGCTCGCCGAGGAGCGCACGGCGCTGGTGGCCAAGGTCACCGACCCGAAGATGCGCCTCTACTACGAGCGCATTCGCACGAAGCGCTGGCCGGCCGTGGTGCTGCTCACCGATGACGGCGTGTGCGATGGCTGCCACCTTGTGCAGCCGCCGAGCGTGGCGCAGATGGTGCAGCACAATCAGGGGCTCGTGGCCTGCACGATGTGCGGCCGCATCCTCTACCGTGATCTTTGATTTCGATTTCCGCAGTGCGCGCGTGTGACCGGTCGCGCCCGAAAGGGTGAGGAAAGTCCGGACTCCGCAGGGCAGAGGACCCGGTTGTCAAGGCCGGGAGGGCGGCAGCAAGCGCCGCCGATGGAAAGTGCCACAGAGAACAGACCGCCGCCTTCGGGCGGCAAGGGTGAAAGGGTGGCTTAAGAGACCACCGGGGTTGGGCGAGAGCCCGCCCGCACGGTAAACCCTCCTCGGAGCAAGATCAAATAGGGGACTGAACGGGCTGCCCGTCCGGTTCGCGTCCAACCGATGCGGTGAAGTCCCGGGTTGATTGCGTAGATGAATGATCGGAGTTCTCCGCAAGGGGAATGAACAGAATCTGGCTTATTCGCCACGCGCGCTGCGGAATCCTCTTTTACCTCATCCTCAGAAAGGAGCAGTGTCATGTCGCGTGTGATTGCCATTGACGGACCCTCGGGAGCCGGCAAGAGTTCCGTGTCCCGCATCGTCGGGGAAAAACTGGGATTCCTGCATGTGGATTCCGGTGCGCTTTACCGCATCATGACCTGGCAGTGTCTGGCCAATGGCGTCGACACGGCGAATCCCGCGGCGGTTGCCGCCTTTGCCGCCGAGGTTCAGATCGAATGTAGGGCCGAGGAAGGGCACATCGCCTACTATGTGAAGGGCGAGGCTCCCGGCAACCGCATCCGCACGCCGGAGATCAATGCGCACGCCTCCCCCGTCGCCACGGTAAAGGAAGTGCGGGACCGCATCACCGCGATTCTGCGCGGCCTTGTCTCCTTCGGGGATCTCGTGGTTGAGGGCCGCGACATCACAACCGCCGTCTTCCCCGATTCGCCCGCGCGTTTCTATCTCACGGCGTCGGCCGAGGCGCGTGCGCGCCGGCGGCAGAAGGAAGAAGTGGAAAAGGGCATCGCCAATCAGTCGGCCGAGGCCGTCAAGGCTTCGCTGCTGGCGCGTGACGCGATTGACTCCACGCGCAAGTACGCGCCCCTCAAGAAGGCCGATGGCGCACTTGAGATCGATTCCTCCGATCTGACGCTGGATCAGGTGGTCGAGACCGTCCTGGCCGCGTTGCCGGCGGACTGGATTCGCCGCTAACCGCGAAGCGCGATGGGCCGCGCCTGGACAGTGCTGGTGCTGATGGCGCTGGGTGTCACCCTCGCGGCATCCGGCGGCATCTTGTCGCTTGCCGTGCGCGGAAAGCCGGCCGAATACGCCATTGTCATTCCCTCCAATGCGCCGCCGTGTGTCGCCCTTGCCGCCACAGAGCTGCGCGATTGCCTTCGGCGCCAGACGGGCGTGGAATTGCCCATCACGAACCATTCGGTTCCCCGGGCGATCGTCTTCGATGTGCGCACCGATTCGTTCACGCCGCAGGATGAGGCCTTTCAGCTGAAGGCTGTGCCGCCCCATCTGCTCATCGTCTCGGGCGGCGGGCGTGGGGCGCTTTATGGCGCGTATGAGCTGCTGGAGCGTTTTGGCGGATGCGCCTGGTATTCGCTGCGCTTTGCGCACGAGCCGCGATTGGCGTCCTTTGATGTGCCGGATTCGCTGGACGAAACGCAACGTCCCGCATTTGTCCTGCGGGCCCAGAACTGGAACAGGCAGGGCGGCGAGAAACAGCCCCTGTTCCTGGTGCGGAACAAACTCAACTCGGAGTCGCTGCCCGAGGAATTGGGCGGGCCGGCGTGCCGTTTCGACCCTGTCCTGCGCAAATGCCACACCTTTGAGGAACTGCTGCCGGTGGGGAAGTGGTTTGCCGCGCATCCCGAATACTTCTCGGAGGTGGGCGGCCAGCGCGTTCGCTTCCACACCCAGCTTTGCCTCACGAATCCCGACGTACTGCGCCTCTGCACGGAACGCGTTCTGGCGCGTCTGGCCGAGTCCTATCCGAAAGGCATCCGCCACTACGGCATTTCGCCAAACGACTGGGGAAACTTCTGCCGCTGCGCCACCTGCGAGGCGCTGGACAGCCGGGAGAAATCGCGGGCGGCCACACTGATCGCATTCGTCAACAAGATCGCCGAGGTGGTGGAGGCACGCTATCCCGACGCCATCATCCAGACGCTTGCCTACAGCTATACGCGGCGGCCGCCTTTGACCATCACGCCCCGGCGCAACGTGCAGGTGTGCCTCTGCACAATCGAGTGTGACTTCTTCCGGTCCCTGGACCAGAGCCGATCACGGGAAAACCGCGAGACGCGGGCGGCATTTGCGGGCTGGTCGCGGGGTGGTCTCCCCTTGAGCGTGTGGGACTATGCCGCCGATTTCGCGGGGTATCTGCATCCGTGGCCGGATTATGGGGCGCGCCAGCGCAACATCGCCTTCTTCCGGGAGCGCGGCGTGACCGAGCTTTTCGAACATGGCAATGGCGGGGGCGCGAACGATGTCTGGAACAACATCCGCTATTGGCTCATCGCCAAGTGGATGTGGAATCCCGATCTGGCGCTGGAGCCCTTGCTGGACAAATGCCTGACGGACCACTTTGGACCCGCGGCGGCTGAGATGCGGGCCTATCTGAACACGCTGGAGACGGCGCCGCGTGACACGAAGCGTTTCCCCATGGGCTGTTTCGAGCGCATCTATTCGCCGGGAATCTCCGATGCGGCACTCAAGCAGGCGGCCGCGCATCTTGGGCGAGCCGAGGAGATTCTGAAGGCGTTGCCCGTCTCGGCGGAAGGCGCACGCGACGGGGAGGTGTTCCGCCAGAATCTGGCCTTGGCGCGCCTGCCAGTGGACTTCACGCGGGCGATGCGGGGCTGGGGGCGGCCTTTTGCCTCCCGCGACGCCTCCCGCGTGGACAAGGCGAGCTGGATTGAGGAACGCGCGTGTGCGCAGCGTGTCGTGGCCGTGCTCGATTCGGCGGGGGGGCTGCGCTTCGCGGACGACGTGGCGGCAAACACCAATTTCACGCATCGTCTGCGCACTTTCGCCGCCGCCGAGCAGCCCCCTGTCCCCCGGCGCAGGATCATCCTGGAGGAGACGCAGCTGACGGGGGATTATCCCGCCACCGAATTCCGGTACGTCTGTGATCCCGAGGCGGCTGATGGCCGTGCCGTATTGTTGCCGGGAAAACGGGAGGAGAGCCGCGCCTGGCTGTCGTTCAGTTCATTGATACTGGACCCCGACGGCGTCTACATCCCGCGTGTGCGGGTGAAGGTCGTGCCGCAGAATGGCGGGGGCGAGGCGGACCTCGCCTTTCGGGCTGGGGTCTACAACCATCTGCATCGGCGCGCCTCGGCCTTTCTCGGGCCCGAGGCGATCAAAACGCAAGGCTACACCTGGTATTCACTGGGCGCGATCACGCCCAAACCCGGCGATATGCTGTGGGTGTCGCTACCCACCTACGATGATCCATCTCGGCTGCCAGACGTCTACATTGATCGCCTGGAGCTGTTGCTGCTTGGGAAGGAGACGAAATGACGAAGACGATGGTATTGGGGCTTGGCGTGGTGCTGGCACTTCAGTGCTGGGCGGGCGTGAGGCAGGTTTTCCGTCCGGAACGCTTTGTGCGGGACGATGAGAATGTGCGCAGGGTGCAGGAGATCGACCAGGCGGCGTGGATCTGGGCGGATACTCCGGCGCAATGGGGCGTGAGTTGTGTGGGGCGTGGCATTCGCGCAGAAGAGCGCTTCCTGATGCCTGACGCCTTCTTCCGGCTGCGGCGCGACTTTGTGGCGAAAGGCAAGGAGCCGCTGCGCTTCGACGTAAGCGCAGATGAGCGGTTCATCCTCTTCCTGGACGGGCAGGAAATCGCCCGCGGTCCGCATCGGGGAATGCCCGAACGCTGGTTCTATCAGTCCTACGAAGTGGCGCTTGAGCCTGGCCCCCATCGGCTGGAGGCGATTGTCTGGCAAATGGGTGCGCATGCGCCATTGGCCCAGCTGTCGTGGCGCGGGGGCTTCATTCTCAAGGCCGAGGGCGCCTATCATGCACAACTCACCACCGGCAAGGCGGAATGGAAAGTGGCCCCGCTGCGCACCACGAAGATGACGGGAAGGGGGGGGAGCCGTGCCTGGGGCGTGGGCAGCGAAAGCCGCTCCGAGGGGACGAGCTTCTATGATGAAGAACCGGCGGCCGAGGCGTGGCAGCCCGCCGTGGTGGTGCGCGTCCCCGGGTGGAACAACGTGAACGGACTGCGTCTGCCGGGTTGGCTGCTGGTGCCGACTGCCATTCCCGACCAGATGCATGCGCGGCGTACGCCAGGCGCGTTCAAGGCCGCGCGCGGCGATGCTTTCGCCGATGCGCCGTTTGCGGCGGATGATGCCGGCCACACGGCAGTCGCCGATCTCAATGCCCTGTTGGCGCACGGGAAGCCGTTCACGGTGCCGGCGCATACGGCACTTCGCGCCATCTGGGATCTGGGCAACTACTATTGCGCCTATCCGGAACTGACCACGCGCGGCGGAAAGGGCGCCGAAATGAGCTGGCGGTGGACGGAGTCGCTGCTGGATGCACGGGGCCGAAAAGGGGATCGGGCGGCGTTTGCCGGGAAGACCGTCGGGAAGGCGTTCGGCGACGTCTTCCTCGCAGACGGGCGATCGCACGGGCACTTCACGACGCCCTGGTGGCGGTGTGGCCGATGGTGCCAATTGGAGATCCGTACGGCGGACGAGCCGCTCACGCTCACCGCGCTGGCCCTCGCCGAGACGCGTTATCCCACGGCGCCGGAAGCCACTTTCGAATGTGACGATCCGTCAATCGCCGACATTGTGCGCATCTGCACGCGGGGCCTGCAGATGTGTTCGCACGAGATGTTCTTCGACTGTCCGTACTTCGAGCAGCAGATGTATCCGGGAGACAGCCGCGTGCAGTTTCTCGCCACCGATGCGCTGCACGCCGACGGGCGGCTGATGCGTCAGGCGATTACGCTGCTGGGCGAGGCGCAGCGTCCCAATGGATTCATTCCGATGAACTTCCCGTCTCGGATGACCCAGGAGTGCGGCACCTATACGCTATGCTGGGTGGACATGTTCCGCGACTACCAGCTGTGGCACGGCGACGAGAAGTGGCTGCGCGCCCGCGTGCCCGGTATGCGGCGTGCGTTGGACGGCGTGCTCGCCCATCTGACGCCGGAGGGTCTGCTGGGGCGGATGCCGGGCTGGAGCTTCACCGACTACACGATCCCCTGGAAGAACGGTCTGCCGCCGTATGGCAAGAATGACGGGCTTTCGGCGATCGAGAGCCTGCAGCTGCTGTATGCCCTGCGCCAGGCGGCGCGCCTTGAGGCCGATCTGGGCGAGCGCCATTTCGCGGCCCACTATGCAGAAGCCGCGGACGCGCTGGCCGTCAAGATACGGGAGAGATTCTGGTGCGATGCGCGCGGCATGATCGCCGACACCAGCGACTTCACGTCGTTCAGCGAACAGGCGCAGAGCTTTGCGATTCTGGCGGATGCGCTCACGCCCGATCAGCGTCAGGCGGCCTTCAGGGGACTTGTGGAGGCGACGGATCTGGTGCCGGTAACGGTCTATTTCTCGCATTATCTCTTTGACGCCTACTTCGCCTGCGGCCGCAGCGACCTCTTCTTCAGGCGCCTGGATCTGTGGCGGCGGTATGTGGCGCTCAACATGTCCACACTGCAGGAATCGCCAGAACGTCCCGAACGCGATCCGCGCAGCGACTGCCACGCCTGGGGCGCGCACCCGCTCTATCATCTGCAGGCGCATGTGGCCGGCGTGAGGCCCACGGCGTCCGGATTCTCATCGGTGCAGGTGGCGCCGCAGCCGGGGCCGCTCAAATTCCTTCGCGCGGGAACGCCCTCGCCGCAGGGACTGATCAAGACCGATCTCAGCTTCGCGGGGGAGAGCGTGCGGGGCACGGTCGTTCTGCCTGGGGATCTGGCAGGTGAATTCGTGTGGCGGGGCATTTCGACGCCGCTCAAGCCCGGCGTCAACACCATTTCACGTTGATTCAGGGAGCGCGGACATGCGGAACATCTTCACAGGCGGCATCATTCTGGCGGTGGCCTTTTCGGCACTGGGATGGAGTCGGCAATGGACCTTTGACGGTACGCTGCTCGACGTGGACGGGCAATCGCCCTTTCAGCTGGACGAAGGGGCGGCCCAGTATGTGGATGCGGGGAATGGGCATCGGGCGCTCAAGGTGGACAAGGCGCGGGTCAAGTTGACCGACAATCCGCGCTATGATCTGCGGCCTGGGTTCCGCGTGGCGTTCCGTGTGCGGTTCGACGAACCCTACAGCGCCACGCATCCCTGCGGTTCGGCACTGCTCTCCAAGGGAAACACGGGAGAGCAAGGGGCTTTTCTGCTGCGCGTGAATGGCAGCGTGGAAGGGACTGACTTTTCCTGTTTCGCCAATGTGGACGGGGAAATCGAGCCGCGGGTGCGCTGTCCGGGAAAGGTCGCATTCGGGCGCTGGTATGATGTGGCGGCCCAGTGGGACGGCACAAACCTGGCGCTGACGGTCGACGGCGTTACGCGGCGGCAGACGCGCAGAGGACCGGGCGGCGGCTCGCAGGAACCGCTGGCCATTGGCCCATTTGTCGGCGCGATCGCGGATCTGCGGATTTCGGGTGCGGACCAGCCGCCGCCATCCACGGACGTTTCGCTCGTGCCGGGGTTCCGTCTGTCCGCCACGGCCTGTTTTGACGAGGTGCCCAAGAAGAATGTCTCGTTGGTCCGCAAGGACAGGGAATACTGGCTGCGTTATGATCCCGATCCCGCCACGGGGATTGGCGCCTTCCGCTTCTGGGTGTTCCTGGATGGCGGCTGGGAGCCCAATGTCTCGTTGCGCGAGACCATCGTGCCCGGGCGGCGCTATGAGCTGTCGGCGGCGTGGTCGGGACAGGAACTGCAGCTGGCGCTGAATGGACGCTGCCGCAAAATCCGCCGAAGCGGGGGCTATGCGCCGTCCAAGGCGCCACTCGCGCTGGGGGCGCGCGGCGTGAAGGTGTCGGAGGTGCTCTTTGCCGCCAATCCGCATCCGCTGCCGTGTTTCGGCGAGATGCGCACAAAGGAGCTGATGCCGCAGGATGGCCAGCCGTTTACCGTGTTGGGCGAACTGCAGAATCACGGCGCTCCCGTGATGGGCGGCAAGGTGCGCTTTCTGCCTCCCGAGGGGGTGAGGATGGAGCCTTCGGAAATCGCCTTCGGCGAGATTGGCTACAATGACCGGCTGCCGTTTGCCTGCCGCGTGGTGCCGGGAACGAATGGCGTCGTGAATTTCCGGGCCGAGGCGTATTCGGCCAAGGGGCGGCTGCTCTGCCGCCTGGTGAAGCCCTTTGCGACGATGCCCACCAACTATCCGGCCTTCTGCCGCGGCGACTGGATTCCGCCGGTGCGCGCGACGCGGACGTTCCATGTGGATGCCCAAACCGGGAATGACGGCCAGGACGGGCTTACGCCGGCAACGGCGTGGCGGAGTCTCAAGGCGCTTCGCGGACGTGTGCTGGGGCCGGGCGAACGTGTGCTGCTCAAGCGCGGCTCGGTGTTCAACGAGGAGCTGGTGATCACAGCCAAGGCGTCGCCGGACAACTGGGCGGAGATCGGGGCCTACGGCGAGGGGGCGCGTCCGACCATTCGGCGCACGCGCGATCTGGATGACCGCTGCGCCTACATCGTCGATCCCGAATGCCTTGTGGTGCGCGACTTGATCGTGTGCCAAGCGGGGAAGGGCCTGGACATCGTCTGCACGTCGGGCGGCTCGCAGGGTGGGATCCTGGTGGAGCGCATCTTGGCGCACCATATCGAGGGGCTGTATCGGCCGAACTCAACGGGCATTCCCGAGTGGTTCGGCAAGAAGGGGGCGCCGGGAGCCTCCGGGTCCAATGGCGGCGGCGTGAATGTGGGCGGCAACGCGCGAAACGTGGTGATCCGCGACTGCGAATCCTATCAGTGCTCCAACGGGTATCGCGCCAACGGCAACAACGTGTGCGTACGGCGCATGTTCTGCCACGACAACTTCTGCCACAACACCTCGCCCCATCCGTTCGTCACCGGCACGCGGCGGGCATGGCTGCTGGATTCGGTGATGCAGGCGTCCGGCTGGCATGCGGCTCGCGGCACGATGGGGATCATGCTTGGCTTCAACACGGGCATGGTGATCGCCAACTGCCATTTCCTCGACCAGCCGCATTCTGGCTGTGCGGACGAGGGCGGCATCGACTTCGAGTGCGGCGGCGAGAACTATCTCCTGGACGGCCTCACGTTCCGCAACAACGCCGGGGCGGCGATCGAGGTGCTGGGGCTGATCTCCCCGCAGGCGAAGAACATCCACATCCGCAACTGCAAGTTCGACCACGACAACCGCATGCGCAAGAATGGTCCGGCGGAGATTGCCGTCTGGGGCGGCACCAAAGACCGCCATGTCGTATGCTCCTCGGGGCTGATCGAAGGGAACGGCTATTCGCTTGTGCCGGGCATTCCGTTCTACACGAATGCGGCGGAGTCCACGCGCGCGGATTGGCATCTGGCGGACAACCGCGAATTCCCGACCACGGCTGATCTGGACCGCGCCATGCCCCGCAATGAACCGCCTTGCGTGAAGGCGGGCGGCGAAATCTGGACGGACGCGCTTCAGGTGGCGCTGTCGGGATGTGTGACCGACGACGGATTGCCGCAGGGGCGGCGTCTCGCGGTGAACTGGGAACAGCTGGAGGGCGCGGGGCGTGTGCAGTTCGCCGACGCGACGAGCGCCGCCACGACCGCGCGTTTCCCGGGCGTTGGCGACTATCGCCTGAATCTGATGGGCGACGATGGCGAACTGTGGCGCACGGCGCGCACCGCGGTGCACATTCTGCCGAAGGGCGAGAAGGTGCTGAAGGCCTGGGCCTTCGCCACCAATCGCGATGCGGAAGGCTGGGGGGCCGTGGATCTCGGCACAACCAAGGAGATCTTCACCTACGATATTCCCCAAAGGGATTCGTTTGCCGAGCCGGTCAAGCTCGTGTGTGGCGACTATTACGTGCTCGCGATGCGGCAGGCGGCGAAGGGCGCGATCGCCCTCGGTGCCGAGGCGCTGGGTGCGCTCACCGAACGGCCCACGCATCTCGTCGTGAAGATGCAGAACCATACGCCGGCGAAGACGATGCGGCTGATGGTGGATGACGCGGCCATTCCCTTTGCGGTGACGCCCAATGACCTGGAGGACCGCCTCTATCGCATCCCGTTGCCGGCAAGGGCGTTTTCCCGTCTGAAGTTGTGTTTCTCCGACGGCGTCGTGCCTGTGACCGGCACGTGTCGCATCGATTACATCTACCTGGGCCGAAAGTGAAAGGACCGTCATGATTCTTGGAGTATTGCTGGCCGCGTTCATCATGGTTGACGCACCCACGCCGGACGGGCGTCAGGGTGCGTGCGACACGGCGGCCTTCACGAAGGACTTCACGTGCGAAAAGGCGGTCAGGAAGGCCACCTGGACGGTGTCGGGCCTCGGCGTGTTTCGAGCCTACGTAAATGGCGCGGAAGCCGGCGCCGATGACTTCCTCAAGCCGGGGCTTACGCATCTGGAGAAGCGGCGGCATGCGTTCAGCTACGATGTGACGGATCTGCTCAAGCCCGGGTGGAACGTGCTGGCGGCTGAGGTGTCGGCCGGGTGGTGGCGCGATGACGTGGTGCGGCACCCGAAACGCAAGCTGGCGAAGGCCTCGGCTTTCACGGGGACGCTCAAGCTGGAATATGCGGATGGCACGCAGGCGGAGGTCGCGACCGACACCTCCTGGCGCGGTGCCTATCACGGCAACGTGACGCATGCCGAGATCTACTGGGGCGAGACCTATGACGCGCGCGTGAGCGAGGCCTGGCGCACGACTCCGCCGACGACCTGGCAGGCGGCGAAGATCTGCGAGGCCTTCAAGGGCGACGTGTCGCCTATGGAGGGCACGCCCATCAAGTTGCGGCATGATCTTGTGCTGCGGCCGCGCAGCGTCTATGTGTGGCAGGGAACGGAAGGCGCGACGGACGAGGCCTACGGCAAGGTGAAGGTGCGGCGGCGCTATGCGCCGGGCGAGAAGATCTCGCTTGCCGAAGGGGAGACCCTGGTGGTGGACTTCGGCCAGAATGCGGCCGGTGTGCCGGCGTTCACGGCCTCGGCCGCGGCTGGCGTGGTGCTCACGGGCCATCCCGCCGAGATGCTCAACGACGCGAACGGCGAGAGAAGCCGCGGCAACGACGGGCCGGCCGGCAGCGCCTACATCGCCAACTACCGCACGTGCCGCACGGTGAACACGTATGTCTTCGCCGGTCGCGGCGAGGAGAGCTATCGCACGGTGTTCTCGTTCTTTGGCGGGCGCTACTTCACGTTCACGGCCACGGGGAATGTGGTCTTCTCCGACATCTCCTTTGTGCCGGCGATGTCCATTGCCCAGGCAGATGAAACCGGCACCATCACCACGGGCCGCGATGACCTCAACCAGCTCATCTCCAACTGCGTGTGGGGCATGCGGTCGAATTACCTGTCGGTGCCGACGGACTGTCCGCAGCGCAACGAGCGCCTGGGCTGGGCCGGTGACACGCAGGCCTTCTCGGGGGCTGCGGTCTATGCCGCCGATGTGTACGGATTCCTCTCGAAGTGGATGACGGACATGCGGGATTCGCAGCTTGGCGAAGACGAGCCTTTCCCCGGGTCTTTCCGCGCCGTGGCGCCGCCGGGCCCCGCCGGCGTGCGGGGCGGGCTGCTGGGCTGGGCGGATGCGGGTGTGATTGTGCCGTACCGTCTGTGGCGGCAGTTCGGCGACACGGCCGTGGTCAAGGCCAATTGGGCGGCCATGAACAAGTTCATGGACCTGCTGCGCAAGACCGAATGGCGCTCGCCCGAAGACTATCGGCAATGCGCCGACTGGCTCTCGCCCGACAAGTACGAGGCCTGGCGGCGCGGCTGGGGCGCCAAGTTCGCCGTGGGGCAGCCCTATTGGGACGGCGAGACCGAGGCCGATGAGCGTCAGCTCTGGGATCTTCTGGGCGCCTGTTACCACATCTGGGACCTGCGGATGATGCAGGAGATGGGGCGGGCCATTGGCGCAACGGCGGACCTGCGGAGGCTTGCCGCCGATGAGACGAAGGCGGTGGCGCGCTTCCGGCGGCTGTATCTGGATCATCGCGGGCAATTGGCCGACCGCTACCGCACGATGCAGACGCCGATTCTCTATCCGCTGATGTTGGGGCTGTTCCCGTCGCCGGAGGCGGAGAACGTCGCGAAGGCTGATCTGGCGCGCAATCTCAAGCGTGGCGAATACCGCATCGGCACCGGGTTCCTGGGCACGCCCATTCTGCTGGACGTGGTGACAGATGTTCTGAACGAACCCGCGCTCGCCTATTCCGTGTTGCTGCAGCAGGAATGCCCGGGCTGGCTCTATTCAGTCAAGCAGGGCGCCACCACGATCTGGGAAAGATGGAACGGCTACACGAAGGAGCGCGGATTCGGTCCTGTGGCGATGAACAGCTTCAATCATTATGCGTATGGGGCCGTGATGGGCTGGATGTACCGCGCGATGGCGGGGATACGTCCGGGTGAAAAGGGTGGGTATGCCGAGTTTGTCCTGGCTCCCAAGCCGGACCGGCGAGTCGGATCGTGTTCAGCCAGTTACCGCACGCGTTTCGGGGTGGTCAAGAGCTCCTGGCGCTATGATGCGGCTGGCCGCCTTACCGGGCAGTTCACGGTACCTGCGGGCACAACGGCGCACGTGACGCTTCCGACTGGCGAGCCCATGCGGGATTATGGTCCGGGAACCTACACATACGGTCAATGAGTTCTTTACATCGAAAATTGGATTTGTTATAATTGCAACAAATTTCCTCACTGGAATATGGCATGGCACTAGACATCGAAAACACCAAAAGTGACGGATTTTCATCCGTGGCACGGAGCATTCGCACGCAATTGCATGCGATTATGGGGTTCTCCGAAATGCTCAAGCTGGGCATTGCCGATGAGGCTGAGCGCAAGAACGCGCTGGATTCGATCCTTGCCAGCAGCCGTTCCCTGCTGCGGCTCGTTGACGAGCTGCAGGATCGGAATAAGGCGGAGGGGGAGATGGCAGCGGAGGCCAAGCCCGCTGTGGTGTCCGAGGCCGAGCACAAGCGGCGGCTTTCCTCAACGCAAGTCATCAAGCTCACGGTAACTGATTTTTCGGCCAAGGTGAAGCGGGTGCTGGTGGTGGATGATTCCCCCGTCAATCTCGCTGTGCTGAAGGCCATGATCACGCGCTTCGGCATCAAGGACGTGGTCTCGGCCGCAAACGGCAAGATTGCATTGGAGAAGCTGACGGCTCCGGGGGCGCAGCCGTTTGATCTTGTGCTCACGGACATGTGGATGCCGGAGATGGACGGCAATGCGCTGGTGGGGGCCTTGCGCAAGCTTCCGCAATTTGCGCAGCTGCCGGTTTACGCGGTGACGGCGGACGTGGAAGTGCAGAAGAAATTCGCGTCGCAGGGATTTTCGGGCATTCTGCTCAAGCCGCTTACGCTGCAGAAGCTCAAACCGCTTTTGGGATAGGGTTGCGAATCGCATTTCAGTCAAACGAGAGGAGGTACAGGCATGGCGTCAACAGCACAATTCGACATCGGCATGATTGGTGGGGGACTCAGTTCCTTCATGGGGCCTGTACACCTTGCCGCCATTGAGAAGGCCAAGTGCCTTCGACTGGTACGCGGTGCGTTCGGCGAATCGCGCCAGGCCTCCTACGACTGCCAGAAGCCCTATGGCCTTGGGCCCAAGGACGTCTATGGTGCCTATCGGGAGTTCCTGCGCCATGAGGCGAAGCGGGCCAAGGAGGCCCGGGTTCAGTTCGTCACGGCGGTCTTGCCGCACATGATGCACTATCCCGTGGCGATGACGGCGATGGACGCCGGCATCCCGGTGCTGGGCTCGAAGCCTTTTACGGTGAACCTTGACGAGGCGACCAATCTGGCGCGCAAGCAGAAGTTCACCGGTGTACCGTATCGGATTGCCATGGTCTATCCCGCCTACTCGATGCTGGTGAAGGCGCGGCGGATGATCCAGCAGGGGGAACTTGGCATTCTGCGGCGTTTCGTGTTCTCGATGCAGTCTGGCTGGATGGCGCGGCGACTGGAGAATCAGGGAAGCCACCAGGCGCTTTGGCGCGTGGACTTCCGTCGTGCCGGGCATGGCGGCGTGGTCACGGAGTGTGCCTGCGACTGTCAGTTCACGCTGGAGTGGCTTACGGGGCTGCGGATATCCGAGGTCTGCGTCTCGGGGCGGCCCACGGTGCCGGGGCGTCTCATCCCGGACGACGCCACGGCGTTGGTGCGCACGGAACAGGGCCTGGCGGGAACGTTCCTGATGTCCCAGATCGCCACAGGGCATCATGAGGGGCTGGAGTTTGAGATCACGGGCGACAAGGCGGCGATGCGTTGGCGGCAATCGGATCCCGGGCATCTGCGGATCATTGACGTGGAGGGCCATGAGCGGGTCATCAAGGATGCTTCGGCTTCGGGCGAGGACAGCGCATGGGATAAGCCGTATGGCGCCAATGACGCCTACATTGAGGCGCTTTCGCGTGTCTACAGGGAATTCTCCGAGTTCCTGCAGGGCCGTCAGAAGAAGGTGCGTGCGGCAGATGACCGCATCCTGGGAATGACGCTGGAGGAAGGCCTGCGGTCGGTGGTGGTCGCCGATGCGATGATCCGCTCGATGGGGCTGCCGCCGCTGGAGGCGCCGCAGTACGTCAATGGCCAGCTGCCGCCTCCGCCGCCTCCGCCGCCGAAATGGATCCCGGTCACGATGCCGAAGGTCTGATCGAGAGGCTTGGCGTGGAGAAATCAAAATCACATTTTTGTGTTTTGAGGTTGAAAAGGAAGCCGATTTCTGGTATCATAAATGCCGTTTTTCCGTCTGGAGCGGGCTCAAACCGACTGCCCGACCGGTAAGGAAACAATAAAGGACAAAACAATGCCTAAGATGAAAACGAAGAAGTGCGCCACCAAGCGCATGAAAATGTCGGC
>JAKSOW010000096.1 GCA_024405395.1 Kiritimatiellia bacterium | reverse complement strand
CAGTCGCCCATCATCCCGCTTTGGTATTTGCGGGGTCAGGCGGGGGAGAAGCCCGAGACGGTGGCGATCGCGTGGGAGCGCGAAGATGGTTATGTCTACCGTTATGACATCGACATTCCCAAGCGCGTTGATCCTGTGGCGCAGCCGGGCGTGGTGCACCTCGTTGAGCGCTGTGTGAAGTTCGTCCTCTGGGCCGCCGGCGGCTGGAAGCTCTATCTCGCCGGTCCGGACTGGGTGACGCAGCCCATCAAGAAGGCCTATTCGAAGAACGGCGCGCGCAAGTTCGACTACGGCTTCTTCAAGGATCTCTACGACAAGCCTTTCGAGGTGTGTGTGCTGCCCCTCAAGAAGATGCCCGAGACCAACGAACGCCGCGTGGTGGTGAAGAACAACACGAACGGCAACCGTATCGGCTTCGACCTCGGCGCGTCCGACTTCAAGATCTCCGCGCTCAAGAAGGGCAAGGTCGTCTTCTCGCAGGAGTTCCCGTGGGATCCGCGCAACCAGGGCGACCCCGAGTACCACTACGAGAAGCTTTCGGCGGGCCTCGAAGAGGCGGCCAAGGCACTCGGCGGCAAGGTGGACGCGATTGGCGGCTCCACGGCCGGCGTGCTCGTGGGCAAGAAGCTCGGCGTCGCGTCGCTCATCCGCGGCGTGAAGGAGCAGAACCCCGGCAAGTATGCCGACGCCCAGAACTTCCTCAAGCGCATTGAAGAGGAGTGGCAGGTGCCGTTCGAGGTGTACAACGACGGTGACGTCACGGCGCTCGCCGGCGCGATCACGATGAAGCGCAATGGCATCCTGGGCGTGGCGATGGGCTCTTCCGAGGCCGTGGGCTACATCGACCCCAAGGGCGGGCTCACGGGCCGCATCAGCGAGCTGGCCTTCGCGCCCGTGGACCTCAACCCGAATGCGGGCGTGTGCGAATGGTCGGGCGACTATGGCGTGGGCGCCATGTACTTCTCACAGCAGGCCACCAACTATCTCGCCTGCAACTACGGCATGAAGTTCCCCAAGGCTATGAAGCTGCCGGAGCGCCTCAAGATGGTGCAGGCCGCCATGGAGAAGCGTGAGGAGATCGCGCTCAAGATCTATCTCATGATTGGCCGCTATCTCGCAAATGCGGCGGCTTGGTATCGCGAATTCTACGATTACCAGAATCTCATGATCCTGGGCCGCGTGACTTCCGGCTTCGGCGGCGACATCATCCTCCAGAACGCGAAGATCGCCCTTGAGGCGATTGACCCGATGCTGGCGGAGGAGATCGACATCTTCATGCCGGACGAGAAGGCGCGCCGTCTCGGCCAGTCCGTGGCCGCCGCGCAGATTCCCGTGGTCAAGTAAGGCCAGGTCAAATGACCTGACGCGAACGGCGCTTTTCCCTTGCGGGAACGGCGCCGTTTCGCTATAATATCCGCCCGATTGCGATTTCCGCCGCAGGAAACCCTTTTTGCGTTTCCCGGCGACAAACAGTTTGAAAGGTCATGTTATGAAGCGAATGGACGTGGATAAGGTTCTTATCATCGGATCGGGCCCGATTGTCATTGGGCAGGCGTGCGAATTCGACTACTCGGGCACGCAGGCCTGCAAGGCGCTGCGGAGCTGCGGCTACAAGGTGGTTTTGGTGAACTCGAACCCCGCCACCATCATGACCGACCCCGTGATGGCGGACGCCACGTATATCGAGCCGCTGAATGAGGAGCGCCTTGAGCAGATCATCGCCAAGGAGCGCCCTGACGCCATCCTGCCGAACCTGGGCGGGCAGACCGGCCTCAACCTTTCCATGTCCCTCGCGAAGAAGGGCATTCTCGACAAGTACAACGTAAAGGTCATCGGCGTGAATCTCGACGCCATCGAGCGCGGCGAGGACCGTGAGGTCTTCAAGGCCACGATGCAGAAGCTCGGCATCGAGACGCCCAAGAGTGGTATCGTCCACTCGGTGGAGGAGGCCAAGGCGCTCGTGAACAACGAGATAGGCTATCCGGTGGTGGTGCGCCCGGCCTACACGATGGGCGGCGCCGGCGGCGGCTTCTGCTACAACGTGGAGGAGCTGGAGACTATCTGCGCCCGTGGCCTGGATGCCTCGCTTACGCACCAGTGCCTCATCGAGGAGTCCATCCTCAACTGGGAAGAGCTCGAGGTCGAAGTCGTCCGCGACGCGAAGAACCAGATGATCGCGGTGTGTTTCATCGAGAACATCGACGCGGTGGGCGTGCACACGGGCGACAGCTTCTGCGCGGCGCCGTTCCTCACGATCTCGAAGGAGCTCGAGGAGAAGCTAAAACGCGACGCGTTCAAGATCGTCGAGGCGGTCGGCGTCATCGGCGGCTGCAACGTGCAGTGGGCGCACGATCCGAAGACGGGCCGCGTCGTCATCATCGAGATCAATCCGCGCACCTCGCGCTCGTCCGCGCTCGCCTCGAAGGCGACCGGCTTCCCGATCGCGCTCGTCTCGGCGAAGCTCGCGTCCGGGATGACCTTGGACGAGATGCCCTACTGGCGCGACGGCTCGCTCGAGAAGTACACGCCGGACGGCGATTACGTGGTCCTCAAGTTCGCCCGCTGGGCGTTCGAGAAGTTCCGCGCGGTCGAGGACAAGCTCGGCACGCAGATGAAGGCGGTCGGTGAGGTCATGTCCATCGGCAAGACCTACAAGGAGACCCTGCAGAAGGCGATCCGCGGGCTCGAGCGCGGCCGCGCCGGGCTCGGTTTCGTCAAGAACTTCCACGATCTCTCGCTCGAGGAGCTCCTGAAGCTCCTCTCGGTCCCGAACTCGGAGCGTCACTTCCAGATGTACGAGGCGCTCAGGAAGGGCGCGACGGACGATCAGATCTTCAAGCGCACCGGCGTCAAGGCGTGGTTCGTGCAGCAGATGCGCGAGCTCGTGCAGCTCGAGGAGAAAATCCTGGCCTGCAAGGGCGCCGCGCTGCCGGACGATCTGCTCGTGCAGGCGAAGAAGGACGGTTTCTCCGACAAGTACCTCTCGCAGCTCCTGGGCGTGCCCGAGAAGGACATCCGCGCGCAGCGCACGCACATCGGCTGTGTGGAGACCTGGCACAAGGTGCCTGTCTCCGGCGTTGAGGACGAGGCCTACTACTATTCCACCTACAACGCCACGACGAGCGAGGTGCCGATCTCCCAGAACAAGAAGAAGGTGATGATCCTCGGCGGCGGCCCCAACCGCATCGGCCAGGGCATCGAGTTCGACTACTGCTGCACGCACGCGGCCATGGCCATGCGCGAGGCGGGGTACGAGACGATCATGGTCAACTGCAACCCCGAGACCGTCTCCACGGACTACGACACCTCCGACAAGCTCTACTTCGAGCCCGTCACGCTGGAAGACGTGCTGCAGATCTACGAGGCCGAGAAGCCTGAGGGCGTCATCGTGCAGTTTGGCGGCCAGACGCCGCTGAACATCGCCGCCGGCCTCGCCGAAGCGGGCTGCAAGATTCTCGGCACCTCCGTCGCCTCCATCGACGCGGCCGAGGACCGTGACCGCTTCCACGCGATCATGAACCAGCTTGGCATCCCGATGCCGGAGAGCGAAATGGCCAGCGACATCGACGGCGCCATCAAGGTGGCGAACGATCTCGGCTATCCGCTCATCATCCGCCCGAGCTTCGTGCTTGGTGGCCGCGGCATGGAGGTGATCTACGATGAGCAGATGCTGCGCGAGTATGTGGCGAAGGCCGTGGGCGTTACGCCGGACCGTCCGCTCTATCTCGACCGCTTCCTCCACCACGCGCTGGAGTGCGAGGCGGATGCGCTGTCGGACGGCAAGGACGTGTTCATCCCCGCCATCATGCAGCACGTGGAGCTCGCGGGCGTCCACTCGGGCGACTCGGCGTGCGTGCTGCCGCCAGTGTCGATCAGCGAAAAGAACAAGGCCACGATCCTTGACTACACGCGCCGCATCGCCGAGCGCCTGAAAGTCGTGGGCCTGATGAACATGCAGTTCGCCATCGAGGACGACAAGGTCTACGTCATCGAGGCCAACCCGCGCGCGTCGCGCACGGTGCCGCTGGTGTCGAAGGTCGCCGGCACGCAGATGGCGCGCATCGCCACCGACCTCATGCTCGGCAAGTCCGTCAAGGACCTGGGCCTCGACAAGAAGAAGATCATCCCATACTTTGGCGTGAAGGAAGCGGTGCTGCCCTTTGAGAAATTCCCGGAAGTCGACCCCGTGCTCGGGCCGGAGATGCGTTCCACGGGCGAAGTGCTGGGTCTGGCTGAGACGTTTGGCCTGGCGTACTACAAGTCGCAGGAAGCCGCGGGTGCGCCGTTGCCGACGAAGCCCGGCAAGGTCCTCGTCTCGCTCTCCGAGAAGCAGGAGGATGCCGTTGCCGCCGCGAAGAACTTCGCGGACATCGGCTTCGAGCTGGTGGCCACGGAGGGCACGGCGAAGTTCCTGGGTGACCATGGCGTCAAGGCCACGGTGATCGCGAAGATCGGCGAGGGTCGTCCGGACGTGCTCGACGCCATCAAGAACCGCGAAATCGTGCTCATCCTGAACACGCCGTCGGGACGCCGTGACGCGCGTGCCGACGACAACTCGATTCGCCGCGCCGCGATCAAGTACCGCATCCCCTATCTCACCACGGTCGCTGCCGCCCTGGCCGCCTCGGAAGGCATCAAGGCCGCGCGTGACGGCAAGGGCGAGGTGCGTTCGCTGCAGAGCTATCACGCGGCGATCACGGTGGAATGACACGCGCCTTGTAGGTCATTCCCCTAAGTATGACGCCGCTTCACCCTGTGGAGCGGCGTCGTCTTTTTGTCGGCACAGTCGCCATTGGATTTGGTAGAATATCCGAAAAGAGCGGCGAATGTAAAAACTAATAAGGAAACGAAAATGAAGAGAAGAAATTTCCTCGCGGGTCTTGCGGCTGCGGCCGCTGTGGCGGGATGCACGTGCAGCCCTTGCGCGAAGAACGTGGCCTCGGCGGTCTCGCCGGATGGGCACAATGAGATCCGCCTCCAGCTGAAGCCTCTGGCCTATGAGGTCTTGCGCGATGGCCAGACGCTGGTCGCCAAGACGCGCGTCGGCATGAAGGTCGATGGCGCGTGTCTGTGCAAGGATGCGATAGTCAAGGACATCACGACCAAGTCACTTTCCGGCTGCGTGAAGACGGACGTCTACAAGAAGGGCAAGGTGTGTCTCAAGGGGCAGGAGACCTTCATCGACTACGGCGATTGGGGCGTGCGTCTGGTGGCGCGCAATGACGGCGTTGCCTACCGCTTTGAGACTAAGAAGCCAGGCAAAATCAAGGTCAACTGCGAGAACGCGGCGCTGACGTTGCCGGATGCGGCGGCGACGTGCTGGGTCAACAAGACGAGCCGCTATGGCTGCGAGGAGACCGTCAACCAGACGCTGGCCGCGAAGGACGTGAAGACGGTGGGTGCGGAGATGGTCTATCTGCCGTTCGTCTACACGGTGGCCGGCAAGACCGTGGCCGTGACGGAGAGCGACGTCAACGACTATCCGATCTGGAACTTCACGCGCGCCGAGACGGCGGACCTGACGCTGAAGTCGCGGTTTGCCTGCTGGCCCAAGACGACGGAGCGCGTCGGCGGTTGGGGCAAGGAGCGCAACCTCAAGGAAGGCGGCCGTTGGGTGCGCATCACCGAGCATGAGGACTATCTCGTGGAGACGGCGGGCACGCGCACGTTCCCGTGGCGCACGTTCATCCTCGCTGACCAGCCGTCCAAGCTCTGCGAGGCGGACATCGTGTACGCGCTGGCGCGTCCGGCCTGCCCGAAGCAGGACTTCTCCTGGGTCAAGCCCGGCAAGGTCGCCTGGGACTGGTGGAACGACTGGAACCTCGATGGCGCGAAGATCGACTTCAAGGCCGGCTGCAACACGAAGACGTATGAGCACTACATCGACTTCGCCTCGAAGACGGGCGTCGAGTACGTGATCTTCGACGAGGGCTGGAGCGAACAGCTCAACATCTGGAAGGACAGCAAGGAGGTCGACGTCGACCACCTCATCAAGTACGCCAACGAGCGCAACGTGGGCATCATCCTCTGGATGGCCTGGGCGCAGGTGTACGGCAACGAGGCCAAGGTCGCCGAGTACTTCGCCAAGAAGGGCGCGAAGGGCTTCAAGGTCGACTTCATGGACCGCGGCGACGCGGACGTCGAGAAGTTCCTCTGGAAGTTCGCCGACGAGTGCGCCAAGAACAAGATGCTCGTGGACTACCACGGCATGCACCGTCCGACCGGCATGCAGCGCGCCTATCCGAACGTCATCAACTACGAGGGCATCCACGGCCTCGAGCAGATGAAGTGGTACAAGAACAAGTACGACATGATGGCGAGCGACGTGAAGAGCTTCTTCGTGCGCCTCACGGCGGGTCCGATGGACTACACGCCGGGCGCGATGCTCAACTTCCCGATCGGCCAGTACACGGGCAACAACCACAACCCGGGCTCCGTCGGCACGCGCTGCCGCCAGATGGCGATGATGGCGATGTACGAGGCGCCGCTGCAGATGCTCTGCGACTCGCCCGCGAAGTATGCAAACAACATGGAATGCTTCACGTTCATGGCCGAGACGCCGGTTGTGTGGGACGACACCATCGGCCTCGGCGGCTGCCCCGACACGATGGCCGCCGTGGCCCGCAAGGCGAAGTGCGGCGCCTGGTACGCGGCTGGCATGACCAATGCCGAGGCGCGCGACTTTGACGTATGCACGAAGTTCCTGGGTGCGGGCGAGTGGACCGCGGAGATTTTCCGCGATGCGCCGAACGCCGCCATCGAACCCACCAAGTACGTCCATGAGACGAAGGTCGTCAAGGCCGGCGACAAGTTCTCCGTCCACATGGCGCCAGGCGGCGGATTTGTGGCTAAGTTCACGCGGAAATAAGCCGAATCGGGGAAGAGGCGGGATGACGTTTGGGCGTGTGGGTCTTCTTCGGGGATCGTCTGCCGCATGGCCGCTATGGGCGACGCTGGCCCTGACGGTCCCGATGGCGGGTTGTTCCAGCCGAGGTGAGCAGCCTGTTCAGCCTTATGCGATTGCGGTCAGGCCAGGGGAGTCGCTGGAGGCGGCAAGGGACGCCGCCCGCGCCTTGCCGGCTTCGAACCGCGTCAATGGCGTGGAGATCGTGCTGGCGCCCGGCGTCTACCGTCGCTCAGCCGAATTGAAGCTCATGGCTGCGGATGCCGGAGTGGTCTGGCGAAGCGCGAAAGGCGGGCGCGCCGTCCTTTGCGACGGGTTGGTGCTGGCGCCCGAGCTCTTCAGGCCGGTTGCCGAGGGGACGCCGCGCGTGGATGCCGCCGCCCGTCCGCAGATTCTAGTGGCGGACCTTTCGGCGTTCAAGGTCAATTATGGAGGTGTGCCGAAGCGCGAGTTCCGCGCGCCACTGCCGATTCCAGAGGTTTTTGTGGATGGACAGCGGCTTCAGGCAGCCCGTTGGCCAAACGAAGGTTGGGCCACCATCGAGAAGTTTGTGGATTCCGGCACGCAGAACAACGATGGCGGCGTGTTCAGTTCGCTGGGCAAGACCAAGATGGTGCGTCCCCAGCCGCGAGGCGGCGTATTCGGCTACGCCGGCGACCGCCCGACACGTTGGATGAACGCGCCGAACGTGTGGCTGCATGGGTTCTGGTGCTTTGACTGGTATGACAGTGTGATTCCCGTTGCGGCGGTGAATGCCGCCTCCAACACGATCACGCTGGCCAGCCCTCATACGTATGGCGTGCGCCGCGGAAATCCGTCTCCGCGGCGTTGGCGGGTTGAGCATTTGCTGGAGGAGCTGGACGCGCCCGGTGAATATTATGTGGATGCGGCCGCAAAGAGGCTTTACTTGATTCCGCCGCGGCCCCTGACGGCCGCTTCGCATGTCGTCCTCGTGGATTCGTCGCGTTCGCTGGTGCGTCTGGAAAAGACCGCGAATGTCGTGTTCCGCGACATTGACTTCACCGAATGTCATGCTGACGCCGTCCAGGCCCGGAACTGCACGGGCGTGGCGTTTGAACGCTGCCGTTTCTTCAATGTTCGGTCACATGCGGTGACGATGTCCAATTGCGGACATTGCCGCCTTCAGAGCTGTGACGTCCATGACACGGGGACGGGCGGTGTCACGATTGACGGCGGTGACCGCAAGTCGCTCACGCCGGGCGGCAATGTCGTTGAGGACTGCCTGATCCGCGACTTTTCCATGCACTGCTTCACCTATGCCTCGGCCATCCGGCTCGCCGGCTGTGGCAATGTGGCGCGTCACAACGAGATCTCAGGGGCGCCGCACATGGCTGTGGGACTAAGCGGGAATGACCACGAGTTCGCGTTCAATGTGGTGTCGAACGTGTGCCTGAGCGGCGATGACGCCGCGGCGCTCTACAAGGGACGCAATCCCTCCTGTCGGGGCAACCTCATCAGATACAACTTCTGGAGCGAAATCGGTTCGGCGCGCGGCCATGGCAACGCGGCCATCTATTTCGATGACGGGGATGGCGGCGATCGCGTATTCGGGAATGTCTTCTATCGCTGTGGTGAGCCGGGTTTCGGGAATTTTGGTACCGTGTTCAGCCACGGCGGCCATTCGAACATCGTGGAAAACTGCATTTTCGTGGAATGTAAGCGGCCTCTGGGTTCTTCTCCCTGGGCGCAGAAGCGGTGGTCGGAGTTCCTGGTCTCGCCACTTGAGGTGACGCGTCTGCAGAAGGAGGTGGATATCCGCCAGCCGCCCTATACCACGCGCTATCCGGAGCTGAAGGGTTTTCTGGATCCGGAACCCGATGAGGCACGATGGAATGCCGCCTATGACAACGTGTTCGTGAATTGTCCGAATGACCTGCCCGGCAGAAAGCCGGGCACACGCCAGCCTGGACTGGTGGCGGGGCGCTGGTTCACCAACGCGACGGACGTCGTTTTTGCCGCGGATCCGGGCTTCAGGAATGCACGCGCGAAGGACTTCGCTCTCCGTGCCAATTCGGAGGTCTACCAACGTCTGCCCAACTTCAAGCCGATTCCCTTCGACCTCATCGGCCTGAAGACGCGTGCTGGACGCTTTGCCCAATAGTCCTCGGCACGGACGCGAGGGTCTCTTCATCGACATCAAGGAAAGGAATTTTGCAGTATGGACATCAAGGACCTGAGGATAATGGTCATCGGCGCGCATCCGGACGACGCGGACCTCAATTTCGGCGGCACGGCGATCAAATATGCCCGCGCGGGCGCGCGCGTGCGTTTCGTTTCGGTCTGCAATGGCAGCAAGGGGCATCGAGTCCTGTCCGAGGAAGAGCTGGCCGCGCGCCGCTATGGGGAGATGCAGCGCTCGGCGGCGACATTGGGCATTGAGAAATACGAAACGCTGGGCTGTCCGGATTGTGAATTGGAGCCGACGCTCGAATGGCGAAAGGCGCTGACGCGCACGATCCGGCGTTTTTCCCCGCATCTGATCTTCACGCATCGCACGTGCGACTACCATGCCGACCATCGCGCGGTTGGGCAGCTGGTGATGGACGCCACCTATTTTCTGGTGGTGCCGCATTGGTGCCCCGAGGTACCAGAACCGTCCGTCTATCCGGCCGTGTTCTTTCTGCGCGACAAGTTCACGGTGCCCCGCGAACTGCGTCCTGACGTGACGGTTGACATCACGGACGTGGCGACACAGACGCTTGATGCGCTGGCCTGTCATGAGTCGCAGTTCTTCGAGTGGTTGCCGCCCGAGATACCTGGCTGCGTAGAGGCCAATCCCGGCATTGCCGGTTCGCAGGAGGAAAAGCGCGAATTCATAAGCCGCTACTGGTTTGCCGGGCACAAGGAATATGACATGAAACGGTTCGGCCTTCCGTACAAATACGGCGAGGTCTTTGAGATGAGCGAATATGGCGCGCAGCTCACGGTGACACAGCTTCGCGAGATGTTCCCGTCCGAGGCGACGATTCCTGAGCGCGCCATCAGCGAATACAAGTGCTGAAGAGATGTGCCGTCAGCCGTTGGAGATTATGCTATAATACACCAAAAACCGAAAGGATCAAAATGAAGAAGTCACTGTTTGTCGTCTGTTCGCTGGTTTCCCTTTTCGCCGTTGCCGCCGATCTGGTGCTGGTGGGCGATTCCACACTCGCGCCGCGCACCGAAAAGGCTAAGCCTGGCAGCTGGGGCGACATGCTCAAGCCCTACCTCAAGGAAGGCAACGGCATCATCAATGCCGCGCATGGCGGATTGACGGTGCGCACCATCCAGAAGTACTGGATCAAGGAGCGCGAGCAGATCAAGAAGGGCGACTTCGTCATCTTCCAGTTCGGCATCAACGACGCCAACAAGGCGAAGTTCGTGGACGAGGCCGAGTTTAAGAAGACGATGGGCGAGTTTGTCGACTACTGCCGCTCGAAGGAGGCCACGCCGTTCTTTGCGAGTCCGCTTTCGGACGGCGGATTCCGCAAGAACAGCAAGGCTGGCGACGAGTACAAGCCCGCTCCTGCGCGCACCGTCTACGGTGACTACGCGAAGGCCGTTGCCGCCGAGAAGAAGGTTGATTTCGTGGACATGGCGCGCCTGACCGAGTCCGAGTTCCGGAAAGTGGGCCGCGACACCACGGTGAGCTACTTTGTGGGCGATAGCGAGCGCAAGGACAAGAAGACGGGTGAAGTCAAGAAGGTGTGGGACATGACGCACCCGAACAAGGCGGGCGCCCGTCGCTTTGCCGAGATCTTCCTGGCGGATGTCAAGGCCAATAAGCTGCCGGTGTCGGAACTGTTCAAGTAAGGCAACGAAACCAATGGCGGAACGGTGGAGAAGCGGTCTGGCGATTTGCGCGCTGGCCGCTGTGACCTGTGCGGGCGGCGCCGAATTGGCGCCCCTCGGTTTGGCCCAGGTGGGCTTCCGCCTGCATCTGGGAGCCCTGAAGGTCGCAGGCCAGGACGTCACGTCTGCCGACATGGCTTCGCTCGCCGTCTCCACCAATGACGCGGTGGTGACGGCCGCGTGGAAGGGTCATCCGAGTTTTGGGGATGACTTCACCGTCATCGCCACCTTCACCCGGCAGGGCGAAGGCTGGGACTACGCCTTCGCCTGGACCAACCTCAACAGCGGCAAGTTAGTTGTCGAACGCGTCTCCTTCCCCGATTTGATGGTGCCGCGAACCCGGCAGAGCGGCATTGTCTATTCGCGCAATCACGGCATGGGCATGGTGCAGCGCCCGGATTGGGACAAGCGGGCCAACGACCGACCCTTTGTGGATACGGGCATGCGTGAATTCCAGTTCACGGCGCTCGTCGATGATCGGATCGGCGGCTGGTATGTGGACGCCCGCGATCCCCTGGCGCGCTTCAAGACTTCCTACGCCGCCAGTTGTCCGGCAACGCAGACGCCACGTGCCCGTTTGGGCATTACGTCCCATCAGCCCGCCTCGCGTCCCGGCACAACCGCCGGCGAATTGCCCTGGCGCGGCTACATCGCGCCATTCCGTGGTGGCTGGTGGCAGGCTGCGCAGATCTACAGGCCCTGGGCCCTACGGCAGCCGTGGGTGCAGGCGGCGCGTGCACGACAGGCCAGGCCCGATTTCCAGAAGCTGCGCAACATCTGCTTTTGGGCGTGGAATCGCGGTGGCTGCGATCAGGTCGCGAAGCCTCTCATCAAGTTTGCCGCCGATGCGGGCTTGCCCTGTGCGCTTCATTGGGACTGGTGGCATCGCTATCCCAAGGACGTGGGCTATCCCACCTATTGGCCGCCCTACGAGGGCGCCGAGAAGTTCACGCGCACCATCGCCGATCTCAAGAAGGCGGGTTGCTACACGATGGTCTACGTCAACGGCATGAGCCGCGACCAGGACGACGCTTCCTGGGATGCCGCCGCCGAGAGTGAATGCCAAGTGGCGCATGACGGACTGATTCACGGCACGCACTGGAACCGTCATGTGTCCGAGGTGCATCGTCTGGTCTCCGTGTGCGGCGAAGGCCCGTCCTTCCAGCGTGCGATTGGTGATGTAGTGGCGCAGCTGCGCACGGCGGGATTGGATGCCGTCTATCTCGACCAGATCAGTTGTGCGGCGGCAAAGCCGTGCTGGAACGCCAAGCACGCGCATCCCATGGGCGACACGGAAGGACCGCTTCTCGGCTATCACCGCTTCCTGAGCCGTCTGCGCGTCCAGAATCCC
Organism: Kiritimatiellia bacterium; assembly: GCA_024405395.1. Classification (GTDB taxonomy): domain Bacteria; phylum Verrucomicrobiota; class Kiritimatiellia; order RFP12; family UBA1067; genus RGIG6720. The sequence goes on along the minus strand of JAKSOW010000096.1, from coordinate 2,656 downwards.
GAGATGCACTTTGGCAGCGAAGAGGTGTCGGAGGCGTTCCTGCAGGACTGCGATCTCTTCATCTCGCTGTTCGGCACCAGCTATGAGCGGTGCGGATTGGGCACGTTGCCAGAGTTTGAGGCGGTACCGGTGTGGAATGCGCTCTACCATGGCCTGTGTGCCACGTTCGGCACCTATCTGCTCATTGACGGCATCCCACCGTGGGATGATGCGCGCTGGCCGGCCAAGAACAAATGGACTCCTGAGCAGGAGCGCGACTGGACGGCACTCTTCCCGGACCAGTTCGCCGTCGAATTCGCGCGCACGGTCGCCTGGGGCAATCAGCCTAGTGTCCATGCCATGAGTCTGGAGCACACGACGATCCCCAAGTTTGCGGCCGAGTACCGCTTCATGATCGCGGCGGCGAAGTTCTATCGCGAGCATCGGAAATTCCTCTTCGACGGCGAGCTGCTGGACCCCGGCACGTTGACCTGCGCCAGGAAGAGAGTCGAGTTCCAGCGGCGTGGCATCTATCATCTTGCCGGCAAATATGACGTGTCGGTTCAGCCTGCGCTGCCGACCATCTTCCACAACGTGTGGCGTGCGCCAGACGGGCAGACGGCGGCGATTCTCGTGAACTGGTCGCGTATGGGGCAGCTTTACGCACTGGATTGTCCGTCTGGACGGGCTTCCGGGAAGTTGGCTCCGCTGTCCTGTGAGGTCGTGACGCTGAAGTGAGAAGAGATCGCAGGCGAGAGATAAAAGGAGATATCTGGGATTATGACGCCTGAAGGAATTGCGTTGCTCATCTTCGGCCTTGCGGTGGTCCTTTTTGTGGTGGACCGTCTGCCGATGGGGTTGTTGGTCTTCTCCGTGCCGTTGGCGCTGTACTTCACCGGCCTCATTGACGCCAAGGAGATCTTTGCACCGCTGATCGGGCAGAGCATCATCCTGGTGGTGGCGATGAGCGTGATCGGGGCGGCACTGTTCAAGACGGGAATGGCCGAGAAGATCGGCGCGACGCTTTTCCGATTCTGCCCCGGCGAGCGCACGCTGATCTTCGCAGTGATGATCTTCTCGGGTGTTGTCTCCAGTTTTGTGTCGAATACGGGTACGGTGGCGGTGCTCATTCCGATTGTGATGGGCGTGGCGGCGGCACACCGCATGAAACCCTGCCGTCTGCTCATTCCGCTGACGGCCGGCGCGACGATCGGCGGCAACATTTCGGTGATCGGCTCGCCCGGGAATCTCATCGCCAAGGAGACGATCGAGAAGTTTTCCGAGGGGGCGATGTCGGTGACCTTCTTCGAGTACGCCAAGATCGGCATCCCTTTGCTCATCGCGGCGGCGGTTTTCTACGCGCTGTTGGGGCCAAAGCTGCTGCCGTCGAAGGACAGTCCTGCCGCTGAGGCGTTTGCCGGCCGAGGCGAAACCAAGGCAGATTGGCGGGGGTGGCTGACGCTGGCGATTCTGCTGGTCACGGTGGGCGCGATGATCGCGGCGGACTATGTGAAGGCACTCCCGCCGATGCACATCACGGCGTGTCTGGGCGCGGTGGCGGTGGTGCTGACGGGCATCATCACGCAGAAGGAGGCCTTTGCTGCATTTGACATGCAGGCGGTGTTCCTGCTCTCGTTCATGACACCGCTGGGCACGGCAATGATGCGCACGGGCGCGGCGCAGCGCATTGCTGACACGGTCGTCTCCGCTGCGGGCGGGCATGGCCCGCTTGTGCTGATGGCGCTTTTGTGGCTTACGGTGTGGGGGCTTACGCAGGTGATGAGCAACACGGCCACCTGTGCGCTGTTCTGTCCGATCGGCTGGACCATCGCGAAGACGCTGGGCGCCGATCCGCGTGCGGTGGTGATCGCCGTGCTGATCGCCTCGTCGGTGGCGGTGTGCACGCCGCTGGCGATCCCGGCGAACTCGATGATTCTCGAGCCTGGCAATCTGCGTTTCAAGGATTTCTTCAAGCCTGGCATCTTCCTGTCGGCGGTGGCGTTTGCGCTCAGCATGATTCTGCTGCCGATGCTCTATCCATTCTTCCCCTGACAACAAGGAGTTTCCCTCATGACCATTCACAAGATCGCCGTGATTGCCGGTGACGGCATCGGCCCCGAAGTCATCGCCGAAGGCGTGAAGACCCTCAACGCCGCAGCCGCAAAGGACGGCTCATTCGCCTTTGAGTTCACCTATTTCCCATGGGGCTGCGAGTACTATCTGCGCGAAGGGCGGATGATGCCCGCCGATGCGCTCGAGACGTTGCGTCAGTATGACGCCGTGTTCCTGGGGGCCGTGGGATATCCGGGCGTGCCCGACCACATCTCGTTGCGCGATCTGCTGCTGGAAATCCGTCATGGTTTCGACCAGTATGTGAATGTGCGCCCCGTGAAGTTGTTGAAGGGCGCGCCGTGTCCGCTGGCCGGCGTGGCCCGCGAAGAGATCGACATGGTGTTCATCCGCGAGAACTCGGAGGGCGAGTATTCCGGCTCCGGCGAATGGCGCGGCAAGGGCACGCCCGAGGAGACGGTCGTGCAGCATGGCGTCTTCACGCGCAAGGGCTGTGAGCGCATCATGCGCTACGCCTATGAACTCGCCCGCAAAGAGAAGCGGTCGCTCACCAGCATCTCGAAGGGCAATGCGCTCAACTACTCGATGGTCTTCTGGGATCAGGTCT
>JAKSOW010000095.1 GCA_024405395.1 Kiritimatiellia bacterium | reverse complement strand
GAATCCGGCGCGACTCGGAAAGCACACACCACACACCGCACACCACTCAACGCACAACACAACAACCACGAAAGGAAACAACCATGAAGCTGAACATCAACTGGAGAGAAATCGGGATTCAGATCCTCAAGGCCATTTGGCCTGTCCTTGCCGGGGCGCTTACGGGCGCGACTGTCGTGACGGCCACGGGCTGCACGTCAATGGCCACCCAGCCTCGGGGACAGACCACCGAGATCATCGCCTGCGGCATTCCCGCCATCGCGTGGATATCCCATTCCTCGCAAATGGCAGAAAACTATGGTGGGGACACGAATGCCCCCACCAATGCCATCAAGCAAGTCGTGCCCGTCACGACCGTGCTCGGCAAATAGTCCCAACGACTGGCTCTTGATAGGTTTTCGTCAGTCGTCGGTTTCGTGGAAGGTGCCGTCGGCATGGAAATGACCGGCGGGCTTCGACCCCGTGGCGGGAAGGGCGAGCTTCAGCTCATAGGCGCCTGCTGAGACGATCTCCAGGTCGTCATCGTCCGGCAAGCCTGTCACGGCGGTCCATCCGCCATTCGCCAATCCCGGCGTCACCGGCGTCGCGACAAAACGATCGGGATCGTGTTCATCCTTCACGAAGACATGCGGCTGCAGGCCAATCTTCACCAGACACGTGGTGGGAACGGCCAACACGGGTGCCTCGGTTTCATCCGTGACACAAGCCGCCGTGTCCCGTTCGCCCGCCCGAGCCTTCACCGTTCCGTCAAAGAGAACATACGCGGGCAACAGGCCCGACTCGTCGCCCACCCCCAACCGCACGTGGCCTTCCTGCCCGCGCACAATCGCCTTGAGCCCGTCCGACAGCCGCACCGCGTCGCTTGCCGCCACAAGCGCCTTGAAGCGCAGGGCTTCAGGCCTCACCAGCCCCAGCACAGAGGCGCCCGTTTCCACCCAGGCGCCATCCTGCACCGTGAACGTCTCCGCCAGACCAGCCGATGCGGCACGCACAGAGACAACGCCATCTTTCTCCTCGGCGTTTGCCAGCAGCGCCGCCCGTTCGGCCTTCTTCACCGCCAAATCGCTCTCCAGCTGCGCATTCGCGGTCTTGAGATTCCGATAAACCGCCAGACGCTTCTCCAAAACGGCAATCTCGTTTGCCCGCGCCACAAGGTCAGGCGATGTCACCGTAAAGAGCAGATCGCCCTTCTGCACCTTGGCCAGCGGGTTCACGGCCAAGGCCAGACGCCCCGCCACGGGGCTCGCCACGGTCCGCCGTGCATCAGGTGACAGCTCAAAGCGTCCCGTAAAGGACACCGTGGCCTGCATACGCCGTTTCTCGGGGTGTACTGTCTTCAATCCCATGGCCTGCTGGAGTTCCACCGCCACTTCAACCGACTTACCATGATCGTGGTTATGCCCCTCATGGTTGTGTCCCTCGTGGTCGTGATCCTCGTGGTCTTTGTGGACATGACCTTTGTGATCGTGGCCTTCGTGGGCACAATGCTTGTGTTCGCCATGATCATGGTCCTCATGCGCATCGTGCTTGTGTTCACCATGGTCGTGGCCCTCATGCGCCTCATGTGCATCGTGCTTGTGCCCCTCATGATCATGTCCCTCATGATTGTGTTCGGCCGCGTAAACGGCCAAGCAGAACGCACTCACCAAAGCCATCAGCATCTTCTTCATCGTAACCTCCAGAATCCTCATTCGTCAACACTCAGGCGCGCCACCTCGTCACACGCCAAACACACGTCGCGCCGCCACTCGGCCTCTTCAAGCTCCAAGTCGGCAATCTCCTCACGCACTGAAAGGTAGTCAACCACGCCGAGCTCACCGTTCTCAACCAGCTTCTCGGCCTTTTCGCGTTCCGTGTTCGGCGCGGGCGGATGATCCAGCAGGCTCGACAGGTTCGCCCGGGCGGCGGCGGCATCGCGCACCAGATCGCGCCAGGCATTGAGCGCCTCGAGCCGCGCCTCATCACGTGCGCCTTCCGCTTCGGCAATGCCTTTGCGGTTGCGGTTCCACAGCGGCAACGTAAGCCCCGCCACAATGCCCAGGCGATCCATGCCGTCTTCACGCGAATAGGCGGGGCCGATCTTCAGGTCCGGATACTGCCGCCGAATCTCCGTTTCCAGCGCCGCCTCCGTGGCGTCGTGCTTGGCCAGCACAGACTGTACCCGCACGTGCTTGGACAAAGCCAACGGATCCAATGCCGGCATCTCTTCATGATGACGATGCACATCGGCCTCCGGCAGCACCAGCTTCGTGCCGGGCATCAGACCCAACACGCGCACAAAGGCCATCTCCTCCGTCACCCACTCGCGTTCCGCGGCGCGCAGGCGGTGAAGCCGTTCATGCCGCCGACGCTTCGCCGACGCCAGGTCTCCCGCCGTGACCTCGCCAGCCTGGTTGAGCTTCTCGGCCGTATCCAGAGCCTTCTGAATCTGCATGTCTGCACCATACGCCCGCAGCAGACGAATCCGTTCGCGCAAGGCCATCAGCCGAATGAGCGCCGCGCGCACATCAAAGGCGAGTTCGTGCTCCTTGGCGCAAACAGCCGCCTCATCGGCCGCGGCGTAGAGTTCGGCGGCACGCGCCTCGCACCCCGGCACGCCCGAGAGCGGCAAGGTGAAGGTAAGCGAAGACCCCATCAGAAACGGATGCGAGGTGGAGGGCAGAATGCGCGTGAGATCCACATCGAACTCAGGATCCTCCCACCAGCCAGTCTGTTTCGCCACCCGCCGCGAGTTCGCGTGCTTGAGGCGCAGCGCATTGATTTCGGGATTGCCCACCAGAGCCACCGTCACGGCGTCGCGCGCCGTCTCAATGCGCACCTCTCCGGGGGCCTCCCTCTGCGCCTCGGCGGCCCAATCGATGGGGCGCTGCTCATAGGACCGGCAACCGCCCAGCATCAGGCCACACACGGCCAGCCCCAGCAAAGCCTTCATGCCAAACACCTTCATGCCCGCGCCTCCTCTGAAACCTCCACACGTTCCAGGCCAAAAGCCTTCGCCGCAGCCGGCAGCACCACGAGATTGAGCACGGTGGCGCCCAGCAGTCCGCCGAACTGCACCACAGCCAGCGGCGCCAGCAGTTCGCCGCCCGGCTTGTTGCCCGCCAGCATGATGGGCACCAGGCCGAACACCGTGGTGAGCGACGTCATGACAATTGGCGGCATGCGCTCCAGCGCACCGGCGCGAATGGCGGTCTCCAGATCCGCACCAGCCGCCAGACGTTCCTGGAAGCAGTTGAGCAGCAGCAGCCCGTTGCGCAGCACAAAGCCAATCACGGTGACAAATCCCACCAGCGACGACACCGACAGGACGGGGTCCGCCACCGCCACGGCCGCCACACCGCCCACCAGTCCCAGTGGTACGTTCAGAAGCGCCAAAAACGCCCCCTTCACCGACTTGAGCGCGAAGACGAGGATCAGACAGACGACCAGCACCAACCCCACGCCCAACACCGCCAGGCGCCTGCCGGCGCTCTCCCGCGCCTGATAGCTGCCGCCAAACTCGACGGAGCATCCGGCGGATGCCGCAATCGGGCCCAGCAGCGCGCTCAGCTTCGCCACGAGGTCGCCGGTATTGACGCCATCAGACGCGTTGCAGGAAATGAGGGCCTTCCGCCGTCCGCCCTCACGCAGCATCAGGTTGGAGGATTCCTCCGGCACCACCTGGGCCACATCGTCGAGACGCACGCGTTTGCCGTTGCGCCCCGCCAGCAGCAGTCCCTTCACGCATTCGGCATCGGCAGCATCCACACCGCCCGCCAAACGCACCGTCACAGCCCGTTTGCGCAAACCATCGCGCACCTCACCCGTCTCAACGCCGTTAAAGGCCGCCGCCACCTGCTCACCCGCCTCACGGAGGGTAAGCCCAGCTTCGAGCAGCGCCTCGGCGTCGTAGTCGATGCGCAGCGTACGTACAGTCACCTCGCGATTGGCCCGCACGTCCGAGACTTCGGGCACCTTCGCGAGCGCGGTCTTCATCTTGGCCACCGTGTCGCGCAGAACGGCCACATCCTCGCCATAGACGTTGACAGCGACCTCGGCTTCGGTGCCGGAGAGAACCGCGCCAATGCGATGGGCAATGGGATAGCCCACAAGCAGCGAACAGCCCGGAATGCCGCCGAGCTTCGCGCGAATCGCCGACCGCACGGCATCCGTATCGCCCTTGAGGTCCACACGCACCACATACTCGGAACTCGAGACCGGCTCCGCATGCTGATCGCGCTCGGCACGCCCCGTGCGCCGCGTCACGGACAGGACGCCCGGAATCGCCTCCAGCACCGGCACGCAGGATTCCGCCACCCGCTCCGTCTCCGCCAGCGAGGCGCCGGGCGGCAACGACAGGGCCACATTGAAGGAATCCTCACGGAATGGCGGCAGGAAACTCGAGCCGAAGTCCTTGGCGATCCAGGCCGCGCCCACCGCCAACGCCACGACGCCCAGCACCACCAGTTTCGGGACGCGCAAGGCAACAGCCAAGAAAGGACGATAGACGGCCTTCATCACGCGAATGCCCAAGCCCTCCCGCGCCACGCCTTCCTTAGGCGGACGAAAACCGCGATCCAGGCGAAACACGCACGACAGCGCCGGCACTGCGACCCAGGCGCTCACCAACGACATCGCAAAGACGCACAAGTAGGCCAAACCCAGAGGACGGAAGAACTGGCCCTCCAAGCCCGACAGCATCAGCAGCGGAAGAAAGACGAGCACCACAATCACCGTGGAGAAGAGAACCCCCGGCGCCACGGAAACAGCCGCCTCCGCAATGACCGTGGGCGCAGAACGCCGTTCATTCTCCGGCAGTGCCGCATTCTCACCCAGGCGTCGGCGAATCACCTCCGTGAAGATGATGGCGGCATCCACGATGTCGCCGGCCGCCACGGCAAAACCACCCAGCGTCATGACGTTCACGCCAAGGCCAAAGACAGGGAACAAAACCAGCCCCAGCAGGATGGTGATCGGCATGGAGATCAGCACCACCAAGAGCGTGCGCAGCTCCAGCAACGTCACCAGCAACACGATGGCCACCACGATCACGGCATCGCGCACCACTTCGCCGCCGCCCTTGATGGAGGCCCCGATGAAGTCCGCCTGGCGGTAGGCGTTCACGTGCACCTCCACACCGCGATTTTCCACCGTCGCGCCAAATTCCGCCAAGGCCTTCTCCAGCGCGCGTGTCAAGGCCGGCGTATTGCCGCCCGGGGCCTTCTGCACGGAGAGCACCACGGCGTCCTTGCCGCCGAACGAGGCGCTCCCGCGGCGGGGTGCGCCCGCCAGCGAGACCTCGGCCACATCTCCCAGGCGCAGCGAACCACTCGCCAAGGGGATGGGTGACTTGCGCAACGCCGCCAGCGTATCGGCCCGCGCCAACTGGCGCAGCGGGATCTCCTCGCCGGCGACATTCGGCAGATATCCCGCGCTGAGCGCCGTGCGCGTGTCGCGGGTGGCTTCAACCACCTCCGCAATCCCCAGTCCATGTTCGGCGAGACGTCGCGGATCCACCGCCACGCAATACTCGGGCAACCGGCCGCCGATGACGGCCACTTCGCCGATGCCCGGGATGCCCAGCAGACGTGTGCGCAGATCATACTCGGCCAATTCGCGCAACTCCAGCGGAGAGGCTCCGCCCTCCTTGGCCGTCAGGGCCACCAGCATGATCTCGCCCGTCACCGACACCACGGGCGCGATCTCGGCCTCCGCCTCGGCCGGAAGCGACTCCCGCACGCGGGCCAGCCGCTCAAAGACATCAAACCGCGCGCGGGCGAGATCCACGTTCCAGTCAAAATCCACCCACACGAAGGACAGCCCGCCGCCTGAACTCGAACGAATGGTGGAAACGCCGGGAATGCCGTTCACCGCCGTCTCGATCGGAATGGTGACCAGCTGCTCCACTTCTTCGGCGGTAAGACCGCCCGCCTCGGTCTGGATCGTGACACGGGGCACGGAGATGTCGGGGAAGACATCCACGGCCAACCCCTGCCATGTGCGCACGCCCAGTGCGGCTCCCAGGAGCAACACCAGCAACACCGTCTTGGGATGGCGCGCAACATTTCTGAAAACACTTAGTGCGTACATGCCACATATTGAACCAAAACGATGTGGTCAATAATTTGCCGGGACATTGCTTTTTGGCAATGTCCCGGCAAATCCCCGTCGGAAACCCGAAACCGACGAGACTAAGATGTGGCTACGCGTCAGAAGGTCGCGTTCAGGGCCAGCCCGCCCACAAAGTGGTAGCTCGTGTCGTCGCGTCCCGTCGCTTCGTAGTCCCGCGCCGCATCGCGCATCTGGCGGTCGAACAGATAATCGTAGTAGGCGACATAGCCCGACAGGGTGAGCCAGGAACTGATCTGCCACGTGAGTTCACCCTTGATGCAGGTGTCCATCAGCCCCCCGTGGTCCAGCGCTTCGTCCTCCGTTCCATGCTTCACAAGGTACCCCGCCACACGCTGGGTGTTGCCGAGGCCCTGCCCGATTGACGGACGGAACGAGAGGATCGGGTCATCATCTTCCCTCGCGCCGTCAATCAGCGCAAACGCATGCCCGAGCTCCAGGTTCAGATAGGTGCCATTGTCGCGGCTGATGTCGCGTTCATACTGGAAGGTCGGCTCCACCCAAAGATCAGGAAGGGACACCTCGAAGGAGACAAACTGCGTGTCCTCGCCCGGATCGCCCGTGCGATGGCCCATGGCCTCGGGATGGTATTCATAGGCATACCCCAACGAAAACTCCACCGTGGTGGGCAGCCATTCAAGATCCTCCGACGTGAAGGCATGGCTAAGCGACGCCCCTGGATCAAGCTCAATGTATTTCCCGCCGCGATTCGAATACCCCGCCTTGCGCCCATACTTCGTGACGTCAAAGAGGGCCGCCACCTCGAAGTTGACCCAATCGAAGAACGTGATGGAGGCGGAAGGCGTCACAATCGGATCCTTGTTGTCCACCAGACCATAGCTCATGAATTTCGAGTCGAAGGCCAGACCGGCCGATGCGGTGACGATGGACTGCTCGCCAAAACCGAGGCCACTTCCCGCGTCATAGTGCCATCCCTCGGGCGCGGATTCGGCTTCTGCCGTAGGCTTCTCCTGAGGGCTCGCCCCGGCGTCTTTTCCGGAGGGAGTGGCGTTAGCGTTGCTGGCCAGAACACCGCCGCAGACTGCGGCTGCACAGGCCAATACCTTGATGTGCTTTGAGTTCATTGTTTTGCTTTCTTGTGTGTTAATGCGCAGTCCCAAGACTGCGGAGGAAATCACGCGAGCTCTGTCCGATGCCGGCGGCCATAGGCCCAGAACGCGGAGAACATCGCCACCAGCAGGCCTGCGCCGACCATGAACCACAGGGCGCTGTTCGTGACGGTCACCGCATGATAGATGGTCGCGACCGACCAGCCGAGCACCGTGAGGTAGGCCACGAACACGGCACCATACGCCTTGCCGATCTCGCGGAACACGACGCCTGTGGCCGCCAGACACGGCACATAGAGCAGCACGAACAGCAGATAGGAGAACATCTGATGGAATCCCTTCGGGAAATGCTTGGCCAACGATGTCTTGGCGGCCGCATTCTCCTCGCTCTCCGTCTCCTCCTTGGCGTCACCGAGGCCCAACGGATCAATCAAGCCGCCCAGGACACCACTCAGATTCTCCGGGATCGAGGCGAACGCATCCTTGATACCCCCAAGGAAGGAATACTCATCTTCTTCAGCGGCGTCTTTGTCGGACTTCTTTTCGTCTGCCGCCGCCACGGCATCCATCTGGCCATAAAGCCCCTTCATGGTGCCGATCACGGACTCCTTGGCGAAAAGGCCCGAGAAAATCGCCACCGCCGCCGGCCAGTTGTCCTTTTCCACGCCAATGGGCTCAAAGACGGGCGTAATCGTCTTGCCCACGGCGGCCAGCGCCGAACTCTCGGTATCCTCATTGCCGATCGAACCGTCCGTGCCGATGGTGTTGAGCATGCCCAGCACCAGCACCATCGGGACAATGAACTTGCCGGCGCGCACGATGAAGATCTTGAGGCGTTCCCAGGTGTGCAGCAGGATGTGCTTCGGCCGCGGGCAATGGTAGGGCGGCAGTTCCATGATGAAGTGCGACGGCTCGCCCTGGAAAAGCGTACGCTTCAGGAGCAGCCCCGTGACAATGCCCAGCACGATGCCGGTGATGTAGATGAGCGCCACGAAGCGGCCCGGATTCTGCGGGAAGAACGCCGCCGCGAACAGCACCCAGATCGGCAATTTGGCGCCACAGCTCATGAACGGAATCATGAACACGTTCAGCAGGCGGTCACGGCGCGACTCCAGCGTGCGCGTGGCCATGATGGCCGGCACCGAGCAGCCGAAACCCACCAGCATCGGCACGAAACTCTTGCCCGGCAGGCCCAGCCAGCGCATGAAGCGGTCCATCAGGAACGCCGCCCGTGCCATATAGCCGGAGTCCTCCAGCACCGAGAGCGCCAGGAACATGAAGCCCACCGGCGGAATGAACGTCATCACCGTCTGCAGAGCCCCGCCGGCACCGTTCGAGACGACGGCTATCAGCCAATCCGGCGCGTGCATTGCGCCCAGCAGATAGGCCGATCCACCCACAAAGAGCGTGTCGCCCAACTTGTCGAAGAAGTCGATGAAGGCGCCGCCCACGGTCTGCGTGAACCAGAACACCAGGTACATCATCAGCAGAAACAGCGGGATGCCCAACAGACGGTTGAGCACAAAGCGGTCGATCTTCTCCGAAAGGTAGGTCTTGTTCTGCACAACCGTGACCACATCCTTGACCAGGCCCGCAATCACGCCGTAGCGCGTGTCGGCCAGGACAATGTCGGGCTCCTCCTTGAGCACGCTGGTGCAGCGCTTCACCGCGCCGTCAATCACCTCGGGCGCCATGTCGTGATACGATACCAATGCCTTGGTGACGAGCGGATCGCCCTCAATGGCCTTGATGGCCACCCAGCGGGGATCCACCTTGAAGGCCTCGGCCGTCTTGATGGAGCAGGAGGCCAGGATGTCGATCTCCTGCTCAAGCTCATTGGGGTACTCCAACGGCACTTTCGGCACGCGACCGGCCGCCAGCGCATCCTCAAGCGTACCCAGCAGACGTTTGACGTCGCGGGAATCCGTGGCGTTCACGCCGATGACGGGCACGCCCAGATGCTGGGAAAGATGTTCCAGGTCAATGGACGTGCGGCGCTGGCGGGCAATGTCCATCATCGTCACCACCACCACCATCGGCACCTTGAGCTCGCACAGGAGAAGCGTCAGATAGAGATTGCGCTCGATCGTCGTGGCGTCCAGGATGTTGATGAAGAGATCGGCCTCATGAGAGAGGATATACTCCAGCGAAGCCCTTTCGTCCTCGCTCGACGCCGTCAGCGAATAGATGCCGGGAAGGTCCACCAACGTGGCCGCCTTGCCCGAGGGCAGCATGAACTCGCCCTCCTTCTTCTCCACTGTGACGCCCGGCCAGTTGCCGATGTGCTGCTTGGCGCCCGTGAGGCCATTGAAAAGCGTCGTCTTGCCGCAGTTGGGATTGCCAACCAAACCGATCGTTGTGCGTTTCACTTCACTTCCTCCTTGACCAATGACTTGATCTTGATCACCTTGGCTTCGTCCCGGCGAAGCGACAGATGATACCCCCGTACCGCCAGCTCAAAGGGATCCCCCAAGGGCGCCACGTTGATGAGCTTGACCCGCGTACCCCGCGTAAGGCCCAAGGCCAACAATTTGGCACGATAGGCGGAATTGCCCAGCGTGTATCCCGTGATCTCGGCCATCTCGCCGACTTTCAGTTCATCCAGCGTCATAGTCTTCATCCATCCTAATTTTGTTAGACGGCTATAAGTTTACCAAAGCTAACACGACTCCGCAAGAGGGAAAACGAAAAAAGTTTACCTTGGCAAACACACCGACTCCCCCTTCACGCCCGAACCGCATTGTGATACAATAGGTTCCGCACCATGGCACGTAAACTGACAGATCTCGCACAACTCTCCAAGGCCCTGATTCGTTCCCAGCCTACCGAACCGCCACCAGCGGCGCCCCCTGCCCCAACAACGGCAAAAGCGGCACTCAGTCGTGACGAAGCCGAGGTGCTCGCCTATTTCAGCAAGGACAGCAGTCCCAGCGCCAAGCGGACTGCTCCCAAGAAGGCCCCTGCGCCAAAAGTTGAAGACAAGAGCGCCGAGCTTGAGGGCCTCAAGGTTCGCATCGCCGAGCTGGAGGCCCTGCTGCAGCAATCGGCCTGCGCCCAGGCACAGGCGAAGGCCCAGGCCGAAAGCATGGCGCAGGAACTCCATGCCGCCCAGGAGGCCCTTCAATCTGCGGAGACGGACCGCGCGCGGCTGCGCGAAACCTGCGCGGCGCTGGAGCAGTCCCTCAACCACGCCACCCAGCCCGATGAAGCCACATTTGCCGCGCCCGAGACTGCGGCAGTCCCAACGGCCGCAGTCCCGAAGCCCGAGCTCCTCAAGATCCCCGCAGGATTGGACGAGATCTTTGCCGGCGAACTGCGTGAAATGATCCTCACGTCGCTCGCGGAGACGCAGGCCATTGCCCGACAAGCCGGCCGCGATCGGCGTGCGGCTGTACTGGAGGCGTTCCTGGCGGCCAATCCCCCTTCCGGCGAATTGGACCGCCGCCGTGCGCGCCTGCGCCAGATCCTCAAAAACGCCGGCTCCTTCAATGACGCCCACGTGTTGGCGGAACTGGCCGAACTCGGCATCCGCCCCGTCTCGGGACGGAAGCACTGGAAGCTCGACTACGGCGGCTTGCGCCTGACGATGGCCAAGACGCCTTCAGACTTCCGTTCGTCGCTCAACGCCGCAACCGAGATAGGCAACCGCTGCTACTAAGGACCTACGCATGAGAAACTGGAAACCCGGACTGCTGACGCGCCTCGCCATCGCCATTGTCCTCGGCATTGTGGCCGGCCTCTTCCTGCCCGCCTGCGGCATTCGCGCCCTGAACTCCTTCCGCGATCTCTTCGGCCAGTTCATCAAGTACCTCGTGCCGTTCATCATTCTCGGCTTCGTCACCCCCGCCATCGCCGATACGGGGCGTGCCGCCGGTCGCATGCTGCTGCTCACCATGGGCCTCGCCTGGGGCTCAACCATCTTCGCCGGCACCTTCGCCTATGTGGCGAGCTGCACCGTGGATCCCTGGCTGCTGAGCGGCGCCAATCTCGCCAACGCCACTCAGGCGCTTTCGTTTCCGGCCTACTTCTCCCTCAAGATTCCGCCGATTCTCGACGTGGTCACCGCGCTTGTCACGGCCTTCATGCTTGGTCTGGGCATCGCCGCCCTGAAGGCCGATGCGCTCTACCTGGCCTTTGGCCAGCTCAAGGCCATTGTGGAACGCACCATCGCCAAGGCGTTTGTCCCGCTGCTGCCCGTCTACATCTTCACCGTCATCACCGATCTCACCGCCTCCGGGCGCCTCAAGGTCATCGCCGGGCCGGCCGTGAAGCTCATGGTCTTCTGCACGCTGCTGACGGTCGTCGTGCTGTTCGCCCAATACGCGTTGGCGGGTCTTGTCTCCCGCAGGAACCCCCTCCGCGCCCTACTGAACATGCTGCCCGCCTATCTGACGGGATGGGGCTGCTGTTCCTCCGCCGCCACGATTCCCGTGACGCTCCGCCAGACGAAGCTCAACGGCGTCTCCGAGGAGACGGCCAACCTCGTCATCCCGCTCTGCTCCAATGTGCATCTCGCCGGGAGCATGAGCAACATGGTGGCCTACGCCGCGGGCCTCATGGTGATGTGGGGAGAACCGCTTACGCCCACGGCCTTCGCGGAGTTCATCTTCATGATGAGCATCATTGCCGTGGCCTCTCCCGGCGTGCCGGGAGGCTGCGTCCTGGCGGCCGCCACACTTGTCGAGACCGCCTTGGGCTTCACCCCCGAGCGCTATGCGCTGATGGTGGCGATCTACCTGGCGCTCGACGGCATGGGCACCGCCTGCAACCTCACGGGCGACGGCGCCATCGCCCTGGTTGTGGACCGCCTGCGCCCCCGCCCCGAAAAGGGCTGAACCTACCGCCAGTACTTCCTTTCGGAGAGGAAGAAGAGTCCTGGCACGCCCCGCACCTGCAGGGAGTAGTCCTCGAGCACACCTTTGCTCGGCTTGCCGATGGTCAGCTTCCAGAGTCCCCCCGCAGCGGCAGGGGCCGAGGTGAAACGGAACCCGCCCAGATTATGGGCTCGTCTCTGCGCGCATGCGCCATCTGGGGAGCTGACTTCTGACGAGAATGTCTCCACGCCATCGCCCAGCCCCAGTAGGCACAGCCTCTTCCCCTGAGGGCAATGGGCCCACAGCGTCCCGGACGACAGCACAAAGCGCGCCATGTTTTCCGTAGTGTCCAGCGCCAACGGCACATCCGTGCCGATGATGGCAGACCCGTTGGAGCCCGCACCGCGGGTGGAAAGCGAATAGAACCCCGCCTTCGGCACCCTGAAGGTCACGACCTCGCCCTTGGCCGTCTTGGGAATGGCACAGGCCTGCAGCGTCTTCGACGCCCCATACGCACGCAGATTCAGCGTGCCGTCCATGTAGCCGCGCTTACGGCCGATTACCTTTTGCGCAATCTTGAAATGCACCTCTCCCGCCTGCGCCGCGTAGAAGACGTAGGCGTTGGAATAGCGCGTATAGAACGGCGAGACGGCCACCATCTCACCTGGCGCCTCATCCACCACCCGCACACCTTCGGTCGAGAACGGACACGGGGACAAGATCTCAACCTTTTCGCCGGGCACCGACTTGAAGCGTGCCGCCCGCCAGGCCTCGTCCATTGCCACGCGGGTGATCTTGCCCTGCGCATCCGTCACCGTCACGTCACCGTCCACCCACGTCGGCGCGCCACGGAATTCATCGAAGAGCGCCGGCGCCAGCCAGTCGCGCATGTCGCCCTGAACGATTTTCACGTTCGTGAAGGTCACGCTGTCGGCGGGATAGATCTCATGCCCCTGGAACAGGATACTCACATCAGGCCTCTTCGGCTCATCGGCGCAGCATTGGTCAAAGACGCAGTCCCTGAAGGAGATGCGCCCCGACGAAAGCGGCTTGCGCACAATGCTCACCGCACGATGACGGGCCTTCTCGAAACGGCATCCCACCACCTCCACGACGCCATCGTCGGCGGGGACGAGCGGGTCGCGCTTGCCCAGCGTATAGTAGAAGGCGCCGTAGTCATTCACTGAACGGCAGTTCTCCAGCCTGATCGACACCGGCCTGGAGGTGGCGTCAAACTGCAGAATCGCCATCTCGAAGCCACGTCCCGCATTGTTCTCCGACACACAGTCCCGAAGCACGCAATTCTCGATCAGCTGCCCTGGATGATTCGGCTCAAAGTCGATGCCGTCCTCTGGCGGCGTGCCCTTCGTGTTCTTGAGCACACACCGTTCCATCAGCAGATTCGCGGCCGAGATCACGGACACCCCCTGACGATGGTTTCTGTCGCAGACCACGTCACGCAGGATGATGTCACGGTTGGGCGCGCCCGCACGCCCCTCTCCGTCAATCCCGAGATAGACGCCATCGCCGCCAGAATCGATGATGGACAGCCCCTCCACCAGCACCTGACGGGCACTGCGCAGAGAAAGGCCGTGCCGCCACTCGCTTGGCTTGTAAGGCGGCTTCATGTAGTCCTGGTGCCACATGCGCAGCACACCCTTGCCGCGCAAGGTGACATTGGAGACGCTGGCCAGGGTCAGCAACGAGGCGCCGGGCGACAGAAAGGCTCCGCGCTTGGCGCATATCTCCGCACCGTCCTCGAAGACGATCGTCTGATTTGAACGCCCCTTCAACGGCAGGGTGAACCAGGGTCCGCTCTGCCTGTCCACGATGATCTCGGGCAGGCCTGAATCCAGCGCCGCCTGCAGGTTCTTCGTGGCGTCAACCGGATCATAGCCAAAGCGTTCGGACACCTTGACGCCGGCGGATGCGGTACCGACCACAGCCAGCCACACCACAGCGCCAAGTCCCCATGTGCAAACTTGCCTCATTGGACACCGCCCTTCAACGCAGGATGAGCTGAGTGCCCGGGCAGACGACCTGCAGCGCGAATGTCACGGTGCCCGCCTCGGCGTCAGGAATCTCAACAAGCGTCTGCCGCGTGCCCGCCCAAAGCTTGGCAAAGGTCGGCAGCTTTTCCCGCATCGAAGCAGCCTGGGCGGCAGGCACCGTGATCAAGCCCACCACCGCGCGCATCGGCCGGGCCGAATTGCACGTCACCGTCAACGGCAACTTGCTGGCGAACGACGAATCAAGAGCCACATCGGACAGATCACGCGTCAGCCTGATGCCATAACGCGTGAGATTGGCGTCATCCAGATCCGCGCGCAGCTCCAGATGCGTACCGGCGGCAAATGACACGGCACAACCATTGAGGCAATCGGGGTGAGCCGCCACGAGCGTGCCCTTGGCCACAGTGACGACATTAGAGTCCGCAACGGGAACCTCGGTGACCGCGCCGCCCAAGCTCTCCTCAAACGTCATGGGGCCGCCCAGAATCACGCGCCCCCCTGCCACAAGCCCCAGGTGCCCCGCCAGCAGAATGGGCTGCTTGATCTCCAGAACGGACGTGTCGTTGACGTTGATTTCGGCAGCACAACGCACATACAGGCCGCGATTGTAGTCATGCGGCAGCGTCACCGACGAGTTCCTCGATGGCAGATAGACAAGCGCATTGTCATCCAACCACAGGGCACGGGGCTCAAAGGCCGGAAGTTTGCCGCCTAGGTTGCGTCCATCATAAAGATTGAGCGTGGGGCGGGCCGTGGCATGCACCACGCGCTGTGACACGCAAATGGTTCCCAGGAAGCTGGTGTTGAGGCCTGTGAAGGCGTAACCACCCGCAGGGGCGCCCGTCGCGTCAACACCCCAGCAGAGACTGTTCCCGGAGCCGCTGATCTCGCCATCGAGCGTCAGGGTCTGCCCCGC
>JAKSOW010000094.1 GCA_024405395.1 Kiritimatiellia bacterium | reverse complement strand
AAATACAGCACCTTCAATCCGGTAGGGTAAGTCGGTTTTCGATTGTCAAAGACTGATGGGCGGGGTATAATATGAACAATGTTCAAGTCGATGTTTAGATTCTTGAGAGGAGATCGCCATGCTCGAAGAATTGAAGAAAACTTATCTGGAGGGGATGGACATGAGCGTCGAATCATTTATCCTGTCACGACCATTGTCGAGCAGGCGCTTTCTGATATCCGCAGTGTCCGAATGCTTGCACGAGCAAGTGCCGATGAACGAAGCAGAGATTCTGGGACGCTGTCGGAGGATTCGGTACGCCGAGAGAGCCGCGCGTTGATTGCCGCCGCCCGACATGCAGGTTGTCTGCTGGAGGCATCCTCTGTTCCGGGCTCGCGCTATACAATCCGTTCTGGAGAGAGCGAAGTCAGGCTTGTTCAGAAAGACCAGCTCTACTACAAAATCAAGAATCCTTTTGCCAAACTCCACCTCAAGAAACATCCGGCAGAATACGTGTTGTTCGAACATATAGTCCACAATGTCATGTTTCCGGATTGTCGGCTTGATTTCCTTGGCGTTGTCGAAGATCTCCATGATGCACGGATCGTGTATCGCCAACATGCCGTTCGATCTGAAATCCGGCCTGATGACGGGCAGATCTCCGTAAGTCTATCTGAACTTGGCCTCAAGCCAGAGAATAGATATTCATTCGGAAACGAATACGTTTTTGTGACGGATGTTGGTCAAGATGGTGACAATGTCCTGGTCGATGATGATGGTTTTCTGAGGTTCATTGATCCAATAATAGGTTTTAAGCTTTCTTTGCAGAAATATCTGGCGAATATTGATGCCCTCGAGAAGACGATTCCCGATATCGTATGCAAGATCCTGGATAGATTCGAATAATGGGGACTTCTCCCCATTGGATGAGTGAAGAGATGCCATCAGTGTGAGAATCTGTGGACAGAAGGTTGATCGCGAGTACGAAGTGGATGTTCTCGCATCATTTCCGTGTCCCGCGAAGGCGGGCTTCCGCGTGTTCCGTGGTTTCCGCTAGGGTAAATGAAAGTACCCAGAAAAGGGTGCGTATGCGGCGAAGAGTATCTTCCTGCCCGCTTCTGGCGGCAGCACCTGTAGGCTGTTCATAACTCTGCGGGAAGTTATGAACAGGACGGCGCTGTGCGGAGAACCGATCCGCACTGTGCGGAAACTACACCGCAGGTTGCGGATAGGTTTGCCGCAGGTTGCGGTGTAATTGACAATACAGAAAATAACAGCCTTAACAACAAAGTACAGGGGGCGGCTTCCGGGAGGCTCCAGCGTGAGAATTTGCGGACAGAAGGCTGATCTTGGTCAGCAAATGGCAGGTGAAAATCACGGAAAAGTGTATCGAAGGGGTTGTTCTTCTGGCAGAAAAGTGTAGTCAGATGGTGCGGAATGGTCAAGAAAAGTGTATTTGTCTTGTGGTTCCTGTCCAGTCTGAATGGGAATGGCCGACGATTTATGGTATAATATGCTTTCCAAAGGAGATTTAAGAGCGATGTCGGAATGTTCACATGATTGTTCGAACTGCTCCAGCAAGTGCAGCGACGGTAAGGGGAAGCCTGATTTCCGGGCGCCGCTGAACGCCCATTCAACGGTGAAGAAGGTGATTGCCGTCGCAAGCGGCAAGGGCGGTGTGGGCAAGAGCTTTGTCACTTCCATGCTGGCCGTGTTGGCGGCGCGCAAGGGGCTCAAGGTGGGCATTCTGGACGCCGACATCACGGGCCCCTCCATCCCCAAGGCCTTCAATCTCTCGGGAGGAACCTATCAGAACGAGCAGGGCATCCTGCCGCCCGTCTCCAATCTGGGCGTGAAGGTGATGTCGCTCAACCTCCTGGTGGAGAATCCGGGCGACCCGGTGGTGTGGCGTGGTCCGGTGATCGCTGGCGCCGTGAAGCAGTTCTGGTCGGATGTGTATTGGGGCGATCTGGACGTGATGTTCGTGGACATGCCGCCGGGCACAGGCGATGTGCCGCTCACGGTGTTCCAGTCCTTGCCCGTCGATGGCGTCGTGATCGTCTCCTCGCCGCAGGAACTCGTGGGGCTTATCGTCGAAAAGAGCGTCAAGATGGTCGAGATGATGGAGAAGAAGGTGCTCGGCCTCGTGGAGAACATGAGCTACTTCGCGTGTCCGGACTGCGGCAAGCGGCATTCGATCTTCGGCGAAAGCCATGTGGAGGAGATCGCCAAGCGCCACAACATCGCGACGGCCTGCCGCCTGCCGATTGATCCTGAATTCGCCAAGAAGGTGGATGCGGGCGCAGTGGAATTCGTGGAGTGCCCCGCGCTGCAGCCTCTGGCCGACCTGATCTAACCGCCCTGGGATGACATGAAGAAGAACCTCATCTTGCTGCCAATCCTCTTCGGCTTCTTCATCATGGGCTGTGGGGGCGACATCCTCAGCACAACGATGTTGCGCATTCGCCAGGAGTGCGGCCTTTCGGATATGGTGGCCGGCGCGCTGCCGATGATGATCTATGTGTGGTTCGTTCTCATCTCCATCCCCACGGGCATCCTCTGCGGGCGAATGGGCCGCAAGAATACGGTGCTGCTGGCGTTGTTCACCTCTGTGGTGGCGATGCTGCTGCCGCTGGCGGCGAATGCCGAGCGTTTCTGGATCTATTTCCTGGCCTTTGCGCTCATTGGCATCAGCAACACCATGATCCAGGCCGCCCTGCCGGCACTGATGGCGAATGTGGTTCCCTCCGATCAGCTCACCAGCCGCATCTCGCTGGGGCAGTTCGTGAAGGCCATTTGCGCGACGGTCACGCCGTTGGTGGCCCTTGCGGCGTCAAAGCTGCTGGGGAACTGGAAGTACATGTTCCTCATCTACGGGATGCTTTCCCTGGTCTCGGGTCTGTGGCTGCTGCTCGTCAAGATTCCGCGTGAGGAGAGCGAGGGCCCGCGCGCCTCGTTCGTCAGCAGCGTCAGGCTCTTGGCGAATCCCTATGTCCTGGCGATGGCAGGCGGCATTGTCTGTGCCGTGGGGGCGGATGTGGGCTTCGACCTGCTGATCCCCGAATACCTCAAGGGCATCTTCCATGTTGATACTGATCTGGCCGCCACCGGGCCGACCGTCTACTTCTTCGCCAAGATGACGGGGGCGTTTCTGGGCGCGTTCATCTTTGCCTACGTCTCGCCGGCCAAGTGCTTCCCCGTGGCGGCCGGCTTTGCGATCGTGGCCACGGTTTCCCAGTATTTTGCGCCCAGTCCGATGGCGTTTCTGGTGCTGGTGGCCATCGCCTCGCTGGGGCTTTCAAATCTCTTCGGCATGTGCATGGGGCTCGCCATCGACCATCTGCCCGCCAAGGCCAATGAGATCTCCGCATTGATGGTGATGGCCATCGTGGGCGGCGGATTCGCCTCTCTGGCGAAGGGCTGCATGCAGTCGCTTTTCGGGGCGCGTGGCATCGTGCTGGTGCCGCTGGCGTGCCTCGTCTATCTTTTCGGTCTCGGCCTCTACGCGGCAAGGTCCGCCCGGAAGGCCGCCAATAAATAAGGAATCCTCCCATGGAAATGGAAAACATCGAACGCCAGACAATGGAAACCGACATCGTGGTGACGGGCTTTGGCCCGGCGGCCGCCGGTTTCCTCGCCACGCTCGGACCCGAGCTCATGAAGACCAAGGAGGACGGCACGCCGCTCTACGAGTCGAAGGCCATGCCGGGCATGCCGCTGCAGGTCACCTGCTATGAGCGCGCCGACGACGTCGGCTTCGGCGTTTCGGGCATCGTCACCAAGGGCGAGGCGATCAAGGCCACGTTCCCCGACCTGGACCTTGCCAAGGAGATCCCGAACGCGATTGAGGTCAAGCAGGAGAAGCTGGCGTATCTCTTCGACCATCTGGGCTGCTCGAAGCGTGCGCTTGGCACGAAGTTCACGGATCTCTGCTTCAAGCTCGGCGGCGTGATCATGAAGGGCGGCGAATACAAGGCCCGCGAGCTGCCGTTCATTCCGCCGTTCATGGACAAGAAGCCCGGCTACGTCCTCAACATGGGCGCCTTCATGGGCTGGGCCGCGCAGAAGGCGATGGAATACGGCTTCATGATCATGCCGGGTTCGCCCGTGGCCGCACCGCTCTTCGACGGCGACAAAGTGACGGGCGTGCGGATGGCCGACCAGGGCGTGGACAAGAAGGGCGAACCGCAGGAAGGCATCTTCATGCCGGGCATGGACATCAAGGCGGCGCTCACAGTCGTGGCGGATGGCCCTGTGGGTGCGGTGGGGCGCGCGCTTGACGAGAAGTTCGGTCTGCCGGCTGGGCATCACCGCAACGACTGGGGCGTGGGCATGAAGTGCGTGGTGCAGCTGCCTGAAAGCTGCACGCTGGAGCCCGGCACGGTGCTGCATACGCTCGGCTTCCCCGAACCCGAGATCTTCGGCTTCTTCTATGTGGGCCCGAACCGCACGGCCTCGATGGGCATCTTCGTGGCGCCCTGGCAGGATACGCCCGTGCGCACCACCTACCGCTACCTGCAGCACTGGATGATGCACCCCTACATCTGGCGCCACATCGAGGGCGGCACGCTCCTGAGCTGGGGCGCGAAGTCCATTCAGGAATCGGGCGTCGAGGGCGAGCCTTTCCTCGTGGGCGATGGCTTTGCGCGCATCGGCGAAGGTTCGGGCACGACGGACTGCCTGGCGAACGCGGGCGTTGACGAGGCCTGGGAGTCGGGCGCGATGCTGGCGAAGGCCGTGCTCGAGCTGGCGGCCGCCGGCAAGGACTACACCAAGGAGAATCTGGACGCCACCTACGTGAAGCTGCGTCGCGCCTCGAAGCTCGACAAGCGCCTCCACAAGGCGAAGGGTGCGCGCAACGGCTTCAACAAGTCGTTCTTCTTCGGCATGATGGGCGAGGGCCTCTGCGGGTTCACGGGCCTTCACCTGCCGTTCGCGAGCGTGCCGCCGGCAACGCGCATCCCCACGCTGGAAGAGGCGGTGAAGGGCCGCATCAAGGACCCCAAGAAATTCGAGGAGGCTCTGGCCGCCGCCAAGAAGGCCGCCCAGCCGCTTCACGACACGGTCATGGACGCCTGCGGCTGGCCGGCGATTCCGTTCGACGGCAAGCTGCTCATGTCGCACCAGGACGTTCTGCTGGTGGGCGGCAAGGTGCAGGCCGCGGCCGGCTTCGCCGACCACGTGACCTTCGCCGATCCGTCGCTCTGCGCGAAGTGCGAAAAGCGCACGTGCGTGGAGATCTGCAGTGCGCAGGCCCTGATGCCGCCGGAGGAGGCGGGCGGCACGCCCAAGTTCGACCGCGAGAAGTGTGTCCACTGTGGCGCCTGCATCTGGAACTGCGCTGAACTGCAGCCGGGCACGACGAAGTCCAACATCGTCTTCAAGGCGGGTTCGGGCGGTCTCCACTCCAACGAAAACTGAGGTGAACATGAAACTGAAATCAATTCTGGTCTTGTGTGTTGTCGGCGCCATTGGGGTCGTGCACGCGGCTGGTGTCCGCACACCAAACGAGGCGCGTGTGGCCGAAATCGCCGCTTTGCTGCCCGAGAATCCGACAGGTCCCACGCCCTATGATCGGGAGGGGAAGAACGACGTCAAGCTCGGTGAGGCGCTTCTGAAGGCGCCGGTTGCGGACGCGCCGGACGCGCTCTATCTCGAGTTCTCGCAGAACGGCAACCGTACGCACTATCAACAGGCCTATTACCGGCGTACCGGTAATCTGCGCAAACTGGTTGCGGCCGAATGCGCGGAAAAGCAGGGGCGCTTCATACCCAAGATCGCCGCCTATCTGACGGCTCTCAACACCCAGCGCACGTGGGTGCTGCCGGCGCACGACCGCGGACTGGAGAACTTCAACAACACCTCAATCACAGTTGATCTCGTCTCCTCAGACATTGCCCTGATGCTGGCCGAGATCCTGCTCAAGCTGGAGCCGGCCCTGCCGGCAGATGTCGTCGCGCAGACGCGTGCCGAGATGAATCGCCGCGTCTTCTCGATCTATCTGGCCGACATTGCCGTGAAGAAGCCGAAGAACTGGTGGTTCTACGGCAACGCCAACTGGACGGCGGTGTGCCACGCCAACTGCGTGCGTGCCGCCCTGCTGGGCGTGGCCGACCGCGTGCAGCGCGCACGCTGCGTGGAGGCGGCGCTTCGTGCGATGCCGGTGTTCCTCTCCGGCTTCACGCCGGACGGCTACTGCTCGGAGGGCATGGGCTATTGGGAATACGGTTTTGGCCACTATCTCGATCTGGGCAACGCGATCAAGGACGCGACGGGCGGAAAGGTCGACCTCTTCAAGGAGGGCGGCGATCGCGCCCGTGCCGCGGCCGGCTATCCTTTTGCTTTCCAGATCCAGAAGGGCGTGTCGCCGCATTTCGCCGATGGCGGCGGCAACCCGTCGAACAAGCGTCGCCGTGAGTGTGCGGCGATCTGGCCCGAGTATGCGGCCCAGCTGGAGGGTACGCTGCCGATTCGCTCCACGTTCCCGGACGCGCAGGTGTTCGTCAGTCGTACGTTGGGGGACAGGCCCTTCGCGGTGGCGCTCAAGGGCGGCCACAACGGCGAGTTCCACAACCACAACGATGTGGGCACCTGGACGCTGATGCTTGACGGACAGGAACTGGCGGGCGACCCGGGCGGCGAGGTGTACACGGCGCGCACGTTCTCCAAGGACCGCTATGTGTCGAAGGTGCTCAGCTCCTTCGGCCATCCCGTGCCGCGGATTGCGGGGCAGCTGCAGCCGCCCGGCCGCAAGTTCTGCGGGAAGGTGCTCAAGACCGAATTCGCCGAGGACAAGGACGAGGTGGTTCTCGATCTCGCGGGTGCCTATGACGTGAAGGGAATCACGAAGCTCGTGCGCACCACGGTGTTTGACCGTGCCGGGCGCGTGTTCACGGTGACGGACGACATCGCCTTCGCGACGCCGCAGGCCCTTGACGTGCCGCTCATCACCTACTGTGACGTCACGAAGGGCGCCGACAAGACGAGCCTCACGTTCACCACGAAGAAGGGCTCGAAGGCGGCGGTGGCGATTGCCGTTCAGGGCGGCGAATGGGAACTTCAGGAAGAAGAAATCGAAAACCCGGGGAAGCCTTCGCCGAAGCGTCTGGCTGTCGCGTTTGCGCAGCCTGTCGTCGCGGCTACGGTGTCCTTCACGCTGAAAGAGGAGAAGTAAAATGGAAGTCAGATACACGACGGGCCGCAATGAGTACAAGCGCATGACGACGGAAGAGCTCCGTGCGGCGTTTCTGCACACGAAGCTCTACGAAAAGGGCAAGGTCAATCTGCTCTACTGCGAGGTCGAGCGCGGCATCGCGGGCTTTGCCGTTCCCACCACGAAGTCCCTCGCGCTGCCTGCGGGCAAGGAGCTTGCGAGCGACTACTTCTGCGAGCGCCGCGAACTCGGCGTGCTGAACATTGGTGGCGCCGGTACGGTGACCGTGGACGGCACGAAGTATGAGCTGCGTCCGCTCGACGTCCTCTATGTGGGCAAGGGCGCGAAGAAGGTGGTGTTCGCCTCGAAGAGCGCGAAGGCGCCGGCCGAGTTCTACCTCGCCTCCTATCCCGCGCACAAGGAGTACCCCACCAAGCTCATCAAGTTCGAGGACGCGAACCACCGCCACCTCGGCAAGGTCGAGGACTGCAATGTGCGCACGATCCACCAGTTCATCCTCCCCGGCAAGTGCGACAGCTGCCAGCTCGTGATGGGCTTCACGCAGCTCGAGGCCGGCTCGAACTGGAACACGATGCCCGCCCACACCCACGAGCGCCGCACCGAGATGTATATGTACTTCAACATCGACCCCGACGCCACCGTGTTCCACATGATGGGCCAGGGCAATGAGACGCGCCATCTCACGATGCACAACCACGACTTTGTGGTTTCCCCGATGTGGTCGATCCACGCGGGCGTGGGCACGCGCGCGTACACCTTCTGCTGGGCCATGGGCGGCGAGAACCAGGTTTTCGACGACATGGACGGCATCAAGATCGAAGACCTCCGCTAAGTGGGGGCATTTTTCTCGCGTTGCCCTGCCTTCCTTTTTCGCTTCAGGCGAATGGCGGCAGGGCAACAGCAGAGAAGGATTGGGTATGATGGCGAAGACGACGCGACGTGTGTTCTTGGGCGGCGGAGTGGCCGCAGGCGGCCTTTTGTCCGGCTGGTTTGGGGCGGGCCTCATCGAGTATATGGGTGCCGCGCCTGACACACCCTGGAAGGTACTGACGGCGGAAGAGGCGGCGATCGTCGACCGTCTGGCCGAAGAGCTTATACCCGCAGACCCGCCTTCCAGCGAATTCCCCGAAGGCATTCCCGGCGCGCACGAGGCGAAGGTCGTGCGGTACATCGATTGGCAGTTGGCGAAGGATGCGCCGTATGCGGACCAGTTGCCGGTCTACCGCGAACATCTCGCGAAGGTGGCGAAGCTGGGCGCCGCGGAAGTCGAGAGGCAGTTCCCAAAGTTCTTCGCAACCTTGCTGACGCACGTTAAGCAGGGATTTTATGGACATCCGATCCACGGCGGCAATTTTGATTGGGCCAGTTATCGCATGATCGGCATTGCGGGGCCTTCCTTCGTCGGACGGAACCGCCCCGCGTAATCCTATCATCCACCTCTTTGCGACTTCTCGATCATGTCCCATAAGGAAACCACAGAGGCCGTAGTCATCGGCGCAGGTGCGGGCGGAGGTTGTGCCGCCAAGGTGTTGGCGTGTGCGGGCATCAAGACGATTCTGCTGGAGCGCGGCGAATGGTGCAGAACCGATCCGCTTGGTGAAGACGATCTTGCGAGCCAGCGTTCGCCGCGTCTGGTGCAGGGGCCTGGTCCCCATGGCGCACGCACGCGGGCCTGCCACTGCGAGAACAACGGCAACTGGGGCGTGGTGTCGCCGTGGAATGCGGCATGTGTGGGCTCCGGCACCGTGACCTATGGCGCGATGGCGTGGCGTTTCCTGGAGACGGACTTCCACCTCAAGTCGCACTACGGCGAGATTCCCGATTCTTCGGTTGAGGACTGGCCCATCACCTACGATGATCTTGAGCCCTACTATTACCAGGCCGAGTGTGAGATCGGCGTGGCGGGCTCGAATGAAGGCAATCCCTTTGCGGCGCCACGCAGGCAGCCGTTCCCGATGCCGCCCTTTGCGTTGGATCCGGAATCGCAGCTGGTGTGGAATGTGGGCAAGCAGATGGGACTTCATCCGTTCCATGCGCCGTTCCTGCGCAACTCGATTCCCTACAATGGGCGGCCCGCCTGCATCCACCAGCATTCGTGCGTGGGCTTCCAGTGCCCCATTGACGCGAAGAACGGTACGCAGAACACGGTGATTCCCGTGGCGCTGGCGAGCGGCAACTGCGAGCTGCGCATCCGTTGCATGGTCACCGAGCTGCTGGTGGACGACAACGGCAAGTTGCGTGGTGTCAAGTATGTGGACGAGAATGACCAGCCCCATGAACTGGAGGCGAAGATTGTCGTGCTGGCCGCCGGCTCGAACAATTCGGCCCAGCTGCTGATGGTGTCGCGTTCCAGGCTCTTCCCCAATGGCGCCGGCAACAACCATGACGCCGTGGGGCGCAACATCTCCAGCCACGCCTATGTGGATGCGCGCGGATTCCTCGATCACGACATCTTCACGGAGGCGGGGCCCGGCACCGGCACGGCGTTCATGGACTTCAGCCACGACAATCCCGGCTTCATCTGCGGTGGCGTGCTGCACACGGACTTCCGTTTCGTGCCGTCCATTTTCGCCGCCGCCAACCACCTGGGCGTACCTGCCTGGGGCAAGACGCACAAGGACTTTGTGCGGACGCACTTCAAGCGCATGATCCGCGTGTGCGGTCCGCATCAGCAGACGCCGCGCTGGGAGAACCGCATTGTCCTCGACTGGAAGCGCAAGGATCATTGGGGACTGCCGTTCTTGGTCGCCGAAGGCGCCGAGCACCCCAATGACGCCAAGGCCCGCAAGTTCATGAGCGACAAGGCCGCCGCGATTCTTAAGGCCTGTGGCGCCACCAGCATTCAGCAGGGCTATGGCGGCGACAAGCCCCGTAAAGGGTGGAGCCTGGGCGGGCAGCATCAGAGCGGGGCCTGCCGCATGGGGACAGACCCCAAGCGGTCGGTGGTCGACAAATGGTGCCGTGTGTGGGACTTCCCGAATCTCTTTGTCGCGGACTGCGGCGTGCATCCGAACAACGGCGGCATGAATCCCGTGCTCACGGGCATGGCGCTGGCCTTCCGCACGGCCAATCACATCGTCGCCTCCCGAAAGGAGGTGGGCCTGTGAGGAAGATCCTGATTCGCATGGCCTTGACAGGTGCCGGCTTCGCCGTCTGTGCGGGCATTGGTGCATTCTGCCGCTTTGAATATGGCGCGCCGGACAAGACCTGTGTGCTCTGCCATGAAATCCGCGCCTCGCGGGAGCGGATGGCGGCTTCGCCGCACAAGGACGTGAACTGCAAGGCCTGCCATGGCGGCACGCTGGAGGCGCTGGGCGACAATCTTCGGCGTGCGGTGCGGCATCTGCAGGGGGCCGACTACGCCAAGCTCGATTCGCGGTTCTGCCTCTCGGAGAAGCAGGTGGACGAAGTCTCGGCGCGTTGCGCCAAGTGCCATGCCGCCGAGGCGACTCAATGGGCGGCTGGTGGCCACGGGCGCCCCGTCGCGAATTATCTCACCAACACCGTACACAACGCCACCTGGAAACCGGCGGACTCGTGTCTACGCTGCCACGGCATGTTCATGGCGGGTGACCTTGAGGACATCCTCGTGCGCGAAGGCAAGGTTTGTCGATTCCAGGATACTTCACGAGAGGCGCGGCGTGCGGTGCCGTGCCTGACCTGCCATCGGATGCACGCGAAGGATTCGTTGCAGCTCTATTCGCGAGCGGAGCAGACATCCTTCCCGGCGCAGCATCTCCATCTGCAGAAGATCGTCGCGGCAGATGGGTCGATGGTGAAGCGCGCCACGGATGCGCGTACGCGTCTCTGCGCCAGCTGCCATGCCGCGAACGCAGAGGGCGTGGCCGGCTCGGGGGACGACCGTACGCCATTGGGCGCGCAAGAGGGAATGGCCTGTATGGACTGCCACAAAGGGCACGACCTCAAGGCCGACAAGTCGCGCGGGAGATGTCCGGTCCCGAAATGCGCACGGTGAGGCAGGCGGTCGATGAGCAACCTCATTTGTTTTTCGGGCAATGGCATGAGCCGGCGTGTGGCGGACGAATTGTGCCGCCTTGGGGTCCCTGCGGATGCGGATTCGCTGGGAATCGTCTTTCCGGTTTATGGGTGGCGCACGCCGAAGATTCTCGCGCGGTTTATCTGCACGGAGTTGGCGGCACGTCTGGCTGGTCGCCGCCCAACTTACATCTGGACGGTGATGACATGTGGCGATGATGTGGGCTTCACGGACCGGGTTCTCGACCAGCAGCTGCGTCAGGCGATTGGGAAGGGGCTGGACGCGGCCTTTTCGGTGCTGATGCCCGACACCTACATTGGCTTGCCGGGGTTTGTGCTGGATGAGGACGCCGAAGCGGCCGCCAAGGTTCGGGCGACACTGGACCTCTTGCCGACAATCGCGGCGAAGATCGCGGCCCGGAAGCGGGTATGCGAACTCAAGCGTGGCGTTTTCCCGCGCACGAAGACCTATCTGCTCGGCACTTTCTTCAACCGATTCCTGGTGCGTGCTGGCTTCTTCCGCGTGGACGCCGCCAAATGTACGCGGTGTGGCGTCTGTGCGAAGAATTGTCCGTGTGGGACGATTGAGTTGGGGAAGACGGGCGTAACCTGGCGTCGTGACGGCAGTTGCACGGGGTGTCTGCGCTGTCTCCACAACTGCCCTGTGACGGCCATCGAGTATGGCCGTTTCACCCGTGGAAAGGCTCGTTTGGGCGGCGGCGGATCGGGTGCCGTGGAATTTATCGGCTAAACGAAAGAAAGGTTGTGCAATATGACTAAGGCAGATCGGGCGGAAGAGCTGTTCAAGACAGGCGCCTGCTGTTCGCAGGCGGTGTTTGGTGCGTTTGCCGAGGAACTCGGCATGGATGCCGAGACGGCGATGAAGGTGAGCGCAGGTCTCGGCGGCGGCGTGGGGCGCATGCGGGAAGTGTGTGGTGCCGTGACGGGCGCGACTTTGGCGTTGGGGCTCAAATATGGCCCGGACAAGACCGTTGTCTATCCGAAGGTGCAGGAGCTTTGCGCAAAATTCAAGGCCGAATGCGGCTCGATTGTCTGCCGCGAACTGTTGGCGGGGCCTGACCCCAAGGCCACACAAGGCGGGACCCCCGAGGCCCGTACGCCTGAATACTACAAAAAAAGGCCCTGCGCCGAAATGGTCCGCCTGGCGGCGGAGCTCTGCGCAGGGCTTTGAGGCCTGGCCGAAGCGCCAGGTCACGGCGTGATTACTTGACGGTAATCACGCTGTTGAGGGTGCCGTGTTCGTTCTGCACGAAGTCGGCGCACTCGGGATCGGCGCACCACGTGCCGTCGATCACAAACTTGTACTGGTACGTACCGGGCGCCAGCTTCACGGAAGTCGAGTAGACGCCGTTGCCCTTCTTGTCCAGCATCTGCTTGCCCGTGGGATTCCACTTGTTGAAGCAGCCCGCGAGGTAGACGGTCTTGCCGGCATCCGCACGCACGGTGAACGTGACGTTCTTCTCGGCAGGAGCCTTCTTGGCCGCAGGAGCGGCTTTCTTGGCCTTGGCTGCGCAGGTGCACTTCTTGGTGGTGACGGTCTTAACCGGAGCTTTGCTCTTGATCTTCATTTCTTCTTACTCTTTTCTGTCTCATGAGGTGCCCTTACGGCAACCTCCCCAAAACGCCGCGTATTCTACACTTCTTGGCCACTATTGTCAAGAGGCATATCCATTTTATGAAATAATTTGCGTTAATTGTTGCAAAAATCACACATATTGAGGCTTCCTGTGTGGATTTTCCGATTCGTTCGAGGTGTCCCTGCAATGTCGGTGTCCAGCTTGGATTGGGAACACGGCCTCCATCTGGGGTTTACTTCTTTTAATTTTGCAGATGATTTGAGACCGTACATTTGGTATACTACCACGCATGGGCAACAAGACCTTTAGCTTTTACTTTACGTTTTTTGGCGCGTTCGGAGGGACGCGGGGCCTTGTTCTTGCCTGATTCGAATATGAGAGTCTGACCGGAAAGCCCCGCTCCCCAAGGAGACGGGGCTTTATCATTTAAGAGACAGATGAACAGAGAAAGTGGAGAAGATCATGATTGACCTGAAGACCGTGCGTGGCGAAATTGACCGGATTGACGAGGAATTGGTGGCCCTCTTCCTGAAGCGCCTCCAGGTTTCGCGCGATGTCGCCATGGCCAAGCGCGAAATGGGCGGCTCGATCACCGACCCGGCGCGCGAACGCGAGATCCTTACCCGCGTCTCCGAAGAGGCGGGTCCCGAGAACGAGCATGCCGCCCGGCTTTTCTTCTCGACGCTGTTCTCGATCTCCAAGGCCCGTCAGCGCAGTATCCTGAAAGGCGACTCGCCCCTGACTGCGGCCATTGACGAGGCTCGGGCGACGTTCAACAAGTCCTTCCCCACACGTGCCATTGTCGCCTGCTGTGGCGCCGAGGGCTCGTATGCCCAGCAGGCGGCCTGCCGCCTCGTCAAGGTGCCCACGATCATCTACTTCAACACCTTTGAGAAGGTGTTCGAGGCCGTTGAGAACGGACTGTGCCCCTATGGCGTTCTGCCCGTCGAGAACTCGGCGGCAGGGTCGGTCGCGGCGGTCTACGACCTCATGCAGAAGCACAAGTTCCACATCGTGCGCGCCATGCGCCTGAAGGTGGACCATGTGCTGCTGGCCCCGCATGGCGTGAAGCTGGCGGACGTCAAGGAGATCATGAGCCATCCTCATGCCCTGGCCCAGTGCACGGAGTTCTTCAAGGCGCATCCCGAGATCAAGGCCACCCCCGGCGCAAACACGGCCATCGCCGCTAAGGAGATTGCCGCCTCGGGTCGCCGTGACGCGGCGGTCATCGCCTCGCGGGCCTGTGCTGACCTGTACGGCCTGGAGATCATCGGCGAGAACATCCAGGACGCCACCTACAACTACACGCGCTTCATCTGCATCGCGAAGGACCTCGAGATCTATCCGGACGCCAACAAGATCTCGATCATGCTCTCCATCCCGCACCGTCCTGGATCGCTGGCGGAGATCATCGCGAAGTTCGCGGCCATCGATGTGAACCTCACGAAGCTGGAGTCGCGTCCGCAGCCCGGCATGGACTTCGAGTTCCGCTTCATCTTCGACGTGATGGCGTCGCCGGCGGATCCCGCCGTCAAGAGCCTGCTCTCCGACCTTTCGCTGGATCCCGAGATTGAGCACTTTGACTTCCTGGGCTCGTACGTCGAGGCGTAAGGCGGGCGCGTGCGGCTGATTTGCCAATTTAGACATTCAAGGAGAATTGAATCATGGTCATCATTCTGAAAAAGGGCGTCGACGCCGGCAAAATCGAGAACCTGAAGGCGCTGCTCGAGGCCAAGAACATCACCCCGCACGTCACGGCGGGCACGCTGGAGACGATCATCGGCTGCGTGGGCGACATCACGCACGTCGACCCCGGCCTCATCGAGGCGATGGACTGCGTGGAGTCGGTGCAGCGCATCCAGGAGCCCTACAAGGCGGCGAACCGCAAGTTCCATCCCGAGGATTCGGTCATCGACTGCTCGGGCGTCAAAATCGGCGGCGGGGCCTTCTCCGTCATCGCCGGTCCCTGTTCGGTGGAGAGCGAGGAGCAGATGGTGGGCATCGCCAAGGCGGTGAAGGCCGCGGGCGCCACGATGATGCGGGGCGGCGCATTCAAGCCGCGTACCTCGCCCTATGCGTTCCAGGGCCTGGGTGCGGAAGGGCTGCGCCTGCTGTCCCTCGCCAAGAAGGAGACGGGGCTGCCGATCGTGACGGAGCTCATGGACTTCAAGGACATCGAGCTCTTCAACGACGTCGACGTCATCCAGATCGG
>JAKSOW010000093.1 GCA_024405395.1 Kiritimatiellia bacterium | reverse complement strand
CGTAGAAGTTTGGTTGAATCTGTTTCGGACGGGGGTTCGACTCCCCCCACCTCCATATCAACGAATAGGTTATGGTGAATAGTGAATAGGTTAGTTGGTGAGAAGTCAAATATTCGTTATTCACTTTTCACTATTCACTGCACTCTCCAAGCCAGGAAAGGCTCACCAAGATGAAAGACTCGATCCTCTTTACCAAGTCCAAGGCCTTTGCGTTGCGGATCGTGCGACTCTACAAGTATTTGCGCGAGCATAAGGAATCGGTCATTGCAAAGCAGATGCTGCGTGCGGGTACTTCGATTGGCGCAAACATTGCCGAAAGCCGCTATGCACAGAGCAAGGCGGATTTTACCTCCAAGTTGCAGATCGCACTCAAGGAGGCGTCAGAGACCGAGTACTGGCTCGAGCTCTTGCGAGATGCCGAACTCGTTGAACCCGGACCTGCCTTCGATTCCATTTGCGATGACTGCATAGAACTTCTCCGTCTCCTGACTGCAAGCGTCAAGACGGCGAAATCGGAATCCTGATAGGACAATATGATCATCTGGAACCCATGGCATGGTTGTCATCGCGTGAGCGAGGGTTGCGCGCATTGCTACATGTATTTCCTCGATGCGAAGCGTGGCATAGACACCTCGCATGTCTTCCGTACGGCGAACTTTGACATGCCTCTTCTGCGCAAGCGGGATGGGAGTTTTCGTTATCCGGCCGGCATGGAGATTCTCGTAGGGCTCTCGACTGACTTCTTCGTTGAGGAAGCTGACGCATGGCGTGACGAGGCATGGCAGATCATAAGAAGCCGACCTGACCTCATCTTTCGGATCCTGACAAAACGCGCAACGCGAATTCGCAGGTGCCTGCCGGCAGATTGGGGGGATGGCTACGAAAACGTCCTCCTGGAGGTGACGACGGAGAATCAGCGTCGGGCCGATGAACGGTTGTCGATCCTTCTCGACGTCCCGGCCAAGCATCGCGGCTTCATGGCTGCTCCACTCATAGGTCCGATAGATGTCGAGCGCTATCTTGCGACTGGACACTTCGAGCAAGTTCTCTGCGGCGGTGAGAATTATGGCGGATCTCGTCCATGTCACTACGAGTGGGTGAAATCACTTTCAGACCAATGCCGACGGCACGATACGACTTTTGATTTCATCGAGACAGGGTCGGTGTTTGTGAAGGAAGGGAAGACCTATCATATTCCCTCTAAGAGAAAGCAGAGCGAGCAGGCATTCAAGTCCGGTTTGAGCTATGAGGGGCGTCAGGTTGAATATGCGCTTCACCATGCTGAGCCGTCGCTCTTTGCCGAGAAGATTGCGCGCATTCGCGGATTCTTCCGACCTGAATGTGCCACCTGCGGTTCGCGTCTCACGTGCAATGGCTGCAGCAACTGCGAGAACTGCGGAAAAAAGGCGCCATCCATTTTCACCCACTAGATCAAGAAGGACTTTCCACGGGGACACCGAAGAGGCCGAGAGGTTTCGTGTAAGGGTTGGTATCTGGAAATGCAAAAGCAGGTACCTGAGAGGGCGATGTCAGGTACCTGAGAGAAAAGAGTTGGGTACCTGAGGCAAATAGGACGGTACCCAAGATGGAGGGGGCACTATGGCGGCGATCAGTTGGAGGACTTACGAGCCGATTCGTCTTTGACGCCATGCTTCTTGAAGATCTCGGCCACGTCTTCACCTGTGACCTCACTCAGAAGCGCTGCCATCTGATCAAGCGAGATTTCTTTCGGCAGCTGGCCTTTGGCATAACGCGCATTCTTCAAAGTGCAATACGCCTTGATGAATCTGGGGTTCCTCTTGCGCAATTCCTCAAGTGCCGCCCACATCGGTGCGTGCGCACGATACCATCCCTCATTATCATCCCCATCCTTTGACAAACCCCTCTCAATGTCCTTCTTCAGCTGCGGAATGGGATCGACCCCCTTGATCTGGCCATGGACAAACCGATTCACATAGAAGACGAACGATGCCCAATTGGCATCTTCACAGACCGTCAGAACGGATGACGCCAGATAATCAAGAGACATCTCGTACTGGTCGTACCCCTTGGCCAAGCCAATCGCCCAGCTACCTGTTCCCGGACGATACGACGGTCCATTGTAGTTGGACTTATCGCGACCATCATTCCGTTTGACCGTGATCTTGTATTCGCGGGAAATCTTCTTGTCGGCAAAGGGATCGCCGTAATAGCGCACGGCATGCGGCAGATAGACGGTCTTAAGCATCTTCAAAACGTATTTAGCCCCTTTCTCACACCCGCGATCGGCCTCTATGCGAATACCATAAGGCCCGAAAAGGGTATAAGTCGTTTCCTTGACGGCCTTTCCCGCTGACGCATTCTTAGGGGCATCAACGGCCATAAAGGGCTTTGCGCTGGTTTCAAATGCACAAACGCCGCTCAGCGTCACCACACACATCAGCAATGTCTTCATATTCATGTTTCGCTCCTTGAGTAAGTTGTTGAATTGTTGCTTTCATAGACACTATACGCATGTGCCAGGTAAATCTCCCGCCGAAATCAATTAATATTTCACAAAATCATCAATCTGTAAAAATCGAATTGTAAGGTGCGAAAAAATGAATCTAGTCGCGGCGGATGGAGGCATCGGTATCATCTTTGCTTGACGCCATACTTCTTGAAGATCTTGGCCACGTCTTCACCTGTAACCTCACTCAGAAGCCAGTTCTGGTGCCATGCAGGCTGCCATTACGCCCAACAGAAACAATCTCGTCTTCATGTCACGTCCTCTCGTGCGTCCTTCTTGCAAATCCTGTGCCAGAAGATCCCATCAATACACCACTTTGTTCTTGACCGATTCAGAACTGACCTTGGGCCGGACGGTGAAATAATTGACGCCCGTCTTACGATATGTGCGGAGTCTTGCCGCGTCCGTTGCCAGACCCAATTCACGGCTCTGGTACTGATTGTCGTCAGCCAATTCCCTTGTGGTGAACGAGATGTCAATGCGGGCATTGCCCAGTCCGGCCATTTGGCAGTTTTGCCACTTCACGGAAATGTCAACGTCCATCCCTTTGCCGATTCTGAGCTTTTTCGAGGCAAGCATATCGGCAGGTACTCCAGCCCTGAGGTCGACCGCACCATAGTCTTCCTTCATCCATTGGGCAATTTCCTTGACGATCCTGGACGCTTTCGTCGCACTGCTGATGTTAAGGTAGCCGTACATACGAATGGCATCAATCTGTTTGGTCACAGGAAGCGCCGAATACGTCACTTCTGTGCAATAGAATTCGGGCTCGGGCAGGCGCTTATGACTGCAGAGAACCACCTCGCTGATTTTCTCTTGACGGGAACCGTCGATCGTGTCCCGAAGAACACAAAACCAGCCGTCCTTCAATTCGTCGCCAATTGCCAGGCCGCCGATGCCGACCCTTTCATACGCCTCGGGAAACCTCAAGCTCAGCTTCCCGGCCCTCCTTATCAATATAAAACCATGATTCAGCACAACATCTCCACGGCGTGTCATGGTCGCGACTTCATCCGTGAGCCGATTCAGCGCATTCGTGAATGCGGGATGGATTGGATTCGGCACAAATGTTGGCTTTTTGAAGTCTTTCTGCGTCACTTTGGCAGTAGTCGTCTTCCTGATCACAGAGGAATGCCGGTTGTTGGGCCTATAGTTCCGAATCGTCTGCTGCTTGGAAATGCGGGCGGCGACTTTTGCAGCCTGCTTCTGCCCATTCGGCGTGTCCGGGTGACTTGTCAGAAAGCTATAACTTGCGACCACGGCCACACCCGTTGCGCAAAGCCAGGAACTCACAGTGGATATAAGTGTCATCTTCATTTTTTACTCCTTTGAACGATCGTTGCGTTCATTGACACTATACGCATGGGGAAGGTGTTTCTCCCGCAGGATATTAAATTTTTTTCGCGTTGGCAAGTTTGTGTTATAATTACGACTATGAAAAGCGCAAAATATCTGCTGATGGGTTTGGCGGCGTGCGTGAGCGCCGGCGTGTTCGGCATGGGCGAAGAGCCGAAGTTCGCACAGGCGACGCCTGTGTGGGCGAAGGGACTGGCGGCTGAACGGAACATCTTTCTGGGATTTCGGGCTGCCCTTGACGTTAAGGCGGGCGAGAAGCCCATCCTGCGCGTGACGGGTGGCGATGACTATCGCCTGTCCCTGGACGGCAAGCACATTGGCTGGGGGCCGGCCCGAGCCGCCAAGGGGCACTACCGTGTAGACGAGATTCCGCTTGTGGTGGCGCCTGGGCGGCACACGCTCGCCATTGAGGTGGCGGGCTACAACTGTTACAGCTATTGTCTCATGAACCAACCGCCTTTTCTGCAGGCGGAAGTTGTGGCGGGTGCGCGCGTGCTGGCGGCAACGGGCGGTGCGAATGCCTTCGAGGTGCAGCGACTGCCACGTGTCCAGAAGGTGGCGCGCTACAGTTTCCAGCGTCCGTATGGTGAGGTCTATCGGCTGACGCCCGGATACGACGACTGGAAGAAGGGTGTTGGTTCTTTTGCCGCTTTGCCGATGGAGGCGCGCCCCGCCGTCAAGCTGCTGCCACGGCGGGCACCGTATGCTGATTTCTCCCTGACGCCCCTGATGCCGCTGTCACGCGCCAAGACGCGATTTGATGCGGAGATGAAGACTCGTCCTTTGCGGTTTGTGGACGCGGAGGGCGTGGAAGGCTGCTCCGGCGCTTTCCCGAAGCGCGAGCTGGAGATCAACCAGTTGGATCTCGCTCAGCGATTCATTGCACAGGACCGCACGCCCGTGGCAGCGGGGACGGCTGGTCTGACATTTGATGCAGGTGATTCGATGATCTTCGACGCCGGCCACATCGACACCGGTTTCCCCGGATTCACGGTGAAGTGCCTCAAGCCTGGGCGCATCGTCTTCAAGTTCGACGAAGTGCTCACCGCGGGCGAAGTCAGTCCCACGCGCTACGGATGCGCCAATTCGGTGGTGTGGGACTTCGAGACCGCCGGCGAATATGACGTGGAGGCCTTTGAGCCTTACGCATTCCGCTATGCGGACGTGATCGCCGCCTCGGGTGCCTTCGAGATCGCCGCCCCCCACATCCGCACCTACAAGAATCCGCTGGCGAAGCGCGCAAAGATCACGTGCTCCGACGCCGCACTCATGAAGATCTTCGAGGCGGCACGCGAGACCTATGCGCAGAACGCCGCCGACGTCTTCACGGACTGCCCCGGCCGCGAACGGGCCGGTTGGCTGTGCGACAGCTTCTTCACGGGACGTTCCAGTTTGCTCTTCACGGGCGAGCTGGAGAGCGAGAGCCTTTTCCTGGAGAACTTTGTGCTGCCCGAGAAGTTCGACTTCGTCCCCGAGGGCATGTTCGCCATGTGCTACCCCGCCGACTTCCCCAACGGCAACTTCATCCCCAACTGGGCGATGTGGCTTGTCTTCGAGGTGGAGGAGTACAAGAAGCGTGGCGGCGATCCGGCGTTGGTGGCCGCTTTCCAGCCGCGCTTCGAGAAACTTGTCGAATACCTGCGCACGTTCCGCAATGCCGACGGCCTCCTCGAGAAGCTGCCGAAGTGGGTGTTTGTGGAGTGGTCGCAGGCGAACAAGCTGGTGCAGGACGTGAACTACCCCTCGAACATGATGTGGGCCGAGGTGCTGGACGTCTGCGATCGTCTCTACGGCAAACCTGAGTATGCGGCGGAGGCGGCACGCGTGCGCGAGACGGTGCGTCGCCAGTCGTGGACGGGCAAGTGGTTCTGCGACAACGCCGTGCGCCAGAAGGACGGCACGCTCAAGCTGTCGGGCGAATGCACGGAGACATGCCAGTACTACGCCTTCTTCTTCCGTACGGCCACGCCCGAGACGCATCCGGAATTGTGGAAGACGCTGGTTGCGGACTTTGGGCCCCAGCGCAAGACGACAGGCAAACATCCGCAGATCTGGCCGTCCAATGCCTTCATCGGCAACTACCTGCGCCTGGAGCTGCTGGCTCGCGAAAACCTCTCGGCACAGATTCTCGATGAGACGCGTGGCTTCTTCCTCTACATGGCTGAGCAGACGGGGACGTTGTGGGAGAACATTGGCGCCACGGCGAGCTGCAACCACGGCTTCGCAAGCCATGCCGCCGTCTCCTACACGCGTGACATTCTGGGCCTAAAGGAGATCGACCGCGTCAATCGCACGGTCACCTTCATGCCGCCCAAGAATCTGCCGATGGACGCCATTGCCCTGGAGCTGCCGATTGGCTCGGACGCCACGTTGCGTGCCGGATGGAAGAAGGTGAACGGCAAGATCGTCGAGGAACTGGTTCTGCCTGCGGGCTGGAGCCGCCGTCCTGGCTATGAGATCAAGACGCCTGCCGTGCCCAAGATCTGGGAAAAGACGGCGGCGAAGGAACTTGCCGATTACCTTGGCCAGGTCGCGGCGGACGGAAAGATCTCTGTTGAGGGGCACTCTGATGTCCGCTTCCACGTTGGCGACACGCCGTTTGCGCAATCAAAGGGTTTGGCCCCCGCCAACCTCAAGGATGAGGAGTGGTGCGTAAAGAGCTTTGGCGGTGACGTGGTGCTGGCGGGTGGCGGCATGCGTGGCACGCTCTATGCGGTCTACCATTTTCTCGAGGACGACTGCGGTGTGCATTGGTGGATGGACGGCGATGAGGACGTGCCCGACCCCAAGCCACTGGTCTTCGGTGCGCTCGACCGCCGGGGCAAGCCGTTCTTTCTCTGCCGCGACATCTATCGGGGCAGTGGCCGCAGGGACGATCCACGCACGGCGGTGCGCAATCGGCTCAACGGCAACGGCGACAATGGCATTCCCGCCGAATTCGGTGGAGCCTTTACCTACGGGCCGCCCTATCACTGCCACACCTGGGACCGCTATCTGCCCTTCGCGAAATACGGCAAGGAACATCCCGAATGGTATGCGCTCATCAAGGGGGAGCGCAAAGGCGGGCAATCCGTGGCACAGATGTGCCTGACGTGCCCTGGGCTGACGGAGGTGATGGCCGAGAAGGTGCTGGAGTCGGTGGCGAAGGGCGAGGCCAAGGCCGAGAAGGCGGGATTGCCGCATCCGGCCATCTACGACATTTCAATGAACGACAACCATCGTTTCTGCGAGTGCGACGTCTGTGCCGCCGAGACGGCCAAGTACGGCCATTCCGGGCGGCAGCTGCGGTTCGTAAACGACGTGGCCGCCCGCGTCTCCGAGAAGAAGCCCGGGCTCCTCTTCTCCACGTTCGCCTATCATTACTGTGAACCGGTTCCCTCCAATGGCGTGCGTGCGGCCTCGAACATCGTCGTGAAGCTGTGCAACACACGGCAGAACATGGCGGAGTCGATTCTTCATCCCGACAACGCCTTCATGCGCGAGCAGACCCGCAGCTGGAAGAACTATGCGGACAACCTCTTCGTGTGGGAGTACGCGATCACGTTCCAGAAGCTCACGCTGGGTTTCCCGTTCCCCAGCGAATTCCACATCGCCGAGAAGTACCGCTTCTACGCCGACAACAGCGTGAAGGGCTATCTCATCGAACACGAGCACCCGGAATGCGCCGACATGTATGTGCTCAAGTTCTATCTTGAGCGCAAGGTGCTGGAGGATCCCTACCAGGACACTTCCCGCCTCATTCCCGACTTCATGCGCCTCTACTATGGTGCTGCAGGCGCCAAGGTGCTGCAGGCGCGTGAACGGCTTCGCGATCTGGTGCGCGAGAAGAAGGCCTTCATCACCTGGTTCCCCACCTTCGCCGAATTCCATTTCGTCACCGATGCGGACCTGGCGGAGATGGATGCGCTCTATGACGAGGCGCTGGCGGCCGTGAAGGGCGACGCCAAGCGCGAGCGCCGGGTGGAGGTGGCCCGTGCGAGCATCCGCCGCCTCATGGAGTTCCGCCGCAACTTTGGCGCCAAGCATCCGCCCGAGGCTGGCGTGAGCGAGACGCCGTTCTACGACTTCCCCGTTTCGCCGAAGGCCTATATGCTCTGGGACCAGGGCAACATCGCCATCGTGAAGGATCCCGACATCGGCGATCCGCTGGCGGGCGGCGGAGACGTGGTGCGCATCAAGGCCGCAGCGCCCGACACGAAGTACAAGCTGCCGTTCACGATGGGCGTCTACGATACGGTGAACAGGAAGGTGGTGCGCAGTGCCGGCGTTTCGAAGCCCAAGGGGGCTGGCTACCACTGGTATGACCTGGGCGAGGCGACGATGCCTGCGCAATCCTACTACTTCTTCCTCACGCGCCAATGGACGGTGCAGCTGCCGGGCGGCCTTCCCGAACTGAACGGCAAGCCCTGCCGCATTCGCGTCTATGTGAAGTTCTCGGGGCCGAAGTTCATCCCCGGCGATACGGGCGACGATGAAATCCGCATCGGGCGCATCGTGATGATTCCGTCCGCGGAGGACAAATGAGAAGGAGGGGCTGTCCATGACGATTGTCGAACGTGCCGGAAGACGGTCTTGGCGTTGTAGTTTGGGGGCGATGGCCCTGATCGCCTTGGCGATGCCGGTCCTTGCGGCGGGGGCGTCGGAGATCACGTTTCGCAAGCCCGTGATGCGTTGGCTCTGGGGAGGCCTCGGCTTCCACAACTCCGAGGCCACCATGTTGCCGATCATGTCGGACGAGTTTCGCGATGAACGCGTCCTCAAGACGTTTCGCGAAATCGCGCCTACCTATTCGCGGGTGTTTGCCGGCTATGCCGACTGGACGAAGGGCATGATGGATTCCTTCGCCGACTACTATGACCTCACGTTTCGGCAGGCGGGAACGACGCTGTACATGGTGCCGGGTCGCTTCCCCTACGTGGACAAGGAGTTCGATGCGCGTCGCCACTTCGACGCCATCGCCGCCAACTGCGCCTATCTGGTGAAGGAACGCAAGCTGACGAAGCTGCGCTACTATGCGATCGCCAACGAGCTCTCGGCCGGCAACGTGTGCGCCTGGTTATGCCGACAGGGGAAGATGGATCTCTATCGCGAATACTGCGAGCTGATGTACCTGGCCTTCAAGCGCCAAGGGCTCGACATCGGCCTGCAGACGGCCGATGGCTCCTGCGGGAGCGGAATCGAGAACACGATCTGGGCCACGAAGAACGTAGACGAGTTCACGGATACCTATTGCTGGCATCACTACGAATATGCCGGCAAGCCAGGTGACCGGTCCATCTGGGACAACGTCTACACGAATGTCGCCCGTCTCGTTCAGGCGGCCGGCCGATGCGAGAAACGGCTTTCGCTGGGTGAGTTCGGCTATCAGGGGCGGTCGTCGGTCGAACGCCGTGGCTATGGCTCGGGCGTCATGCGCGACGACGGCAACTTCTCCTTCCGCCATCCCGAGGATCAGGCGGTAGGGGCGCTCGTGCAGGTGGAGATGGCGTTTGCCGCGATGAACGCCGGAGCCGTTTCGGCCGTGCATTGGACGATGTTCGACTACCCGGATCCCTTCCTTCGGGAAGATGGCGACTCGGCTGCGGAAAAGGCTCGATACGATGTGGTGCGCTTCTCCGGGCATGGCCTGACGATGCGTTACAACAAATGCGGACTCATCCGCTGGAATGACGACGACCACGACTATTCCGCACGCGACGGACTGTACACGATGGGCTATGCGGCCAAGTTCTTCCGCAAGGGCGGACGCATCCTGCCCTATGAGACGGCGGATGCCGATCTGCGGGCGGCGGCCATCACGAACCCGGATGGGTCCGCCACGTTTGCCGTGCTCAACTGGGGCGGGGCCAAGGACCTTCGTGTGGTCTCCGAGCAGAAGATCGCCAAGCCCCTGCGCGTCTATCTCTACGACTCTGCCCAGCCGCCCCGCAATGCCTTCAACGATCTTCAGCCCTGTGCGCGTCTCGTCACGGCCAAGGATAATTCGTTCTCGGTTGCCTTGCCGCCGAAGTCGTTGGTCTTTCTGACGACGGACTATGTCGATCGCACGCCGAGCGCTG
The DNA here is from genome assembly GCA_024405395.1 of Kiritimatiellia bacterium. GTDB lineage: Bacteria > Verrucomicrobiota > Kiritimatiellia > RFP12 > UBA1067 > RGIG6720. Next base: position 5,072 of record JAKSOW010000093.1, on the reverse strand, counting down.
TGGCGGGTGTGCGTGCCGAGAACGGCCGGCTAGTGTGGAACGCCTGCGGAGATGCCGAGCACGTCTACTATCGCGTGTTCAGCGGCGGGCGGCAGATCGCCTCGACGGTCGCGCTCTCCTGTGCGCTCAAAGGCGACGGCCCCTTTGTGGTGAAGAGCGTGGACCGCTGGGGGAATGTCGAGAAATAAACCCTCATCGTGGGGCATGAAGTTCGTTCGCTTAGTGCTCTTGCGACTGCGAGAAGACGAAAATGGGTGATTGACTAGGGATTGTACCACAATTCAGTGTGGCCCAAGGTTTAACTCTGAATCATCTTTGACGATCCGGTCAAAGAGCCCGCTCGTCTTCTGGTGGAAGACGATGTGGGCGACCCCGGTCCGTTCTCGTCTGCGCTCTTTCGCAGAGGGCTGCAGCGAGGTCGTTCATCGCAAGGCAGTTGCTGCGGAAGAGATGGGCGGTGGCGGGATCGCGGCGCATGGCGAGTGCCGAGATGTGGCGCGTGTTGCGGAATCCTGAGAGGATGAGCAGGCGATCCGCCGCAAGTTCTCGCGAATCCTCGGCCGACGGGTCGTAGCGGGGTGGCAGCGAACAGGGGAGCACCTTGATGAAGCGTGTGCCCGGCGTCACCTTGAGTCGTTTGAGGGCTTCGACTTCTCCTGGTGAAATGAAGCCGCTCACCGGCACCATGCCGCGCTTCGCCTTCTCCACAATTTCGCAAATCGCCGCCTCGTGTTCAGCGAGCGATTTCTTGAGCGTGAGACGAACGTGGAAGAGAAAGGGCGAGCCCAGCAGGGTGAGATTGCCCATCGCATCCCAGGTGCGTGCCGGGTCGAGAACCGCATGGCGGATATTCACGAAACGCACAAAACGATCGGGATGCATCAGCTTCCACAGGGCTCGTGCCTGGTTGAGGCGGATGTAGTGGCGAATCGCCTTGAGCTGGCGTGTGTCGAAGGAAAGCTCGATGTAGGCGTGCCGATCGAAGCGTAGGGTGGAACGGACGGGGGCTGCGCCCCCGCACCCCTGCTGGGACATCATGCGGGCCTTGATCTCAGCGGCACGATCACGGCCCCGTTGGATGGCGGCCCTCAGCAGGGCGGCGGCTTCCGGGGGTGCGGGGGCCTGTCCCCGTTCCTTCCATATCTGCTCTGTGGCGTCCATAACGCGGTGGACAACCCACAGTGGATTGAAACCCGGCATCAGGTCATAGTTGACGATCAACAGGAAATGGATGTGGTCGGGCATGATCACGGAATCAGAAAGCGTGGCACAGGGATAGACTGCGTGAAGTGCCAGCAAAAGAGATTTCACGACTTCCCCTGGTTGAAGCAATTCCGGGCGTTTGGCGTTTTCGACCAGGCGGGATAGGGCCTGGGGACGACCCTCGAGCACCAAGGTTATGAAGAAGAACTGGCGCCCAAATTTGCGGAACTGCATTTTCATGGGGGTAGGATAGCACGGGATTTCCTTGTGGGCAACCTAAAACTTGCAAGATCCCCATTTTTGATGTAGAGCCACGGGAGTTGCAGGCGGCGAATCTGAGGCGCAACAAGACCAATCCAGGGCAATTCGAAATTTGACTTTGAATCATCCTGCGTAGTGTGGTATCATTAGGGTATGATCAGGCGTGAAATAGTTGGGGATTTGCCGAAGAACGCAAAGCCATCGGGTGGCCTTTGCGGGCTTCGTCTCTGGATGCTGGTGACGGCGTGTGCGTTGTCGCTGGGGGGTGTCTGGGCGGCGGATCCCTGGCATCCGTATGTCTTTGACACGGTTCGGCGCACGGCCGTCGTCGATGGCGTCATCGCCCCCGAGGAGTATTCGGTTTCGGTGGAGGGCACGTTCCTCATCACCGGGGCCGATCGGCTGAAGAACTTCCTGGCCAGCCCAGAGCTGCAGAGCCGCGGCTACTGGGCCTGGGACGCCGACAACCTCTATGTGGCAATGGAGACGCCGATTCGCGATGGCGCTTTGCGCGCACGGCAGAAGGGACGCGATGCGCCGCTTTGGGAGGACGATTCGATCGAGATCGCCATCTCGATGGAGAAGATGAAGACGTCGCGCGTCTTCCAGTTCATCTTCAACGCCAAGGGCGAGCTCTACGACCGCATGCTGCTGGACAAGAAATGGAATTCCGAGGGCGTGGTGAGCCGCTCGTCCACTACGTCCACACGCTGGACATTCGAGGCGGCCATCCCCTGGCGCACGCTGGGACTTGCGGCGGCAGACGGCACGTCGGTGTTCGTGAATCTCTCGCGCACGTTCATCGCCAAAGAGGAATACGCGGCCCCCACCTTCACCTCCTTTGCCCGGGGCGGCTACACGGCCTGCGACACGATGCCGATCATTCGCCTCAAGGACAACGCGCCACGGTATTTCATCGGGTCGTTTGGCGATCCTGCCACTGGGCAGGCCGATGTCACGTTTGACGTATGGGCGCCTGAGACGGCCGCCTATTCACTGGCCACGGCCGCCGTGGGCGGTCCGGACGCCCGCCTGGACCACAAGCAGGCACGCGAACTCGCCGGCGGCAAGCGCGAGACCTTTGCGGTCAAGGCGAAGACGCCGCGATCGGGGACTTTCTACCATTTCTTCCGGGATCGTGACTTCAAGACGATTGCCTCGGTGGGGGCGGCCTACCACGACAAGATGCCGCTTGTGTTCCGCAAGTTCCGCACCGACCGCGATCGGCAGATCCTCTATTTCCTCACCGAGAATTTTGTGCCCAAGGCCGGTCCCTCCATTCGTGCCGAATTGCGCGACTGGGACACGGGCTCCAACGTGGTCGCCGTGCTGACGGCACCAGCGGAAGTGGGAAGTGGCCCCAAGGAGCAGGGCATGGACATCGCGGCTGTGCCACCGGGTGACTATCAGGTGCATTTCTCTTTCCTGGACGAACAGGGGAAGGTCTTCTTCTCGGACCACGAATACTGGACGAAGGCCGAGGCGCATGACGCCTGGACGGGCACGACGGCGGGCGACGAAGATGAAGTCCCGTCACCCTGGACGCGTCCCGATTTCCGTACGGACGGCTTTTCGTGCTGGAACCGCGAAATCGCGTTCGGCGGTGAGGGGCTTGTCACCTCGATCCGCTGCGGCGGCGAAGAGGCGCTGGCGGCACCGATCACGCTGGTGCTGGATGGGCGGCCGCTGAAGTTTGATGTGCAGCTGGTGAAGCGCGGCGTCAGCTTCGCCGATTACAGGTTCGCCGCACGCGAGGCGGATGTGAGCGTGGAGCTGAAGGCCGAATTCGACGGTGCCCTGTGGTTCACGGTCGACTATCGCGGCAAGGTCAATTCGCTTGAGCTCGTCCAGCCCGTTTGCAGGAAGCACGTGGTGGGCTTCGACAACACGTCTGTCGATCTGTTGGAGCATCCGCTCGTCGACAAGCTGGGACCGAGCTGGACGTCCAATCCCGCGAAGAATCCGTCCTATTGGTTCGGCGATGCGACCCTGGGTCTGATGGGCGGCGTCACCGATCTTCACGGCTGGCACCTCAAGGACAAGGCGGCCGGGTTCCGCTTCGCCCAGGACGAAAAGGTGTTCTGCGCCCGCATCGTCTTTGTGGATACGCCGTTCGTCTCAGAAGGGCGGCGTTTGGGCTTCTATCTGGAGCCCACGCCCACACGGCCGAAGAACACCGAGCTTGCCGCCACGCCTGAGGAACGCATCTGCCTCTGGACGGGCAGTGTGGGCAAGTTCTTCGAGGACAAGCTACCGCCGTACACGTGCCCCAGGCTGACGCGTCCTTTCCAGACTCGAGTGGAACGTGGCACGCGTGTGTTCTGGTACAACGCCACGGCCGGGGCCTCCACCAAGTCTCCGCGTTGGGGCTGGTACGGCAGCCGCTGGACGTTTTTCCCGGATTGCACGGGATGCATTCAGGAAGTGCCGCCCAAAAACCGCGAAGACCGGGATCGGGGCTATTGGACCGTGGGCTGTCTACGCGACCGGAACTTCTTCGACTTCAAGGTGTGGTCGCTGGAGCGTTTCCTGCAGGACCCGTTCTATGCACCGTATGTGAATGACCTCTACTTCGACCTCACCTATCCCTATGCCTGCCGGAACCTCACCCATGCCTGCGTGTGGAAAGACGAGTTCGGTGACGAGCTGCACGACTGGTCCACACGCGAATCACGTGAATACCACAAGCGGATGTACCGCATGCTGAAGCGCAAGAATCCCGCGGGTGCGACGATTGGCCACGTCAAGCAGACGCGTACGCCCGCAGACGTCTTCTTCGATCGGCTGGCGATGGGCGAGGGCTACGAGGAGCCGGTGCGCATCAAACGCGGCAGCGACTACTATGACGTGTTCAATCCCGATGCGATGCTTACGCAGTTTGCCTTCCGTTCGGGCGAGCAGATCGTCTCGGTGCTGCCGCAGCTGTACCGCTGCAGGGTCATCTGGGATCCGGCCGCGGCCAAGAAATACGACACCACCACAGCGGCCAATGATCAGGCGATTCGCCATTTCATGGCCTACCTGCTGGTGCACGATCTCATCCCCGCCAACGCCAATGCCCACAACGATGGCCGCCAGATGACCGACCTGACGCACGAGGTACAGGCTTTGGGCGAGAAGCGCGTGTTCCGCGGCTACTATCACGACGATGTGCCGGTTGCCGTAAACGAGCCGAATGTGCGTTTTCTGTATGGCGTCTATGCGGGGCAGGACGGAAAGGGGCTGCTTGTCGTCCTCAACGACACGGATGCGCCGGTGACGAAGACGCTGAGTTTCTCCCCGACCGCGTTTGGCCTTTCGGGAACGGCCGCCAAGGACCTCTTCACGCAGGAGCGGATCGACTTCAGCGGCGGAAAGGCGACAATCACACTGCCGCCACGGGAATCACGTTTCTTCCGGTTTTGATTGTTCACGTTTCACAAGGGATACGATAGCACAGGAGAAAAGTCATGGTGCGCCAAGTAAAGCTTGGCTGAACTAGTAGAGTGAAAGGAATCTACTCAACAAAGAGAATGGCATGTTGATAGGAAGGCTGGCTGCGTGGAGGGCGACCGACGCGCAGAAGCCCAGCCCGACGAAGGAATGAGCCAAACGAAAGTGAAGTCCCG
>JAKSOW010000092.1 GCA_024405395.1 Kiritimatiellia bacterium | reverse complement strand
TGTCCCAAGTGGGTTAAAGAATTTTTGCTGACCCACCCTCTTTACAAATCACCTCCAAGTGTATTCTTGCGCCGCATTCCCAAGAACCCCGAGAGCAGCCCTTTGGAATTTTCAATCGCGACCCCCATCTCATGCCTGAAGACTTCGATCCCCGGACGGACACGCGTCCGCCTGCGGGGACCATCATTTGTCAGAACGCCTAGCATATAGCAAGTGCCGTGCCAAGCCGCCGCCGAATTCACTTTCGCCAAAATCTGCGCAGAAACGGCAATTATGGCCTTGCCGCCAAAACCCACCCGTCAGTTTTTGACAAACCCCTGTCAAAAACTGACAGAAACCCCTTCTCCAAGCCCCCGCATCCAGCCTCAAGAAAACGCCCCCACCACTCCCGATTTTGATAAAAGTGAGAGTTCAGCGCCGCGCCTTGCTGGGTTAACAATAGAAACTGATCTCTTCAAAGTGCTTGAGCCAGCGCATGCAAACCATCGCATGCTGTGCTTCAATCGCATCCATTATGTTACGCAGCGTATGCGCCGGGATACGAGAATTGTTGTTCTCCAGAAGTACGCCGCCGGCCTGCGTCAACCAGACCTTTGTTGCATCCTTGACCGGCTCGCCGATTGAGATATGCACATGGACAGGTTCAAGAGGTTCACGCTCGTCCGACCAGAAGTAGACGAGATAGGGTCCCATCTTAAAAACCCGAGGCATTCTCAAAACCTCCGTTCCGGGAGAAGCGAATGATCAGGTGAGCCATCGACTCGAGGTATTTGCGCTGGTCGGCGAGTTCATCCGAGTCATAACCTTCGACATCAAAATTGCGGTATGTCGGCAACTCCCAATAACAAGTCTTGAAGCCATCGGCAACAGGCTGTTCGAAACAAACCTTAACCGTACCGTTCTCACGCATGTCCGAATGCGTGATCTCGGTCTTGTCCGGCATCTCCATAAACTTGTACATCATAGCGCAACCTCCGCGGAAGACATTATATCAAATCGGGCGATGGTGCGGGTAGGATTTCGCGAGCAAAGGCCCGTCAACGATTCCTAGGGCTCAAGCAGCACCAGCGCAAACGTGTGGTAGGGCAGATGCAGACGCAGACGCGTACCGTCGAACGCATCGACCTTCGTGCCGAAATCACCCAGTGCCAACGGTGCACGCGACACTGGAACCTTGAACTGCCTGCGACGCGCAAAAAGCGTCTCGTAGTCGGGATCGGGCGCAGTCAGGACGTCAACGGCCTTTGTCGGTACGCGCGCCATCCCCAAAGCCTTCCAGTCAAAGGCGATTTCGGGCGTCTGATCCACATGGGGCTTGCCCAAATGCGATACCACGGCCAATACGCGCCCTTCCCGCACGTAGCAGCTCACATGCACATCGGCGGCATTCGCGACCTTCGCCGGTTCGTGCCAATAGCCCACAAACCGCGCCTGCTGCACGCCAAAGCGGTCATAGGCACGAATGACCTTGTCGAAAACGCCGAAATGGTTGCGCCAGACGCATTGCATGGTACCGTGCACCAGCGTCGCGGCCATCGAGGCACGCGTCATGCGGAACTGATACGGTTCGCAGGGCTCATCGCCGCCGTTGGCCTTCGAAAGCGTGTCGTAGGGCATGTAGACGCTATTGGAGATTCCCCAGGGCAAGGTGGAGAGTTCACTGGCGAACATCGCCAGGCCGTAGCTGTCGAGGATGTCCTTCTTGTTGTGGAGCAGCGCACTCGAAGCCTGCCGGATGTGTTCCCCGTTGAGCAGATGCGTGCAGAACGTCATGGCGGGCAGCTGCACGCAGTCCGTATTGTGGATGATGGTGATCGGTTCCCTGATGCCGGCCTCCAACTGCACCACGGCCAGGCGACGGTAGAACTCGCGCATGCCCAGAAGCGGCGTGCGTACCCGGCAACCATGATCTCCATTTGAGCAGGGATGGATGGTGCCGAAGTCGAGATAGATGCCCTTCAAGTCGGGATGGCGGCGCAGGACATCGCGGAAGCGCCACATGAAGAAGTCGCTGGCCTTTGTGGTTGGGCAGCAGTCGTAGATGAAATGGCCCGTGTGCGAATAGTCCAGCGCCACTTCGGGCTTGAAGGTCCATTCGGGAAGATAGGCGGCCACTTCGGGATACTTCACGCTGAGATGCCGCGAACAGGTGTAGAACACGGGGCGGCCGTCATGACCGGCCACAAAGGCGAGATTCCGCGTGAGCGCGGCTTCGGTCTTGCGTCCGTCATCCGTATCCAGATCGCCGAAGAAGCTGCCCAGATCGCCGCCGCCAGGCGTCGTCAGGAAATGGATATCGCAGGTCGGCCGCCGTCCCGGCGTGTTCATGGGGGCGGCGTAGCTCCAGCCGAGCGTGTCAAAGGGATAGTTGGACGTGCGCGGGCGAACAGGCGAGGCCTCGAATCCCAAGGCGAAGTCAAAACGCCGCCCAGCCGGCAGCTTGTGTGCCACGTTGACGGTGATGGTGCAGGCTTCGCCCGTCTTCTCGATCACATAGGTGCGCTTGGGATCAGCCGTCCAATCCGCCCGCGACTCGAAGAACACACACCATCCCTTCTCCTCATTTCCCGTCCACAACGTGGGAAAGGCCCCCAGCGTCGTCTGGCCATCGGCAATGGCCTCCGTGCGCTTCGCGCCCCAGCCCGACCCCATGGCCGCATGGAGATACTTGGCGAAGGCGGGCTTCAGCGTGTAACGCACCTGCAGCGAGGCGGCAGCTTTCGTCGGCGTAATCGACAGCTCGTTGAAATTGACGCCATCGTACTCCAGCCAGCCGCGAGAGACAACGCCCTCGCCCTGCGCCACGAATCCCACATGATGCGGCGCATTGGAGACCACCTGGAAGTCAGCGCAGGCTACCGTCTTTCCGTCAAGCAGTATTTCGGGCGGTGCGGCCAGAAGCTCTTCGCCGCAGGACGCGACGCGCGACGGCAGAAAAGACCGGTCCCAAGAATAGCGCCGCGCATAGAGGTCAACGGAAAGCGTGCCGTTGACGGTCCTGTTGGTCATCGGCGTAAACGGCGGCAGAATCCACTCCGGATGGAAATCCTGCTTCTCCCAGTCTCCTCGGCCAGGATAGGAGAACGCCTTGCCGCCGAGCATCTTGTCCTCGGCGTCACGGAGTTCCACCCGCCAAGAGCCCGCCGAACTGCTCCGCGGGAAGGTGAAGACAACTTCGCCTGCACCCGCCTCCTTCGTGTTCGCGACTTTTCCGTCAGGCGCCACCAGCACGAACGTCCCGACCAGAGGCTTGCGCGGCGTCACGCGAACCTTCTCCGAAAGCAGCAGGGGCGTAATGGTGAAGCGCTCGGGGTTGAGCGCATAGGGCACGATCTCGCGCATCACCACCCGTCCGTTCTCCGTGAGCTCATGCAGCAGCGCATCATACCCCGGCACATCCGTCTTCACCTCCAGCTCGTCGGTCAACGTCTCGCCGGCGGCAGCCTGCCGCGTGCGCGAATAGACGGGCATCGGGGCAAACGCGCCATCCAGACGCGCCAGGGAAAGCACGTAGGACGTCATGCCCTTGCGCGACGCCGTAATCTCGCTTTCCTGCCGGTAGACGCCTGTCGAGGGGTCGGCACGCTTCAACAGCCGAAACGACACCGCACCGGGCGCAAACGTCATTGTCGGGCAGGTGGCGTTCCAGCTGTAGCCGCGGCCCGTGAGATCCAGCGACGAGAATCCGCCCAGCGACGACAGCGTCCAGGTGCGCGCAAAATTGAAAGGCACCTTGTCGCCCGCCGCCGGCGGCCCCGTGCGTCCCAGCGTGCGCCACGGAATTGCCGCCTCGCCTTGCCAGAGGATCGAATCGTCTATCTTCATCTCACGGGAGCAGACGAACCGCCATTCGCCATCCCACTCTTTGCGGCCATCTCTGGACTCGGTTGTGCCGCCCGCCATGTTGGAGGCGAACCGATAGCGGTGGCCATCCACATCAAGCCAGAACTCGAAGGACTCCGTTCCCCAGGCCTCGGGCTCCAGCGCCGGCGTGCGCGCCAGCCCCTCCTGCATGGGATCATGCGGCGGAAAGAGCGTCGTCACGCCGAGATAGAGATTGTCCTTGTCGTAGACGAGGCGGAAGGCGTGTGGCGGCAATTGGCCGCTTTGGCCCATGAAATTCCCGCGAATCAGCTGTGGCAGCGAAGTGGCTCTCGTCCAGGCCGCATCCGTCAGCTTGCCGTCCAGTTTCGGCGCGGAGACATCTGCGGGAAGCTCCGGCACGACAAGGCTGGCCGTTGCGGTCTTGGCAAGAGGCGCGAGGGCGAACCCCGCCTCGGCCGCCACTTCAGCGGGCGCACGCGCCTCATCCCAAACGCGCAGACGTGAGACGTGCACGTCATCCGCCCACACACGAGGCCCATGCCAACTGTCCTTGTAGGGCCCCAGGTACAGCTTGCGAACGATTTCCGGACGCAACGTCATCGGCTGCAGGGCCGACGCCACCACGCGTCCGTCCATGTAGATGCGCACCGCCTCGCCGTCCCACGTGAGGCCGAGGCGATAGGTGCGCCCATGCTCGAGCGGCTTGGGGAAGTCGTATCGGAAGATGGCCGCGGTATTGTCGGTGAAGACCGCCTGCAGACGTTCGTTGCCGAAGGCATAGAAGCCAAGAGTCAGGCGGCTGGCCGTACGCAGCGTCATCAGGGTACGCAAACCCTGGCGCGGCGGTAGCGCTTCGTCGAAGACGACATCGAAGAACAGCGAGCCGCGGTTTGGCCCCACCAAGGAACGCGCCTCCGTTTCCCAGCGACTGGTCGCCGCCCCAATCGTCTTGGGCGAGCCGCCAAAGTTCTCGTCCAGGGTGAGCGCACCATGGACAAAAAGAACGGAACACGCCAGCAACGCGCCAGCAGCAAATCTCCTGCTCATGACAGGCCCCATTCCATGATCACGCGAACTGCAGTCGCAGCCTTCTGTCACTATACGGTGGCCCGCGCCAACGTGATGGTGAACCGTTTCGTGCCCGAGACCTCCAGGAATCGGAATTCCCGCTCTTCAGGTGCCGTCAGCACGACCTCACCATCCGGCAGCGTGAACGGCAACGCCGTCTGACCCTGGGCGCACAGCGTACCGTCCATCTTCAACGACGGCAGCACGGTCATCTGCGTACCTTCGGCGGCGCCTTCCTCCTCCAGCACGGCCCGGAACTTGCCGGTGCGGCCGAAGTCGATCATCAGGCGCTCGCCCGGATTCACGGTCATGCGATCCGGTTCATGGTACCACCGCTGGATCTGCCCATCTTTCACCAGCCAGCACGCGGCCGGCGCGACAGGCGGCTGCTTGTCCGTGCGGTCGATGGTCATCACCTCGTCCATGATGTCGAAGGAATTCGCGGCCATGTGGCGGTAGCGCGGCAACGTACGGTGCCAAGGCGCAATCATGAAGCCCTTGAGCCGTTTGGGGTCCAGCTCCCGGCGCGCAAAGTCGCACGTCAGGCGCATGTTCTCCTGGCAGCCCCAGTTGGATCCGCAGACCACCTGATCGTACCCCGCCTTGTCCAGCAGACGATACCAGTTGGAGGCGGTTTCCTTCGGCGTGAAGTTCGCGCCATAGTACCAGTTGCTGAGCAGCACGCTCTTGGGGCAGTTCTTCAGGAACTCTTCGGGGTGGCGCCAGCCATAGTCGGCCCAGACCCAGGGACGCATCCCCGCCTTCTCGGCATAGCCTGTGATCTTCAGGAAATCCTTCCACCAATGCTCCCCCTGGCGGCACACCACGAAGTCGGCATACTTCTGGTTGGGGCTCTCCTCGTCGTAGCCCAGATGGATGAACCGCGGGTGATCGAAGATCTCGGCGATGTCGCGGATCAGATCCTCGCACACCTTGTAGTATTCGGGCGTGGAGACCATCTTGTGGTAGTCCTTGAGCCAGGAATCATGCGTCGTGGAGAAGTTCAGCTTGGGAATGGCCTCGATGCCGCGCGCCTTGAGACGGCGCACCTCGTTACGCATGCGCTCCGGCGTCCAGCTTCCCTCGATGGCCAGCTCGGGATGGCTCGGATACTTCACCGCGTCACCCACATCCAGGATCACCATGTTCATTCCGATCTCGGTCATGCGGTTAATCCACTCGTTGTAGACGTTTTCGTCGAAGAGCAGCTTCGGCGACAGTCCACGCGTCTTGCGGTAGACCGTCTGGAATCGCTCCGGCGCGCGGTCATACCACATGTTGGTACTGACGTGCAGCAAATAGGCCCAAATCGTCTTGTCGTTCGTCATTTCAAACTCCTATCGTTCATATTCTCTGACATGTTGCAAAATCTGAACCAAGGCTTCACCCCTCATCATCTGCTCAGGAGATCAAGCCCACCCGGCACGCCTCAACTCACCGAAGGAGCAGCCTGAGTCCCCGCACGAAATCGACAGCCAAGGTTGTGGAACCGTCTCCATTATCCACAGAGACAAGCACGACCCCACGACCATCCTCGGCACAGGGCGCCATATCCGTCAGACGGAACTGGCTCTCCAAACCGGCGGCAACCGCGGTGGGCACCGTGCAGATGGCAAGTCTCTTGTGTGTCGACGTGGCCGTGCGGTCGACTGTGATCGGCAAACCGGTGGCTGGCACCGTCAGTGCGGAAAGCTCATTGGTGAGCATCATGCCGTAACGAGCCACATCGCTGCCCGGTGCGGCCGCAGCATCCAGCGCCAGACACGTACCCTCGGCGAATCTGACCGCCAGGCCCTCGAATGCGGCGGCGGAGACGGGCGTAAGCCCACCCTGGACGACATCCAGGACATTGGTGCCGACAAGCGGCGTGGCGAGCTGGCTGTGGGTGAACCGCGGCGCTTCGCCGCCCAGACGCAACAGGCCCGCACCCCACTTCCGCAGCGCGCCAGCATAGGTAATGCGTTCGCATACCGTAAGGGCGAAGTCATTCGAGATCACCGCCCCGTTTTCCACGAAGATGCCGCGATTGGGCGTGTCAAGCGTGGCGGCCGCCCGCGGCACCAGACATCCGTACCACGGCAGATAAAGGGCGTTATGGGTGAAGGTCGCGGGCGAACCGCCCAGGTTGCGCTTGTCCGTGAAGAACAGATACGCGCGCGAGGTGGGGCTCAGCTTGGAGGACGTGGAGAAAGTCAACCGTCCGGTCCATTTCGAGTTGTCGCCGGTGAACTCCAGAAAGCAGCACGCCGATTCGTTAGCCGAGCTCAGGCTCTCAACGAAATCGCCATTCCCCGAAATCTCCGTGTCGAAGATGAGCATGCGCGTATCCGCCAATATGGCATAGGCCGCATAGCTGCCGCCGCGCTGGATGATCGACATGTGCCCCTGCAGATTCATCTTGCCGCCCGCGGCATAGGGATCCTGGGAATAGTAGCCGCCGCTGTAGTGGTCGAATTTCACGTTGGCCTTCGTCACGTCCAGCTGGAGTCTATCCACCACCTGCGTCGCGGCGCGCATGGCCATGGTGCCGCCGCTTTCGCTGAACGTAAGCGACCGTCCCTCAAACACCAAGGTGCCCCTTGACGACTGCGGACGGATCGAGTAGCCGCCATCGATGAGATAATCCTTGTCGGGCGTGGGATAGGCGCCATCAGACCAGTTGTTGGTGGGCGCGGAGGAATCGTAGTTGAAGGACCCCGACACCTTGGACGCGTCACTCCTGAGCATCCGCACAACCGGACACGCCACCGCCCAGAGAGTCGACAGGCCGTCTTCGTCGGGAGCGACCTCAAGCGTGACTGCGGGCAACGGGGGATCTGGTGTTTCCGTGGCGTCAATCGCCCCATACACCCAATCGTCCGGATTCAGCGTCACACCAGCCGGCGCCTTGAGCACAGCCACCCGCGCACCGGCCGTGCCGATCACGTTCAATGCCGAGGGGCGTACCTGAACAGGGCCGTCCACCGTCAGCGAATTCGTCACGCGAAATGTGGTCCCCGTCCGGGCGGAGCCGTCCCAGCGAAATGCGAGCGTCGCGCCCGATTCCATCTTCAGATTGGCCACATCGACAACCGCGTCGGCATAGACGGCGTCAAGCACGCCCAGGGCGCGCAGATCCACGGTACCGCCGAAGGAATGCCGCCCCAGGCGCAACGTGGAGTGCCGGATGTTCTCGGGCGTCGTCAGATCGCGATAGGGCGCAACCCGCAGCGTGCCGAAGAACTGCGACGTGTCGGAGATGATATGCATGACCATATCGGTGGAGAGCCCGTTCGACGTGTGCCCGGCTTTGATGTAGATGTCGCCAAACGCACTTGCCGGCCCCGTGAAGGCACCATTGGCCAAGACGATGCTGGCGACCGAACTCGCATGGCGCATATTGGCCGCGAAGAAGTGCGCGATGCCATTCTCGGCTATGGACACATTGCCGTTGATCGTCGTGCAGTAGCTATGCCAGCAGTCTAGGTTGCCGAACACGATGACCAGCCCACGCTCGCCCGTAAAGGTCACGGCGCGGTTCGACGTCGTGAGCAGTCCCAGCGTACCCGACGCCGCAGAGGTGCCCAGCACCAGCGAACGTCCGCCGAAGACGATATCCTGCGTGGTCAGCGTCTTGAGGGTGAAGCCGACGTTGTGGTAGTCGATGTCGGCAGAGGGGAAAGGCGTGCCGGGGTTGTCCCAGGCTGCGGCAGACGTCAGGGCCGAGGTGCCGGACGGATCGGTCGCGGTGAGATTCGCGACACCCTCGGCGGCAGCAGTCACCGACAGCAGCGCAAAGCCAAGGGCCACAACGGCATGTATTGCCACGGGCAGGAGTCCATTCTCCGTCGTTCCCCGGAAACGCAGCCACGCGCCACGTATGGACATCCCCGTTTTCCGCCTTTCGCGAAGAGCATTGTCTGTCATAGTCTCGATCATCCCAAGGCTGGACAAGATGAACCACTCATCCCGTCTGCATATGCGGATGATACCACATTACGTCATCATCCGTCAACTTCCTTATTTCCGCGAAACGAAGTTGAGACGCCATCACCCGCCGCATTTGCCGCAGGGGCGGCCTTCCTTGTCGCTGCAGGGATAGCCGCGCGTCTTGCGGTAGTTGGGGCAGCGGGAATTGTGGTGGGCGTCGCTGTTGGTCGAAAGCCAATACCCCGTCTCGGGCCAATCGGAATTGACAGTTGCCGCCACGCGCGATTCAATCGGCCCACGTCCGGCGAAATACTCCTTGCGCCCACCCGCCGCCGATGATCTAAAGGCCGCAGGCCGATTTAACTCTTTTCTTCCGCCTCGTCGTTGTGCTCGACGGCGTACGCCAACAGTCCCTCAATGCGCCGAAGGTCACCAATCGTCTTGTCGTGGACCATGTTCCCAAATGCCATCTTGCCGTCCTGTCACGTTCAAACGGGGACCACCGAGATCATCCTTGAATAAAGTGCCAAATATACAACAAAAACACTCGTTAAACAACCGTCAGTCGAGTTGGCCGAAGTGAAACGTATAGCGTAGCCGATAAAACGCAGTATCAACTTCAGGATCTAGCTCGGTCATGACAGAAGAGCCCGTGGTCGCCTCACTAACAGGGCTGAACATTCCTTCGGCGGTCTGGCGCAGCAATGTGCGCAACACCGCCACGCCCGATTCACGCGCGCCCTTCACCGCACATTCATCTCCCACACACAATTGCCCCGGCAACGCGGAAGGTTCGCAGGTCATTACCACGCGGGCTTGCTCCACGACGGCATTCCCCACCATTTCATTTGCCGGGAAACCCAGCACATAGGCCTGCCACCGCGTCATGGTGCCGAGGTCATTGTCCGCCAACAAGGCAGACTGAATCTGCCGCCGCGTACGCCATGGCAACGCCCACCCAAGCCATGTCCCCTCAAAGGTGAAATTATAGCGTTCAATCTCGTCTGCCGCACCATTTGTGTAATGGCTTACACGTGCTGGCGCCAGGACATCATTGCCCTCAAGCGTCATGTCATTGGTCATCCGCACCAGCCAGCCATTGCGCTCTAGGGCATACTTTCCTGGCGGCGGCGCGAAGAAGACGTTGGTCAAGAGGCGAATGGGCCTTCCCGTAGCCTCAGAAGCCGCCCCCGCTTCCCGCATGGAAGCATAGGCGACGCCCGCGACCTCCGCCAATTTGTCGCCGACCTCCGCTGGCCATCCCACAAAACACGAGACGGTGTCCACTATGGTGTCGCCCACGGAGATGCGCGCGCAATAGTCCGCATTCGGCGCGAGCGGCGCGTCTTCGTCACCAACCAGAACGGTGGCATGGCCTGTGGCGTCCAGGGGCGCCTTCCAGGTCGAGACGATGGCGTCATCCGCATCCAGAAGTTCCGCCGTGACAACCACCCCTTCTATCGGCGGCGTCATCGTCACGTTCGCCAGCATCGTACGATAGTCATACCCTAGACAGGCCGAGGCGGAATAGCTGATTGGGACGCCCCTCTTCTCCTGCACGTAGACGCCGTCCGCCTCGCACACCAGTTCGTAGAACGCCGGCGCGGGCACACCATTGACCAGAACACGGGCATCCGTGCCCTGCTCACCGAGCACCGCATCCCGGCAGGACAGCACTTTGATGCGCGAATCGCCTTCTGGCGGCGCAGCAAGGCGTACCGCGATCCTGTCGCCGAATGTAACGTGCCTGTCGCAGGCAATCACGTGCTCAACGGCGTCAAGCGTGGCCGAATCGCCGAAATCAACGTCCTCCGTGAGATGGACATTGTCGTTCTTGGCCGAGAGAGCGCCGAAACCCGTAAGCGTCAACGCCACATCCGTACGTGCTCCCCCAGCCTTGCCGCAGAGCACAAGTTCTTTGCCCTTGAGGTCCAATGTGGGAGACCCCGCTTCACCGCCGTTGGCCACATCGCCTTCGATGCGCAGGCTGTCTCCTAGGTCAGCGCCCAAGGTGACCACACCCGTGCCGCCGAAGACCGCACCGCCGCGAATCACGCCCTGATAGTGGTGCGTATTGCCCCAGTAGCCCAGCTCCAGCGTACTGCCCTGCGCCACATAGATCTTCAGGCCCGGAACGACATTCTGCCCCGTCGCCCGAGCACCGCACAAGCCCAGCTTCAGCGTCACCCCCTCAAGGATCATGAGATCCCACGCCACCTCGGTGCCGGGCCGGACTTCGTTCTTGATGTAGAGGTTCTCGTCATAATGCCAATAGTCCGTGGCAAGGTGATCGCCGCCAACCGTGTAGTGCGCCTTGTCGAACACCACCGTGTCGTTCGGCAGATGCGCCTGAATGGCACCGGCCGCATCGCGCATGACGCCATGATTGCCGTTGACGTCCTGCTGACCAAGATGTTCCCAGAACGTCCCGCGCCATGCCGCCCAATAGAGTGTTTTGGGCACGGCATGAAGGCGCACTTCGTTTCCGGACGCAACGAGCGAACAGCCTGTGCGCAACGCTGGCACGGTCAGCTCCGCATTGGTCACAAAGGCCTGCGCCGTGGCGGCATCAGGCAGCGTGAGAACGGCCTGATCGAGCGCGAGGTAGTCGGAAAGATCCACATTGACGCGCCCGTTCACCAGACAGGACGAGGTGACCGTAAGCGTCTCCGCGCCCTTTAGCCGAATGGTCGCATTGTCGTTCAGCGTAAGATTCGCGAGCGAGACACTTCCAGACAACGTGCCGCCGATCACCATTCGGCTTCCGCTGTCGGTTCCTGCGATGGCGCCGCCCTCGTTGACGAAGTCATTCAGGGAAAAAGTCTGCCCGTTGAGGTTCAGCACGGCCCCGCTTTTCAGGCGCAACAACCCGTTTTTCATCTCGGAGGACGTGTAATAGAGGACGAGGTCGCCCTTCGCCATGACGATTTCGCCGCCGTTCTTGATCGAGGTGTTGGCCAAATAGAAGTTGCGCGTCTTCCAATTCCCGTCTGCGCGCAGATCAATCGTCAAGGTCTTGCCGCCAAGGTCGACCACCGTTGCTGCATACCCGCGCTTGACGAGGCCAAAGGAATAACCCGTCAGGCGCGTATCGTCCGTCATCATCAAGCTGTTCATCTGCGCTTTGGTGCCGTTGCGGTCATTCGTGGCATCCGTGTTGACAATGACGCCGCCATAGGATTCGACGGAATAGTCGGCTCCGAACGTGATGCCCCCCACGTCAAGATCCCGCGATGGCCACACCGTATATCGGCCGCCGACACTACCTTCCACGGCCATCGTTCCATCGCCAATCGACGTCACCGTATGCGTCGAGCCTGCCGGATTGACGCCTCCGGTGATTTTGAGGTAAACGCCCGCGTCGATGTCGAAGGCGATGTTGACATTGGACATCACATCGCCGTCCACCGTTACCGTCTTGTCCGGGGAATTCGGATTGTCCCGCACGGGTATTGCCGTTGGGGTCGTCACGTAGAGAAGGCCATAGCTGTCGCCGATACCCTCAACCGTACAGCCGGCATAGAGCTCAAGCGCATTCCGCCCGACGGTAACGTGACAACCGTCGTTCACGTGCAGCGTGCCCTTGACAAGGATTTTGGCGTTGGGATCACCGTAGTTCGCCACATCGTCATTGGCCACTGTGAAGGTCACGCCCTGCGGAATGACCAGCGTGAAGTTCTCGACGTAGGCGGAAGTCCAGAGTATCTTGTCGCGCAGGAGCGTCACCTCCTTGAGCGGAGAACCCGCGGGCGCCGCCATCGCGACTTTCTTCGCCTCATTCAGCGTCTTGTACTTCGTGCCGCCAACGGAAGCCTCGCAGTCGTTGATGTCCGCAATCGAAAGGGAACAGACATGATAATGCGCAACACCGGGATTCCAGCTGGAATTCGGATGATTGGGCACGGCGACAAACCCCTCGAACGCCTGCTGCGCATAGATGCCCGAACACCAGTTCTGCGTGACCTGCGTGGCCTTGATGTTGCCGTCGCCGTCATCGAAGAGGCGCAGATTGACGTAGCGCAGGTCGTTCTTGTAGACACACTGCAGCTGAACCGTCCAGGAACCGTCTTCCTCGGCGGCATCCGCCCAGAAATCTGCCGCCTGCGCAATGCCGCCGTCAAAGGCGGAGCCCGCCATCTCGCCCGCGAGATAATGGGTTTTGGAATCTATCCTGGTCTTCAGTTCGGCCAACGTGATGCCCGTGAACGCCGTCACGTTGTTTGGCGCCTCTGTTCCCCTCCAGGTCCAGGAGGATTCGGCTCGAACGGTCAGACCAATGCCCGCAGCCAAAAGCGCGAAGAAACGCAGCAGTCTCATTTCACACCTCCCGTACGCCGGCGCAGGACAAGTCCACCGATGCCCAGCAGGAACAGCAAAGCCGAGTTCGGCTCGGGTACGGCCGCAAAGGCGCCGCCATTCCAGGCCGAATAGACGCCACTTGGCCCCAAACCGGATGCTGACATATACTGGCGGAGATCCTCATAGGAGAATGCCCGTGCCGAAGCGGCAACCGTGGACCAGGTCATTTCGCCGGCCGCATTCCATTCCGCATTGCCCAATTCAATGACAAAGCTCGTGCTCACGGCGTCAAGCCCGCCCAGATCGGCCCAGGTCCAGCCCGTGTGCCCGTCCACCACATCCACCACACCATAATCCAGATCCGAAGTCCACTCACCCGTCTGGGGGTTGCGCACATAGGCGCCCAACTGGCGCGACTCGCCGCCGGTTGTCGCCACCACGCGCGCATAGGCATAGGGATCCATGATGTTCTCGGGCGCATTCACAAACCACAACAGGGCATCTGCCGACGCCATCAGGCCGGCGAACGTCGCCCCCAGCAAGATCCAGATCCGTCCCATCAAGGCCTCATCTCCATTCCAACGCCGGCAAACCACCCCGACTGACATACCAGAAGCCCGTTCCGGCAGGAACCTGGACCTCCGTCACATAAGTTTGCTGGATCTTGTACTTTCTGCGGGTGGGATCCCACACCGCACGCGCGTCCCAGAACCCCCACCCGCCGTCACGGCGGATCAGAACCGTCTCTGCTCCGCCGGCGGAGCCCGAAGGAATCACGATCGTGTCGTTTGCGCCAACACCTTCCCAGTCAAGGGCATTGATGTCCGTCGCACGCGCGGACGGATTCGCCAGCAGGTGAAAGACCGGTGCCGATGTGCTGCCGCGGGAAAATTGCGGACGAACGGACACTGACGCGCGCTGCCCGCACAGATAGAACGGAATGGGGGCTCCCTGCGCGTCACGCGGACGCCGCCGCACAAGCCAGAAGGCCGCCCCACGCGGCAAAACCACCGAATCCGCCGAGCCGCTTTGCGTAACGCCCTTGCTGCTTGCCGTCAGGACAGGCACCCACCGGCGCGACTCCAGGCGCCAGGCCTGCGCGCCGTCAGCCGACGGCACATGCAACACATCCCCATCGGAAAGGCCATCCGGACACACCAGGCGAGACACCTCAATGGCCGCATTGGCATTAGTCGAGAACGCCGCCCACGGCACGGCCACAATGGTGTTCGTCGACGGCGAGAGGACCTTCAACACGCTCAGCGTATTGAAGGACTCAAGCAGCTCGCCGGCACTAAACGCCGGTACCACCACCAAGGCAAAGATCAAAGTGAAAATGCCGCCCACGCGGTTCAATGACACTATCTGCATAGAGTAGCAATTATAACAAAACAGTGGGCTGAAGACAATCTGCAATTGGCTTTGGATGTCCCCGGAATTTTTGAGGTCTAGTCAAAGGGGGATGACTCGTCGTCAAGTCGGCGTGTGACACAAAGTCCACGATGTCCCATGTACACGCAAAAAAGCCGCCCCCGAATCGGGGACGGCTTTTTGCTCTCGACTTGTAACAGTCGATTACTTGGCGAGGTCGGCCGTGACCTGTTTGAGGACGTCACGGAGGGCCTTCGGCACGCGCTTCGCGGTCGTGGACTTGACCGTGGTGTCCTTGGAGGCCTTGGCGTCGTACTCGTCGTAGGAAGCGCCGATCGTGGCGATTTCCTTCTTCCAGCCTTCGACGTCGACCTTGAGGATCTCCTCGAGGTCAGCCTTGACGACGTGGAACTTGGCCGTTTCGTCGTTGTTGGCGAGGTCGATGTCCTTGGCGAACGGGATGTTGCCGATCGCGGTCTCGTTGGCCTTGACCGTGCCTTCGATACGCTGGCAGATCCACTTCAGGACGCGGCTGTTGTCGCCGAAGCCCGGCCACATGAAGCGGCCATCGTCGCCCTTGCGGAACCAGTTGACGAAGTAGATCTTCGGCAGCTTCGTGGCGTCGGCGGAGGTGCGCTCCATCTCGAGCCAGTGCTGGAAGTAGTCGGCCACGTTGTAGCCGAAGAACGGCAGCATCGCCATCGGGTCGCGGCGGACCTGGCCGATCTGGTCGGAGATGACGGCGGCCGTGACCTCGGAGCCCGCGGCGGAGCCCATGAACACGCCGTGCGTCCAGCTCTTCGCCTCGTTCACCAGCGGGATCGTCGAAGGACGGCGACCGCCGAAGAGGATCGCGTCGATCGGCACTCCGGTCGGCTTGTTGTTGAACTTGCCGTTGAAGCCGGCCTTGTCGAGCACCGGGCAGTTCTCCGCCGGAGCCGTGAAGCGGCTGTTCTTGTGCGCCGCGACGTAGCCGAGCTCCTTGATCTCCTTCTTCGTCATGCCCGGCTTCGG
>JAKSOW010000091.1 GCA_024405395.1 Kiritimatiellia bacterium | reverse complement strand
TTCGCGGAGAGGCCCATGAACACAGGCCGAAACCGCTGTCGAAATTTCCGCGAAACGGAGATGAGATTCCGTCAACCGACCCGTCTGCCGCCTCTCACCAGCCCATACACCAAAGGCTGCACCCTGTCCCCCAAGCCCCGCCCATCGCCGCAACCCCATTCTGGTCACTTGTCCGAATCCGCCACCTTGTCCAGCAACGCCTTCAGACGCCGAATCTCAGCCTCATCGTTGTGTTCGACGGCATACGCCAACAGCCCCTCAATGCGCCGAAGGTCGTCTATCGTCTTGTCGGGTACTCTGTTCTCAAATGCCATCTTGCCATCTCTCAATGCAACGTATGAGGATCAGCCATCTTTTCATTCTTCTCCCCGATTGTCTACCACCTCATAGTCCCTACAACTTCAACAAATGCTTGCGCATGGCGATGGCGGCGGCCTCGGCGCGCGTGGCGGCACCGATCTTCTGGAACACCACCTCCAGATGCGACTTGACGCTCGCCACGCTGATGCCGAGCTGCTTGGCGATGTCCTTGTTGGTGAGACCGCGGCAGATGGAGTCCAGCACCTCCTGCTGACGTGGCGATAGCTCCGGCACCGGAGGATCCTCGGCGAGCAGACGCCTTATGTCCCGGGGGATTACCTGCCGACCGGACACGACCTGACGGGCGGCCTCCAGAAGCTCGTCGTATTCCGCATTCTTCATGACCACACCGCACGCCCCTGCGCGGATCGCGCGCGCAATGCCGTCAGAGCTCGAATACGACGTCAGCAGCAATACGCGCGGGTTTCCCGCCTCCAGAATGCGCTGGGTGGCCTCCACGCCGTCCAACCGCGGCATCATGAGATCCATGAGCACGATATCCGGTTTGACCTCCGCAGCCATCCGCACGGCCTCAAGACCGTTCTTGGCTTCGCCGACGACGCAGAAGTCATCCTCGTTCTCGAACAGCGCCCGCAGTCCCATCCGAACCACGGCATGGTCGTCGCAGATCAGAACCTTGCTCTTCATGCCTCCGTCTCCTCCGGCAATCTTATCGAGATCTCCACACGCGTCCCATTGCCCGACGCGCTTTCGA
Source organism: Kiritimatiellia bacterium (assembly GCA_024405395.1). GTDB lineage: Bacteria > Verrucomicrobiota > Kiritimatiellia > RFP12 > UBA1067 > RGIG6720. Next base: position 14,639 of record JAKSOW010000091.1, on the reverse strand, counting down.
CGCTCATCTCGCCTTCAAAAGCCTCCACCCGTTCGCGCACGCCCTGCAGACCGAAATGGCCGTCGGCTATCCCCGGCGCCGTGTCCGGATCAAATCCGCCGCCGTTGTCGCGTACGGAAAACTTCAGCCACGAGTCCTCGATCGTCCCCGCCACCAGCACCTTTCCCGCACGACCATGGCGCACCGCGTTGACTGCAAGCTCGCGGACGATTTTGAGAATCGCATGGCAGGCGCTGTCGGTGAAGCGTTCACGCGGAATATTGAAGCGCACCGCCAGCTCCGCGTCGCCGACATGCGGCTCCAGCGTGCGGCGAATCGCTGCGTTCATGTCGCCGTCGTCCAGCGTGTCGTTCCGCAGATCCCACAGGCAGTTGCGCAATTCGTCCCGACACGACTTAAGCGTCCGCGAGGCGATCTCAAGATGCCGGTCGGCGCGCGCCGGATCCGTGTGTCCGCACTTCTTCACCGCATTTATCTGAAGCGCGATTCCCGACAGCGTCTGCGACAGCGAATCGTGGAGCTCAACCGCCAGATGCGTGCGCTCATAGACCTTCATCTCCGACATCGCGTGCGCAATCCGCTCGGCCGCCAGTTCCGTGCCGCGCTTCTCGGCGCGCCGATTGATGCTGCGGTTCCAGAAGAAGCATCCCAGAAGCGCGATGGCCAATACGCCGATGATGCCAAGAAATTTCGCGGGCGTCCAGAACGGCGGCGGCTCAAGTATGCGGATCTTCTCCGGGCCCACCAACACCATGCGTCGCGCACCGCACTGGCCCGGGCGCAGGGGCGCACAGCAGCCCTCCACCTGCACCCGCGCCCCCAGGAGGTTTGAAAGCACCACGGGGTCGCGCCCGTCAGACAGATAGGTCGCTATGAACAGGGCCCCGTTCGACCGGATGTAGACGTAGAACCACGTCTTGTTCTCCTGGTCGCGGAACGCATCGACCACCTCGCCCACGGCCCGCACGAGGCGGAGATCATTCTCCCGACTGGCGATCTCCGGCCCAGTGACCAGGGGCGGCTCCCCCACAGGATCATGCGCAAGGACCTCGAGCGAAAGACACTTGACCACGAGCTCGTCCGTAAGACGCTTGTAGCCTGAAATGTATCCGGTCAGACGAATGCGGTCACCAATGGACAGATGCACATTTTTCTCGCTCTCGTCCCCTTGCCGGATCGCGTAAAAACGTCGGCCGTCCATCTCAAGCGCAAACACCCACGTCTGTGGCGAACGGGTGAAATGCACATGACCGGTCACATCCAGGGGCGCGAAGTCGCGCCGCCGGGAAATGGCTTCCTGAAGGTCGTCGGCATTACGGATAACCGCCACGCCGTTCGTGTCCGCAAAACCGCCGCCGGTGTTCGCGGAAGAACCTGGCACACCGGGAGGATCTGCGTGGGCTGCCGCCGCAAGCAGCAGTAATGCCAGAAGATGGACCATGACAGCCGTTCCCCGTGCCTCACCAGGGCTTGACCGGCTTTTCCCCGCCACCCTTGAGCACGCCCGAGAGCGCTCCGGGCGCCATCGCCTTTTCCACCCACGCCTCCACCGCCTGCGTGGCGGGTATGTCTTCGACGCCGCCAACCCCCGCGGCCTGCGTATGCCCGCGTCCCGGCAGCTGGTACAGACGGAAGAATCTGTCCGCGGCGGTCTTGCCGCCCGCCTTCTCCACGACCTTCTCCGCCAAGCGTTCGGCGGTGGCCGGATCGACCAAGACGTCCGACAGGCCCGACACGACGATCAGCTTGCCGCCCCGTGCGGCAAAGGCCGAAAGGTTTTCGTCGGGGATGTCGACGTCACCCCTGATGGCGGCGATGAACTTTTCGAAGGCGGCATCGTCCATGCTGTATTCATCGGCCGATCCCGCGCCGAAAAGCACCTTGTGCATGAACGGCCGGCGATTCGCAGGAAGCTCGCGGCCGCGGTTGAGCTCGCGCCCGTGGCGAACAAGCCAGGTGCGGTAATGCGCGGGCACGTACGAGACGATGCCGTCGTAGTCCTCCGGGAAACGCGTCGCCTCATGAAGGCCCTGTCCGCCACCAGACGAGACCCCGAAGAAATAACTCCACCGCGCGGGACGCCCATAGAATTCGGCGATCAGTTTCTTTGCCTCCACGGTCATCAGGTGCGCGGCACGCCAGCCGAAGTCCTTGACCACCTCCGCGCCGTGGCGCCCGTTTGCCGTTCCCATGTCCGCCAGACACACGGCCGAGCCCTCATTGAAGCGCGGCATCGCATATTCGCGGATCTGTCCGTCAGAGATCCCGTTACCGAGACCGGTGTTGCCGATTCCCCAGAAGCGCCCGTTCCACCTCTCGGGCGGAGGCATCAGGAGCTTCGCGTGGATTTCGGATTCCGGCGACGGGCGCAGCGTGAATTCGCAGACCGCACAGGGGGCCACCTTCCGGAGATAGGAGCGTTCCTCCTGCCGGCCGCGATGCAGGAAGGTCGCCGTGCGCTCACCGCCATGGACGGTGGCCGCCAGCCGCTCGAAGGCAGCCTCAAGTGCACCGTCCTTCGTGCTGCCGCAGAAGAAGTCGATGATCGTGTTCTCGGTCTCCTCTACGCCGTGCGGATGATGCCCGTACATCGGGCGCTTCGTGAAGCGCAGATTGCCGCCGGCCGCGGTGAAGCGGTCGATGAACGCCTCTGCCTGCTCCTGCGGCGGCAGCGTCGAATCCTGTCCGCCATAGAGCAGCAATACCGGGATTCGCGTCGCCGCCAGCTGGGCGGTGAGATTGATGGGCATGCCGGGATGCTTGCTCCAATCCCCGCCAGCCGGACGTTCGGCTTCCCACGGCCCATAATTGAAGGGCTTGCCGAAACACATGAGCGGACAATCGAGATAGACGCGGTTGACGGCCTCCGGGTAGGCGACAGCATAGCGGATCGAATAGAACCCACCCCAGCTCATGCCGATCAGATTGGCCTTCGGAGCGAACCCGAGGCTGTTGACGAGATAATCCTGAAACCGCTTCGAGACCTCCAGCCCATGCTGGTTCATCTTGTCCTTGAAGGTGATGATGGTGGCGTGACGCCAGCCGAGGTCGTTCACCAGCCGAGGCACGCTGGTGCGCGGCACATAGGCCGTGGCCCACTGCATCGTCCACGTCCACGGATTCCCTTTCGCGGGCCTTACGCCCTCCTTCGGCTCCACCACCCACGCCTCGTAACCCTCGAAGTCGAAAACCGTGCGCCGGCAGCCATACCAGTTGTCCATCCCGCGGATCTTGTGGTCGCGCGCAATGCGCTCCTGCAGAGAAGGTGCGGCCGCCAGAGCCTTCCGTACAGCCGCACCGTAGGTCTTCGCCATCTGCTTCATGCCGTAGTCGTTGGGGTGCGCGTCGTCGACCGTGCCGTCGCCATCGGCCGGCAGCATGTCCTTGCTCGGCAGATAGAAAAGCTTCTTCCAGCCTTCGCTGACCAGCTTGTCGTAGACCCCCTTCATCACCCGATCACGGTCGGCGCTGCCGACATGGCCAGGATGCGGCCCCTCGGCCATCACGATCGGAACCTCGGGACGCTTCGCGCGCAGATTGCGGATGAAGGGCTCATAGTTCTCTTCGACGAAGCGGTGCTCACGCCCCTTGCGAAGGTCTGGGTGTCTGCGCGTGTACATGTTGGGAAGGCAATCCAGCACATAGCAGCTCGCGTCGATGCGGGCGAGATGCTCGCTCATCTCGAGCTCCATCACGCCCGAACCGCTGAAGCCGAGATTGACGACCGGCACGTCGAGCTCGCGTCCGATGATGGACACAAAGGCATTTCCCGGACGGGACGCGCAGCCGCCATGCGTAATGGAGGTTCCGTAGAAGACAACCGGCTTGGCCGCGCCACGATGGGCGGCGGGAGCCTCCACCTTGGCCGCCGAGTCGATGCCGAGCGAAAACGCGCGAATGCCGTTGTAGAGCGGCAGATTCACCTGACACTCGTCGCCCGGCCGCCAATCGATCTCCAGCACCCCGCCTTCGGGGCTGTGGATGCGTCCCGTCTTGACGTAGCGCCACCCCTCGGCGGCGTTGCGGCGGTAGACGTCGATGCCGCTCATCCCGGAAGCCGGCATGTGGTCCATGTACCACCAGTTCTTGTCGTAGGGTGTCCACTTGAACTTGAGCCGCCGCGAATCCGTGCGAAACCGGAAACACATTCCCGCGGAATGGTGTTTCATGCTGCGTACGCCGGCATTGACGTTCGTGGTGACGTTCGCCGGCAGACGGTCGTAGTAGTCCGCCACGTCGCCGAAGGCCTTGCCCTCCAGCGGCAGCTTCGTGCCGTCAATCCAGCGAACGCCGTCCGCATCGACGATCGATCCTGCCACGGCCATCGCCGGATCGTAGTCAGCCACCCCTGCGGCACCGACCGCCAGCATCGCGCCTGCCACAATACCCGCCAGAACGTTCTTCATCTTCTCTGCTCCTTCTTCATTCCTCGACCCGCACAAGCGCATAGCCCTTCAGCAGTTCCTTCGGCAGCGTGACCGTCACCGAGCCGTCGGCGTTGGGCTTCACCGCGAGCGCACGGCCGCCGAACGCGAAATCAGGGCTGTACGCCGTTGCCTTTCGGCCGCGCGGCAGCGTGAAGACCACATCCCTCTCCAGCGCGGGGAAGGGCGTCTGCGGCGGATCGAACGTGCACGTCTCGCCTACTTTCAGGTCGTCGCACCCCGTCGCGTTGAGGAAATGGGCGACCCAAGCGCCCGTCTTTTCCCGCCAAAGCGCCGTGAACACCTTCTCGGGCGCATCCACCCGCCACACCTCCGCGCCGGCGACAAGCTGCGCGATCTCGGCGCGAAACGTCCGCGCCTTCGCGGCATCGTACGCGAAAACCTTCTTGTTCGGCGGCGTGAGCTCCTTCGCGAAAAACGCACCGGCCGCCGGCGACAGCGGATAGGCGAGCGCGCCTTCCGCACGCGGCTCGCCGACCGCATTGCGGGAACCGGCCGTGGGCCGCATGAAGACACGGCCGCCCCCGTCCGCGAACGCCTTCAGCGCGGCGATCTCGCGATCACTCAGGCACTGCGCGGCACCGATGAACAGTACCTTGTACTTTGAAATCCCCTTCTCGAGACCCACGTCTCCGACGATGTCGTGCGGCACGTGCATCGCCTCGAGTTCCTGCGCAAGCCCCAGCGCCTCCGCATTGCTCGAAACGCCCTCGTTCCAGTCGCGGCTGTAGGAGGAGAAGAGCACGGCCACCTCCGCGGCCGTTTCCGCCCCATCACGATTCATGTTGTAGCGCGAACCGCAGAAGGCCACCGCGTCGGGATCGCCGTATCTCCGGGGAACCTCCGGCGGCATCGCCAGTTCACCGTTCATGTTGCCGAGGCACGCCGCGAAATACGCGCCCTCCACGCTGCTGCCGTAGTAGAATCCCCAAAGCGGCGTCCCGTACGCAAGGCTGAGGAGCCGGTACATCTTGCGGTAGACGGGCAGACAGCGGGCACACTGCATCACGTTGCGCGTCATCACCTCGGTGCCGAAGAAATTGACGGCTCGTCCCGCGTCGATGAGATCGGCATGCCCCGAAGCGTCAACGGCGTTCATGATGAAGCCGTAGTGCGTCGTGTACATGCACACGACAAGATCAGGCTTGATGTCCTTCAGCTGCCTCCGCAGACCGACGAACCAGTTCGTGAGCGCCTTCCGCCGCCAGTCGAACCACACACGCGCGAGCGGGTTGCGCTTGTCGGTGAACGCAGGGTCGCATTCGTTGGCGGGAATCCACCAGCCTGTGTCCGCATGAAACTTCCGCCGGCAGTCGGCGCAGACGCAGCCGTGCTTCCAGAAGCCGATTTCGTCGATCTGGAAACCGTCCACGCCCGCTTCGACGAGTTGGCGGAGATAGGCGTAGTACTTTCGATTGAAGGTTTCGTTGCACGGGCAGAACTGGTAGCTCGGCAGATCGTCCGCCTTGCTGCGGATGAGCTCCGGCAGCCGTTCCATCAGGCAGCGGTACCCGCCCATCACGTTCCACATCAGCGTGGCGTCGTGGTGGTCGATGTACTTCATCCCGCGGCGATGCGCCTCGGCGGCCTGGCGACGCGTCGCCTCGATGCCGCGCGCGAGATTTCCCGTGTAGGTGTGGCGCGAATGCATGCCCGAGAAGAAGAGCACGTTGAAGCCATGGCCCTCCACGTTGTCGTCGAACCATTTCTTCAGCGTCGCCGGATCGTCAAGCTCGGCCATGCTGGCGTTGTTGGCGAGGCAGCGGCCGATGCGTGCCGTCTTGAGCCAGGCAAGTCGCGCATCCCCGGGATCGGGCAGCTCAACCGGCGTCGGCGCCGGCCTGGGCGCGCCCATGCATTCCGCGCCGGGTTCAGGCAGGTCGATCGTCTCGTCCGCCACCGGGAAGACCGGCTTGGCGGCGTAGTCGGCGTTGCGGAAGAGCGCGCACGGTTCATAGCCGTCGGAGACCCAGAAGCCGCGCGCAACGGAGAAGTCCTCGCCGTCGCCCATGACCGGCTGCACCGCGAGCGTCGAGACGCGCCACCGGCCATCGAGAACGACGCGCAGTCCGCCGCCCGTGACGTGCATCGCCCGCGAAAGAAGGCGAGCCGTCTTCGGTGCCGTCTTCAGCCCGCGCATCCGCCACGCCTCGCCGCCGTCTGCCCGCACTTCGAGGTCGAATCCGTTCTCGGCGCCCGCGTAGTTGCCCGCCGCGAAACTCACCACGTAGAAGCCGTCCGCCAGACCGCCGATGCGGTAGGCCGCCCGGCCCGTGCCCGCGAGCGCCGAGTAGAGCACGCCCGCCGGCGCGCATCTTTCGGCCGCGGCCGCGGCCGGCAGCTCCTCCCAGCCAGAGCCCTTCTCCGCCTGCCATGTCCTGTTGCCGTCTGAATAGGTCGCGCCCATCTTTTCCGCGCCGAAAGCGAGTGCGCGGGAGGGCTTGAGATGGTCCGAGTAGCGGAAAGCCCGAACGAAATGGTAGGTGTCGTAGTCCTCGAACGCCCCCTTCCGAATCACGATCTTCGCGCCGGTGAAGCCCCCGTGGGACCGCCCGCAGGTCGAACCGCCGCAGATCTCGAATCCGCCGCCCTTCTTCGCGGCGACCGAACATCCCCCCTTGATCGCGGCATCCTGATAGGAGCTGCAGTAGTCGCCGGCGCCGATGGGATTGAAGTCGAAGACGCAGCCGTCCACGGCAAGCCAGCGGTAGACGGGCTGGGGCGCGGCGGTGGCGTCCAGCGTGCCACGCCGCTCATCCCATTTGCGCCCGTTGCCGGCAAGCGCGCGGAAGGGCTTGCCGTCAAACACGCCTCGGGGCACATCCAGGTGCAGATGGCGTGAACGCAGCTTGTCGTAGGGATCCACCTGGCCGCTCATCGTGATCTCGATGTGGCCGTCGGCGTGTTCGGCGACTTCAAGGCGATAGCGCCCGTCCCGGGTCTCGTCCCATTCGTTCCAGACCTTGACGCCGTCCCGGTCTGCGCGCGCACGCAAAGGCCTACCCCCCTCCGCACCCTCGCCACGCGTCACGGCAATGCCCGACACAAGAACGCGTTCGCCATCCAGTATGCGCAGCCGGCCTTCCCGTTCCGCCACCTGAAACGCGCCCGACGTCAACGACGCGGCAACCGCCGCCACCCAGACAATTCTTCGCATGTACTTCTCCCCTTCGCGCCGTCACTCGACGCGCACAAGCGTGTAGGCCTTAAGGAACTCCTTCGGCAGCGTGACCGTCACCGAACCGTCGGCGTTGGCCTTCACCGCGAGCGTGCGTCCGCCGAAGCCGAAATCAGGGCTGTATGCCGTCGCCGACTTGCCGCGCGGCAGCGTGAAGACCACGTCCTTCGCCAGCGCGGGGAACGGCACCCGGGGGGCATTGGGCGTCATCTTCTCGCCGACCTTGACGTCGCGCCCCGTCGCATTGAGGAAATGGACGACCGTCGCACCCGTCTTCTCTCGCCAGATTGTCGTGAAGACGCGGTCAGGCAGATCGCCGACCGTCCACACGCAAGCGCCGCGGCAGGCGTTCGCGAGCCAGGCGCTGAACGCGGCCTCGGCCGCCGTGTCGGGGTCGAACGCAAATGCGCGGCCGATCATGGCCTCTTCGGCGTGGAAGGCGAGGGCGGGCGGCATCGTCGCAAAGCCCGAATGCGCGTCGGCGAGTCCGGCCGCGAATGCCGCCGGCTCCCGCTTCTCGCCGATTTCGTCGCGCGTGCCCGCGTCGGGGCGCGCATAGACGCGCCCGCCGCGCCGCGCGAACGCCTTGATCGCCGCGATCTCGGCGTCGTCGAGGCATTCCGCCGCGCCGACGAAGAGGACCTTGTATTTCGCGAGCGCGGGTTCCGTCACGCAGACGTCGGGGATGAACTCGTAGGGCACGTGCAGGCGCTCGAGCTCCTGCGCGAGCCCCAGCGCCTCGTGCGAAAAGCAGACGCCCGCGTTCCAGTCGCGGCTATACCCGGAGAACAGCACCGCCACTTCGGCGACCGCCTCTGCCCCCTGCCGCCTCATGTTGTGGGGCCCCGCATGCCACGCCTCGAAATCGGGCACGTCCACGTCTGGCGGGCAGTCCGACTTGAGCGCGCATTGCCCGCACATGTTCGCCGTGGCCCAGGCGAAGTAGTTGCAGTACTGGTTCGAGCTGTAGTACCACCCCCAGATCGGCGTGCCATAGGCGCGCGTAAGAACATTGAACATCTTGCGGTGCGGCAGCAGCGAGCGCGAGGACTGCATGACGTTGCGCGTCATGATCTCGGTGCCGAAGTAGTTGATGGCGCGCCCGAGGTCGAGAAGGTTCGACGAGGCTCCGCGGCCGGGGTGCGAGCTCTCGAATCCCCAATGCGTCGTGTACATGCTCAGGTGCAGATTCGGGTTCAGGTCCTTCAGGAATCGCCGCAGCTCCACATACCAGTTGGTGATCGTCTTGCACTTCCATTCGTACCACCGCTTCGCCAGCGGCGTCGTCAACCGCGCCACGGAGGGATCTGTTTCGTCGAGCGGCAGCTGCCAGCCCGTCTCCGCGCGGAACTTCTCCCGGCAGTGTCGGCACATGCAGCCGTGTTCCCAGAATTCGCCCTCGTCCAGCTGAAATCCGTCCACGCCCAGCTCCACATCCCGGCGCAGATACGCAAAGACCTTCCGCTTCATCTCGGGGTTGTTCATGCACAGCTGCATGGAGGGCAGATTGTTGTGCTTGTCCACAATGACCTCGGGCAGACGCTCAATCAGGCGGCGAAAGCCGACTTCGCTGTTCCAGAGCAGCGTAAGGTCCAGGTGGTCGACGCATTTCATGCCAAGCTCATGCGCGTCCTGCGCAAACCGCCCAATCAGCTCCTGGCCGCGGGCGATGCGCGCGTCCGGATAGGTGTGGCGCGAGAGCATGCCGTTGAACATGACCGCGTTGTACTTGTATCGGTCGCAGTGCTCCTTGAAGCACTTGCGCCGCCACGCATCGTCCGCCAGCTCGTCGAAGACGGCCCCATTGCCCAGGAGCTCCCACATGCGCGTGTCCTTCGTCCAGGCGAGCGCCGGCGAATCGACGTCCGGCAGCTCGACCGGCGTCGGCGGATCGCGGCGCGGCGCGGCCGTGAGCGCGACGGGGTCGGCCATGTCGATCTCCTCATCGCGCAGCGCGGGACGAATCGGCTGGCCGTAAAAGGCGCTGTGGTACGACCAGGCAGGCTCATAGCCCGTCGTGTACCAGAAGCCACGCGAGATGGTGAAGTCCTCCTGATCGCCGAGCAGCGGCGTGTAGCCGACGGCCGAGACGATCCAGTCGCCGTCGAAGGCGAAGTCGAGCTTTCCGTCCGTGACGTGGACGGCCCGGGATATCGTCCGCGCCTTCTTCTCCGCCACCGAAACGGCTGCGACCTTGGCCTCGCCGATCGCCAGATCAAAGGCATTCGCATCCCCGGTCCAGTTGCCGATCTGGGCCGTCGCCACGTACCAGCCACTGGGCAACCCCACAAAACGGTAGACGGCCCTGCCGTGCCCAACGGCATGCGAATAGTAGGCGCCGGACGCGCGGCCGACCTTCACGGCGGGTCTACCGCCCACGACCCAGCCGCGACCGTCGTCCGCCGCATAGTCCTTGCCGGCCTTCGGCGCGCCAAACGAAACAAGCCGCCCGACGTTGAAGCTCTGGGCATAGCGGTAGGAGGGGAAGAAGTGTAGGTTCGGGTAATCCTCAAAGGTCCCTTCGCGGATGACCAGCTTGGCGCCACCCCAGCCGCCAAGGCTCTTCGCGAAGCCGGAGGCGTGGATCATCTTGATGTCTCCGCTCTTTCGGTCGCGCAGCACAGATCCTTCGGCGCGAATCGAGCAGTGCGAAATCGCCCCGATGTACTCCGTGGGGCCGAGCGCGTTGAAGTCGAAGGCCAGTCCGTCGCACACGAAATAACGCGTCGTGAAGCGCGCGAACTTCGGGCCGAACACACCCTGCGCGGGCTGGTATTTGCGTCCGTTGCCCTCGAGCATTCGGTACGGCTTGCCGTTGAAGAGCTTCTTCGGCAGATCCATCTCCACTGCGCGGTAACGGCTCTTCGTCTGCCCGTCGCCGCAGCCGAGAATCGCGATCTCGACCGCCCCGTCGGGGCGCTGGACAATTTCGAATCGGAAGCGGCCGTCCTTCTCCTCAGACCAGACGTTCCAGGCAAGGCCTCCGTCCGCCGTCTTTGCGGTCGACCGGCGCGCGCCAGCCAGATCCTTCAAGCCGCCCACAACGGGCGCGATTCGTGGCAACACCGCCTGACCATTGCGCCGCAGGGCAAACGTGCCATCCGGATTCTCCACTACCGTCAAGGCTCCGGCGGCCGCCCCCGCCGTCAGCATGGCGAGGGCGACAAAAAGGGTTTTCGTTTTCATGTCGGGAATCCCCTCAGCGGAAGCTGATCGTCATGCCAGGCCGCAAATAGGTGATTGTGCGGCCATCGGCGGAGACGGTAACCTTACCGCGCGGACGATTCTCGGCCTGCGCCGTCCAAGTGGCGAGATTTTCCACGCCCGTGCAATTCCGGAAAATGATCGGCGCGGGACCGCTCCAGTCCGAAGGCACGTTCAGGAGCTTCAGGGAACCTGTCGCGGCGAAGTCGAAGCCGTCGACCACCGCCGCGCCAAGCGACGCATTCTGGACTTCGGCCAGGTCAATCGCGAGCGCCGGCACGGAGATCTTGGCGGCACCCGTCGTGCGCGCCTGCAGCGTTGCACCGGGCGCGACGCCATAGCCCGTCACGCGTTCAAACGCATGGCCGCCCGTCTGCGTCTTCGCGTTGAGCGCAAAGCCCTTGCCGGCGGAGAGCGGACGCGGCTGCCCTGTCGTGGTACTGACAGCCGTATTGTCCGACACCCAGGCATTCGCCACCGTCGTCGTCGGCGCCAGCATCGCGTCACACTGCGCATTCCATTGCGTCGTGTCGTCCGTCGTGAACCGCGTGTTGATCGTTGTCCAGTGGGTGCCATCCGCGCTGGCGTCGATCGTCAGCGCATACGGAATGTACCAGGCGTTTCGACCGTTCTGAGGCCAGGTGAAGCAATTCGCCCAATCGAACGAAACGGGTTCGGCTACATCATCGCCGAGGCGCATCACGAACGAGACCGCCCACTGCGGATAGGCCTGCCCCATATAGGCCGACGCGCCGAAACTGGCCGCCGTAAACGCGCATCCCGAAGTATTGACGACCCGGTCGTTGAACATCTCCGCCAAGACACGACCATTGCTGGCACCATCCGTCGTTCCGTTCACCAGCGCCGCGCTGTTTTCGGCGAGATCGCTCGTCCAGACACCGGCGGCGGCGCTGGCGCCTGTCGTCAGATTGAGATTCAGGCGGCTCCCAGTGACGTCGTACAGCGCAAATTCCTGCACGTTGACGCAACGCGCGTACGTCGCGCTGCGTCCTTGTTTGCTGGAATCGAGAATGCCGTACTCCGGGTTGGCGGGGTTTGCCACGTAGTACATGTAGGACTGAAGGATATTGACGCGGAACCAGGTGTAGTGCGGCGGCTCCTTCTCCAAGATCAGAGTTCCCTTCTTAACGGAAATCTCGCCGTTCACGTCCTGCTCACCCGCGAGTGTCCAGGTTCCGGCGCCGTCCTTGGCGATTGAGAGCGTGCCACAGGCATTCGTTACGGTAGTGAGCGTATTGACGGCCGTCGCCGATTCGCCGGCGAGCGTCAGCGTCTTGGCGCCTTCGCCCACGCCAAAGACATTGGTAAAGGAAAAGTCGAAGTCCGTCTCGTTCGCCAATGTGGCATTGGCCTTGACGCCCAAAGGCCGCGAATCGCAACTTGCCGCCGCACTGCCGGCATACGCGAAGACAGGGTTAGAATCAGCTTCGCCACCGAGGAGAAACGCATACGGCACCACGTTGTCGCCTTCTCCCAGGCTCTGCCGTCCACGTAGACGGCTGGACAGACCGAGCGAACAGCACTGTCCCACCGGAAGGATTGTGTCGAATCGCAACGTGCCGTCCTCAACCGCGATCACCCCTTGGTTTCGCTTGCGGATGTTGTGCCCGAAATGCCAAGTGCCGGTACCGCGCTTGATTATAAACGTCGAAAGATCCTCTCCTCCAGCCGTTCGCGCTTCTGCGAATCGGCCGTTCCAGCAACATTCGACGGCATTCGATCCCGTCACGATGATATCGTGGTTCATGCGGCTCGACGCCGTGAACATCCACTCGCCCGGTTCCTCGAACACAAGGCCCCCGTGTGCGCCAGCATCCAGTGTCGCCGGCTCGCAGTTCACCGAAGTAGATCCCCAGTTCAGGGACTTGGTGGTCGTCTCGCCGTCGCCAAGGTAGAGGTAACGACTCGGCGCAGCCCCCACGAACATCGTCGTGTTCATGCCAAGCGAGGAAGGTACGCCATTGGCGGCGCCAAACGTCGCGAAACCGATTTCCGTCATGCCGGAGGTCGCCCCACTGTAGGCCTCTACGGCATAGACCGTGTTGTTCGTGCCGGTCAGCCTGACTAGCGATTGGCTCGTCGAATCGCCGCCGCGGTAGTACATGTTGCCCGTCAGCCGACCGCTGATTTCGCCCTCTGTGGCGTGTGTCTGCAGCAGAGGGCCGCCCCCCTTGTCAGGCGTGGCATCGGATGGCGTGCCCGCGAAGGGGCAGTGTACCGTTCCCGCGACGGTAATGAACTTCCCGCGCACGCGCGTCCAGGCCTTGTAGGGCGGCAGAACCAACGTCGCGTTTGAAGCAACAGACAGGTTATTGAGGTCAATGTAGGCGGCGCCGCTCGTCTCGCCCGCATAAAGCTTCAGGACACCCTCATTCACGGTTAGGTCGGCGCGGTACGCGCTTTGTTCGCCCTTTGCGCCGCTCAAATTGAGCACGCCGACGCCATTCTTCGTGATTTTCGATCCTTCCGTGCGGGAAGACGTCGTGTAGCAGGCCGCCGGCACGGGGAAGTCCCTCTCACCGGTCACATCGAAGCGAAGTTCGCCGAATTCCCGCAGGATGATCTTGCCCAGCGAGGCGACGAAGGCGAAGTTGTCGTCAGTCACCACACCCACACTGTTTTTTGCGATCGTCACCGTGTCATTGGCCGAAGGTACCGCATTTTCGCTGTAGCTCGATGGACTTGTCCAACTTGAAGATTTGTTTCCGACATAGGTGAAGTCGGCGGCACACGCGGCAAATGAAGCCGTCAGCGCGACAATGGCAGTCCTGCTAACATTCTTTCTGGTCATAATCTGCATCCTTTGCGGAATCAACCACTTCGGGAATTGACGAAAAAGGGAGAAGTCGGTATTTCCTGATAATTATACACCAAATGCTCAAAAGTCACAACTCCGCCATTTGGCGGAATACTTTGCCCAGACCCCAACACATCCATAAGAGCCTAATCAAGGCACTTGAGCAGCACGCCGATCGACTCGAGAAACTTTCAGTAATCAGTCATGTAACCATGTACATTCTTTCGTGATGGTCTGCCGCCAAACGAACAATGAGATTTTGTTGCGTAATATTTTCCATAGCTTCTCATCCCGCAAATCTAATCTTTTCGCACTACAATCTCACCAAAACCGCCGCAGATAAATTTTGCCAAAATCTTCTTCCATTGATTTCTGCTCTTTGCTATAATCCGCGGCGTTGGAACGCCCCGAGGGTCACCGTTCCGGGGGTGAGGCCGGCCGCCGATCCCCTTCCCTGGGCCACGCCGGGTTCAAGGCACCAGATTGTGCTACCCATTACTTACGCGCCAAGGGGACAAACGCCAATCGTCAACGTCAATCACGTTGCCGGCAGGAATGTTTTGTCTCCCCATCGCGTTCCCTTCCGGCGACACAAACCCAAGGAAACCCATGTCCAACACCCCAGAATCCGCGGTTCAGCCCGCGACCTACATCCTTCCGGACGGCTTCACCGTCCAGGATCTCGCCGCCCCCGACTACGTCCGCCCCCTGGCCGAAGCCGCCGCGCGCCGCAACGGCGCCACCGAGGTCGACGCCGTCGTCGTCAACGCCTCCCGCGCCGACGCGCTCAGGGCCGCCCTCAAGGCGAACGCCGTCCACGGGCTCAGACGCACCAACGCCGACAAGCGCCACGCGATGGAGATGGTCTGGGAAAGCCGCGCGGCGCTCTTCCCCGCCGACCTCAAGGAATGCCACTACGCGACGACGCTCGGCGAGCTGTGCGGGGTCACCCGCCCCACGGCAACCGCCTTTCTCAACAGCGGATTTTGTAAAA
>JAKSOW010000090.1 GCA_024405395.1 Kiritimatiellia bacterium | reverse complement strand
AAGCCAGCCCGAGGGCCGGACGCGACCGCCTCCAATACGGGCAAATGGTAGTCTAGGGCGTCATCCATCAGCTCCACACACGCATTGGTCAGCGTGAGCGCCCCCCCTTCGGCCGGCAGAGCGCCCTCACAGGCCAGATGCAGACAGGCGTCCTGCACGCCCACGCCGCGCACAAGCGAATTGGACGGCGAGAACAGCCCCAGGTGGCCCTTTTGCCGAGGATCGCCGAAGGCCTGAAGACCGCTCCCCGAAACAGGGCCACGGAAGGAGAAACTGTTGGCGCCAAGCAGGAGCGGAAGCTGCCGCGGGCCTGTTCGTACGGGGCCCGTCCAGTAGCAGACGTTCGTCGTGAAGTCCTTCGTCTTGCCCGACCGCCACACGCGGATCTGATCCAGTCCGGACGCATCCAGCGTCCAGTCCAGATCACCCTTCGTGTCCAGGAACTGCAGGCTGCCGGCCCGTTTGCAGGCAAGCACATTCGCGGCCGAGCCGTTGAGGCGGGTATTGCCGTGCTCCAGCGCCAGATGCACGCCGTCCACCAGTTCCAGTCTACCGGGCCGCTTAACGTTCAGCCCCCCAATGACGAACCGCCCCTTGCCGCCCAGCGTCAAGGTATGCCCCTGCAGGTCAAGCGCCAGGGGATTGGAGCCCGATCGTGAATTGACCGTACCCGTGCCAGGCGTCCGCACCGCGGCATCCGCCGTCACAACCAGCCCTTCACCTGAACGCGTCACCGCCGCCGTGGCGTTGCTGGCCAGGCAGTCGTCCAACTCCGTGAAGTTGATGCGCCCCGACGCAGGCGGCACAATCTGCCAATTTCGGGGCAACTCGGGCTCGAAAGCGCTCGTCAGCACCTGTGCCGGGCGCAGATTGAGGCACTGTACCTCCAGCTGAGGCGCACCGCCGCCATCCACTACGCCTTCCAGATACAGGCGCACTTCCGCAGCTGTGGCGGCCAGACGCCCCGTTTCGCGGAACTGGAGGCGCTTGTCGGCCTTGATCTCGACATGTTCGAGCGGCAGGTCGAGGACGCCACCCAAGGCCTGGCCCGCCGCATCGTACTGCTCCAACCGAACATTGCCCCACCAAGTCTTCCACGCGAAATTGCGCACGTCGAAGTCGAACTTCACGGGTTTGCCGGCCGCGCCCCCCACCTGACAGGATGCCGCCGGCAAAGGCGTGGCGCCCGGCGCATAGGAGGCCGCGGCCTTGGGCGGATAGAGGTCATGAAGATTGCGGCGGTTGAAAAGGTTGTCGCAGAGCTCCGAATCGCGCATTTCGAAGCGTCCGGGCGCGTCCACGACACCACGCAGCGCCGTGGCGCCCTTGGGCGGCGTAAAGCGTAGCGTGACACCCCAGCCGTATTCCATGGGCGGCTGTAGCGGCTCAACAGGCACGGGCTGCCACAGCCCACCCACCTGCGCCTCAATGCCATACGTCGTGTAGGCCAAACGCAGGGGACTGATGGCGGGGCGCGCCAGATCCCGGAAATGCGCGCTCACCTTGCGCGTGTCCAGCGCCAGCTCAAGGGGCGTGTCGTCCGCCTTCCCGGGTTGCCAGTCGGGCAGCTCGAAATGCTTGGGCGCAACCGGCGTCAGCTTGGCCTGCGTCTTGGCGACGAGCTGCGCCACGGGCGTCACGCTCAGCGCCATGTAGTTGTCGTTCGTGACGCCGCTTGCCGCAGGGAAGATCGCCGTGCAGACGATATACTTGTCCTTGCACACGAACATCGGGTGCGGATCGGGATGAAGAATCGACTCATGCGCCTTGTCGATGGCCATGGGCGGATTGCGGTTGTAGAGCCATACGCCGCGGTGCTCGGCCCGGTTCCAGAAGGCCACCGACCAGCCGCCGCCCCGACACCAATGGCCCCACATCGAGTCGAAAACCAGGTAGCGGTAGTCCTCCGTCATCGTCGCATGGGCGGCCAGGCACGGCACGATCAGGGTCTGCCGTTCGGTGGCGAGATCGGCATGCACCACGCCGCCCGAACACCAGTAGAACCCCTTGCCGTCCCAGGTGAATATCTCATGGCTCGCCCCATTGGTGATGCGCGAGGGCACCATCCACTTCTCGCCCGTGTTGCGGAACAGCCACAGACGCGGATAGATGTAGTCCCGGGGACGGCGCACCAGGGTCACATACGGATTGGCGTCCATCGGCGGATTCGCCTGCAGTTCAGGCGGCAATTCGGCCGGCGTGAGGAACCAGGCGTATTCGAAGGCGCACATGCCCATCGTGGGGTCAACCGGATTGAACTGGCCGTGGTTGCAGCAGAATGGGGCCTGCGACCACTCCTCCCATTTGCCCGTGTCCAGATTGATGACCCCCTGCTTGTAGACGGATTCCTTATGCGCGTCGAGGAATATCTTCCGCCTATCGGGCGAAAGCGTCAGATGGGTGCCGTAGCTGCGGATCTCGGGCGGTGCAGGACACACCAGGATATCCTTGTTGGGGTCGACCAGCAGATCGCGCCGATGCACTCCGTCGCGCGTGATGTACCACATCTGGTCGCGTTCGACGTCCACCCAGGGCGTATACCAGTTACGGGTGTCCGCCAGCACATAGGCCACGTCCTTCTCAAAGTCGATGATGGCCTTGTGGCGGAGGCCTGGATGCGGTTCGGTGAACTCGTTCGGCGAGACGGAGAACACAAGGAAACGGCCATCATCGGTCATGCACCGCGACGTGAAGTACACGGATTGGTGATGATGGTAGCCGAGGATGCCCGGCTTGAGGATGTAGGACACCACCTGCGAGACGGTATCCGTATGCGCCACGAAGAGCGAAGACGTCTCAGGCGTCTTGAGAGCAAAGGCGCCGCCCGCAGATGTCACGGCAAACAGCGCCAGCCAGGTCCGTACAGAACGGGAAACGTGATTCATGCTCAGCTCCTCAAGTCAAGGTCATCTCTGCGGAATAAACGGGATTTCCTCCCTGGCCGAAACAGTTGAGCGGCGTCACCTTGAAGCGAATGGGCGTACGGCGCGGCAGTTCCTCCATGAGGAACAGGCATTCGTCTTCCTTGATCACGGTCTCGTCCGCATACACATGCCCTTTCGCCATCATCCGCTTCTGGGTGTGGATGCGTGTGAAACCCCACATCAGGTTCTCGACCGTCACCTCATATTCGATGAGACGCCCCGTGGGACCTGTCGAACGGGCGGCTGGGATTTTGACTGCCAGGATCTCGCCTTCCTTGCCCATGCGGTTCTTCCCCTTGCGCTTCTCGGTCATCACTTTGACGCCAGGAGCGAACTGGGGAACCTTGGCGCGCGCTTCGCTGACGGCGAAGGCATACGGACGCGAGGCCGTATCCACGCACGCGGGCAACGGGCAGATCCAATCGGGCCCCAGCGAGGCCTTCTGCACGAGGTCATGCCGCGCGAAGACCATGCGGTCGGCGAAGACCGACAGCACCAGACACTGCCGGCAGTCGATATCGAGCCGCGGCGCCACGGGAACGGGTTCTGGCTTAACACCCGCCCATTCGCCGTCGTCACGCCCGTTGAGGAACCCCGCGTAACTCGTCGATGACGCGCCCACGCTCGTAAACGCCCCCTGCCAGATTGTGGTGTCGTTCGTGAGCGGATAGTGCGAATGCCCCGAAAACGCCACAGCATTGGGGAACTTCGCAAGTGCCGCCGTGGACTTTCCGTTGTCATGCCCCCATGAAAAGGCGCCATGTGCGCTGTTGACGGTGTCTTTGGGGTGCGGATGCTGGGCGTAGAAGAACGGCTTGGCGCCGCGCAGACCAAATTTGTCTGCATTTTCCGTCAGATAGGCATCCAGCTTGCCCTCATTTCCCCAGTGGCAGCCAATGAAGACATACCCCTTCACCGTCTTTGCGTAGATGGGCGCCCATTCTTCGTGGAAACACTGTTTCCAGGCGGCGGCCAGATTAAGCGAGATCATGTGCCTCTGCCAATCCTCGCCATGCAGCTTCTTGGCCTTCTCCTCGAAATTGGCGACTTTGGCCGCATCATGGTTGCCATAGACGAACAGCTTCTCGACGTGCGAACCATCCGGCAGTTTGTCGTCCAGGAAGACGCTGTACCAAACATCGGCCACACACTGCAGTTGCTCCACGCGTCCCAGATTGGCCATATCGCCGGACAGGATGACGCCGTCCACGTGCGCGTCGCGGAAAAGCTCCAGAGCCTGTCGGAAATAAAGGGCGTCTTTGTCCTGGGCGTCATCCACGTGGATGTCGGAAATGATGCCCAGCTTGAGCGCGGGCGCAACTGCAGTTGCCGGTGCCGCCACGGCGGCGGCCGAAGCCAGCGATGACAGTTTGAAGAAGGTTCGGCGCGTCATGGGAGATAAGTTTATAGGTTAAAGAGTTAAAGGATCCTACCGCACAGGGGGCAACCAGTCAGCGGAAGAAGACCTGGGTTCCGCGGCGAAGAAGTTCGAGCCGCCACGCCGTGATGCCGGCGGCGCCGTACGTAGAACGCACCGCCCAGCGCGCATGGCTCACGGCAGGCGTCACAAACGACCACGTTCCCGTGAAGGCGCCATCCTCAGCCTGCGCTAGGACAATCGGCTCCACGTAGGCGGCTTTGAGGGCCTCGGCGTCGAAGTCAAGATTCCAGGCACAGTCCAGAGCCTTGGTCTCACCTGAAAAGAGATGCGGATGGGACGGAATCTCCGAGGTCTGTTCGGCTGGCCAAAGCGCACGTGCATCGTCCAGGGTCGCCACAGACGCACCATCGACTGCGCCAATCGCCGCCTTCCATTTCACTTTGGTACCGTCTGCACTGGGCGTGCCCACCAGCCCCGAGGCGACGCCATTGGCGGCAGGATGCAGACACCAGGCGCCCGTAGCGCCCGGATCGATCTTCACGATCGTTTCCTGTCCTTCTGCCTGATTACCGCTGGAGAGCCCCACCGATCCACGGAAATCGCCCGTAATCGTCACTTTGGCGGTTCCGCTGCGGAAAAGGTCCGGATTCTTGCCGAAATTGTTCTCGATTCGGGCCGTGCCCGACAGGTAGGTTTCCCCCTGATAGACCTGCACACCCGCGCAGGACCCCGATGTGGCGTCGCCACAGGTATTGCCGGCAATCACGCCGCCCGACATGTTGAAGACGCCCTTCTGCACATAAAGCATGCCGCCATAGCCGCCTGTGGACGCACTCGTGCAGCCGCTACGGCAATTTGTGATGACCCCGCCTGTCATGTCCAGCCGCGGCGGCGGATCCAGTTCAGTCCCGGTACCCACTCGAATCAAGGCACCATAGCCAGCCGCCTCCTGCACGGCGCAGTCGGTGATGACGGCACCTTCCTCAATCGTGAGATGCTGGCCCTTGCTGCCCATTCCGGCAATGACGACACCTGTTGCCTGATCCACATTGGTGATCACCGCACCCTGCCCCAACGTCACAGCACAACCATACTCATACATGTTGAACATGGACTTGTTGGAACCCATCATCACATCACCATCGCCGTCCAGGATCAGATTCTCGACACGAATCGCCGCATTGGTCTGCAAAAGCGCAAAATAACTGCTGGCATTGTTACCACGATGCCACGAGATGCTTTCGCCTGGCCACCCCCGAACAGAGCAGGATGAGTCGGCAGGGATCGTCAGCATCGCGCTACTGTAAGCGTTGGTGAAACTACGCGCGAAGCAGATGTCACAATGGGAACCAGCGCTTTCGCGCAGACGGTCACGAACATGATCAAGGGAAATGCAGGACTGTTCGTTTACCATCGCCAGAAGCGGTTCCCAGTAGAATGTGGAATAGGCACCACTGTAGTCGCTGCAGAGCACCCACTTCGGCCAATGCTGGTTGGAGATGTTCTCGCCGCCCTTGAAGTGCGCCATGACCACCGCCGGCATGAGCTTAGCCGCCGACACCTTTCCCTGATAAGTCGGCTCCGTGGTACTGCCAGAGTAGAATGTGGCCCGTCCGGCATAGCCATATTCCACAAGAATCTTGCCTCGCGTGTTATGGATGTCATCGACCATGCCGCCCTTATTGCCGATGATGCGCGCAGTACCCGAAAGGTTCCAGGTGCCGCAAACCACACAGACGCCCGCACAGGCATTCTCAGACGTATTGCCGGTGATCTCACCCCCGCTCATGTCAAAGACGGCAGCCGGCAACAAACCGCTGCCCTCTTCAGGATTCTGACTGTAGAGATAGACGACGCCGTCAAAGTCGGCCACAGGGGTAGCGGTAGTGTAATGACCGGCACAACGCGTGATGCGTCCGCCCGTCATCACGAAATGGCCATCGCGCACAAGTCCCTTTTCGCGCACACCGATCATCAGCATGGCATACGGCGCATAGTCGCAGTCGCAGATGGTGGCTCCCTCGCGCATGTTCAGCGTACCATCGCGGATCACCCCAATGCCGCCAACGGTTCTGCCAAAGTTGTAGTTGCGGATCGTCGCGCCGGATTCCAGCGTCAGCACGCCGTTCGTCACCGAGAATACACGGACAGAACAAGCCCCCGCCTCCTTGTTGCCGTCGATGACGATGTCTCGCAGCGTGATGTCGGCCGCAGCATCTTCGACAGAGAGCAGACGGCTCGTGTAGGACGCCGCGCGCCTGAGCACGTTGGTCTGCCCTTCCGGACTCGCGAGCGTCACGCGTTTGGCCACGGACGGCAACATGGCGGTGTATTCGACGTCATTCTCCAGATACACCGTGCCGCCGTCGGGCGCCGCCTCAATCGCCGCCGTGAATTCGCCGTAGGTCATGGCGCGAACACTGCAGGCCGCCGCCAACGCCGCAAATGCAAAAAACTTCAGCTTCGTCTTCATGACAGCTCCTGCGAACGATGCGAAGGTATCAGGCAGCCAGAAGCGGCGTCACGGCCCTGCACAAGGATTTTGGGGCAATCGCCGGGCGCGCCGCGGATCAAATCGGCCAACGGTCCCCTGTTCGGGTTTCTGTTGTAGATGAGTGCGGCCTGGAGCTTGGGGAACTCCGTGAACATGTTGTAGTCACCCATCGAATCGCCAGCCGTGAGCACAGGCTCGGCGCCATGATGCCGCGGCGCGATCTGCGTGCGGATAATCGTCACCTTGCCGTGCGCCTGGGGCCGGGTCCAGGATTCGTCGTAACTGGGCAGATAACGGCCAGCGGCATCCTGCCGCAACCGATAGCCAAAAGCGCAGTCGGGCGCCACCTCGAGTCCGAAGATGGGATCGAGCATCCCCAGCACAAGCTCACGGTTTGAGGCACTTACGATGTAGGGTCGAATGCCGGCCTCGCGCAAGGCACGGAAAAGATCACGAGCCTCGGTCGTCAACGCGAAACCGCGCGGAAAACGATCGGGCACATAGGGCACCTGCCAGAGTCCAGACCTCCGTGACAACATCTGCTGCGCGGCGGACTTGGCGAAGGCCTGGTACTCCATGGACGTATAGCCCGCGAAGAGATGGCCAATCCAAGGGTAGCCAACCTCCGTGCCACATTCGTTCAGAAGATCGCGGTAGAGGGTCCAGTAGCCCGTGGCCAACGCTCGCCACGCGTCCGTCTCCACACGCACGGACTCATTCAGGGATCTGAGGCTCGGCAGAAGTTTGGCCATTGCGTCCACGCGCGAATGGTAGCCTGCGGGGATACCGCTCTTGAGCGCAACAGAAAAATCAGCCTTGAACGCCAATATCTCAAGCATACGCCATTGGCACACGTTCGAGATGTCGCCGATGGCCGTGGTGTTGTCGAAGTCGAAGACGGCATACGCATCGGGGTTGCCGCGATTGCGGGCAATGAGCGTATTCAGCTCCGCCCACACGGAAGGCTCCCAATTGCCTTTCGCCAACAAGGGTTTTCGCGCCTTGGGGGATGAACATCCGCCCAACAGGCATGCGCCTGTCATCTCCATCAAAAACTCTCTTCTGCCACAGTAGCTCATATCCAGATTATACCCCAACAAAGTGTCCCCTGTCAATTTGAAGCCTCCACAGAACGCTCTGCCAGGAACATTCAGTCCATGTCGGGCAAGGCCTTGCGGCGCGCCACGAAGGCGGCCAAAGACAGCAAGACGAACGGAAATACGAAGACATTGCCCAAGAGAAGCCGCCCCAACTCGGGCCATTCTATGGCTTTGCCCGTAGCCAGGTCCGCAACGGGCGATGGCGCGGAAACCGAAGACGTCACGGTCGACACCGCGCGCGAGAGCGCCAATCCAATGCGGTCGGCGAATTCAGCGTTGAATTCATCTGGGAACTGCGCCACCACACTGGGGACCATAAGCACAATGAGGAATGTGACCAGCGCCGTGAACACCGCCACCGGACGCGACAACGAGGCCGACAGGAACAGCCCGTAGGCCGAGAGAAGCGCCGCCAACGCCAATACCTCCAACTGCGCCCGCAGCAGGTTCCACGCAAAGGAATCGGCCCGCGCCAACACCACCAGATCACGCCGCGGACGAACCATCACCGCCGTCTTGCCGGTGTTGTCGAACACCAGATCAAGTTGACTGTCCTTCTCCGGGGAAATGGCATCCGCCTTCTTCAGCGGAATCTCCAGGACGGACTGCGTCGTGTTCGAGACGACGGCCGTATAGGGTCCCAGCCGCAGCTTGCCTGCGACGGGTGCGCGCATCTCAAACTGGGTGGAGAACCGTACGCCCAGGGCCAACGGCTCCCCAGCAGTGATCTTTTCCTGCAACGCCTCCAGACCATAGGGCCACATCATCGTGGCACCTGGCTTGACGACGTCGTAGCGATCGATTTCCTTGGTGGTCAGCAACGTGAGCACGGCGCTGCGCGAAGCCTTCTTGACGGCCTCGGGCGTCTTGGGGTCGGCCAGATAACTCTCCAGCAAGTGGCCCGCCACGTCTGCCGCAGGCGGCATTTTCGGCTCATAGTGGTGGCGACAGGGCGGCAGTCCCGACACTGCCGAGGCTGGCGGGAAAAGGAGCGTCAAGGCTGACGAGCACAGCAGCACGACGGCGGCCACGGCAATCAGCGCCAACCACTTGCCGTAGGCGACGCCAAGCGCATGGGCGGGGCGCACAAGCGTCAGCGCCAAGCGCTTCTCCTCGCGTTCGCGCGCAAAGAGTCCGCACGCGACCACCAGCACCACCAGCAGCACGATCACGTCCACGACGCCAGGCACGGCGCGCACCCACATTTCCAGCGCGCCCGCCGCCGTGCCGTCCGAACGGACAAAGTCGGGCAACAGCCAATGCACCAGCGCCACTGCCGCCAGCAACAACGCCAACACGCGACCACGAACAAGGGCACACAAGGCTAGATGGAACGAATGACGCATAAGTTAGGCCTGGACCGACGCGGCAAAATAATCCTCAAGCGCATGACGCGGATCGGCGCTCTTGGCGACGATGTCCGCAACCGTTCCGCCCCCGACGACCTGCCCCTGCGACAGAATCGTGACCCGCGAGCAGACATCCTGCATGTCGAAAAGCTGATGCGAGGTGACGAGTACGGTCATGCCGTCTGCCGCCAAACTGCGGATCAATTCCTTCACATCCCTTGTGGCGAGGGGATCAAGGCCCGACGTGGGTTCGTCCAGCACCAGCAGTTCCGGCTTGGCCACCAGCGCCGCCGCAAAAGCCACCTTGCGGGCCATGCCCTTGGAGAAGCCGCCCACGGCGCGGTTGGAGTTTGCCGCAAGCCCCATCTGCTCCAACAGCTGATCCGTGCGCACATGCGCCGTACGACGGTCAAGGCCCGAAAGTCCCGCATAGTAACGCACCGTCTCGCGGGCAGTGAGAAACGGATGCAGATAGGAAAGCTCCGGTAGATAGCCGAGCCGAGCACGAGCACGCCGGTCACGCGGCGGCAGACCAAAGAGACTCACCTTGCCCGCCGTGGGCTTCAGCAGGCCAAGAACGATCTTGATTGTCGTGGACTTGCCCGAACCATTTGGTCCCAGCAGACCAAACACGTCCCCCTTCGCCACCTGGAGATCAATGCCCTTGAGCGCGGCCGCCAGCGGACGGAACCAGAAGTCGCGGAAGGTCTTCACGAGACCGGTGATTTCGATGATGTTGTCGTTCACGAGATTTCCCTCCGGGAAAGCAGCAAGGCGCCCGTCAACAGCCACAGTATGATGAGCAGCAGACCGGCACCAAACGCAGGACAGGCTTCAGACCAAGGCAGGACGGCACCACCGGCCAAACGATCGACCAGCCAGAAGTGATTGATGTCCGGCAGCAGGAAACGAATGGGCCGCACAAATGACGCCACAATCGCAAGAGCCACAATCGCCGTGGCCGGGGCGCCCTTGAGACGCGTCGCCAGCGCGCCAGCTAGCGCGACAAACACGGAACACCCCACCAGCAGCACGACAAAAGGCGGCAACAGGCGGGCAAACAGCGGCCCAAACCCGACGAACGAGGCGGGCAGACCGATTCCGGTCACCCAGGCCAACAACAGGGCAAACGGCTGTCCCAGCGCCAGCAGCAGACAAGCGCTCAGGCAGAATCGCATCCGCCAAAAGCGATTGGCCGCCGCCGCCAGGGCAAAGGCAACCAACGTGAAGCCAACGCCACAGGCTAGGCCAGGCCCCCAAGACTGCGTACCCTCGCCGTGTTCCGACTGCAGCAGACTGGCAATGGCGGAATTTCCCTGCGAGAGCGCCGTGGCGCAAGCCACCGCCGCCGCAAAGAGCGAAAGAGCCGCCAACACGCCCGTGACCTTGGCGACGAAAAACAGCGACCGCGGCACCGCCAACGCCAACGTCGCCGCCGCGGTTCCGCTTTCCAGTTCACGGCCTATCGTGTGTAGAGCCGCGGCCGTCGCGAAGATGAGCCCGAACACCAGCAGAGCCGAAAAACCGCATTCGCGCGCCAAGCGCCCCGCCTCCCCGAACTGATGATAATGGAAGACCGGCGCCAGATGCACGGTGGCAAGACCCGAAAGAAACAGAACCGCGGTAAGCGGTTCTGCGAGCGACTCAACGGCCGCGGTTCTTGCTAAGGCCAGAAAACGGCGCATTGCGCCTTCCTTACATCGCAATGAAGGCCGTGTAGTTGTCACCGGCGACAGGCGCACAACCTTCCGTGAAGAGGAAGTAGAACACCGCACCCAGGACAAGCAACGCCGCGATCGACGTGACCATCGTGATCGCCATCAACCAGCCAGGAACGTCAGCCGAGCTGGAGGCTGGAGCCTCCGACGGGAACGCACCCATGTCCATCGGCGCAATATCGGGAATGTCAGAGACTTCCGTCGGCGTCATGTCCACCAGGCCGTCCCCATCTGTCGGGGCCGACGACACACCCAAGGACGGGCGCTTCAGGCCACCGCCAGG
This sequence comes from Kiritimatiellia bacterium, assembly GCA_024405395.1. Classification (GTDB taxonomy): domain Bacteria; phylum Verrucomicrobiota; class Kiritimatiellia; order RFP12; family UBA1067; genus RGIG6720. The sequence continues at coordinate 4,482 of JAKSOW010000090.1, read as the reverse complement.
ACGCTGGAGCTTCAGCGTCTTCTTCTGCGTGACGCCCGCATCGCCCACAACGGGAGCAGGCTCAGCCGGGGCAGCCGGCGCGGCAGGGGCGTCAGCAATCGGCTCCAGGGGCTTGACCACGGTCTCCGCCTGCGTATCAATCGTAGGCGCAGGCGTCGGAGCGGCAAACGGCGACGGAGCCGGCGGCTTGTTGAGATCAGTTGGACGACGCAGACGGATGGTCTTCAGCGGAGCAGGGCTCTTGGAAGTCGTGGTAGGCGCAACGCCCATCGCGCTCTCAAGCGAAATGCGGCTCGTCTTGGACTTCGCGGCCTGCTGCTGGGCCGGCGTGAGGATGCCCTCGGCGATGATGCCCGTCTTGCGGAGCGTCGCCTGCGCCGGAATCGGACCCGTCACGGACTTGAGCGACTGAGTCTGCTTCTTGGCTGCGGCAGGAGCAGCGGCCGAAGTGGCCGCGGGTGCCGCCACAGGCGCGACGGGGGCAGCAGGAGCAGTCGGCGCGGACGCGCCAGGCGCCATCGGCTTGCGGATGACGGGCTTGCGAATGACGGGCTTGAGACGAATCGTCGACACAGTGGCTCCGGTCTTGGGGGCCGCAGCGGGCGTAGGAGCCGCAGCAGGAGCAGGAGCCGCAGCTGCGGGCGCGGCGAACGGCGTGGCCTTCGGCGGCAATTCATCGGCGCCAATCGGCGTCATCTCAACATCATCTGCCATCTTCAACACCTCTTGTAAAGTCAGCGAAACAAACTGGCGAATGGCTTAGACGGCCATCACCTCGGCCTCTTTGGCCTTGAGCTCGGCGTCGATCTTGGCAATGCCGTCATCGGTCGCCTTCTGGATCTTGTCGAGCCCCTGCTTGAGGTCGTCTTCGGAAATCTTCTTGTCCTTTTCGAGCTTCTTGAGCGCGTCATTGGAGTCACGGCGCACATTGCGCATGGCGATCTTCTGGTCCTCGGCCTGCTTCTTGGCGAGCTTCACGATTTCTTTACGACGCTCTTCGTTGAGCTCAGGGATCGTGATGCGCAGCACCTTGCCGTCCGTCTGCGGCGTGACGCCGAGATTCGCGGCGAGGATTGCCTTGTTCATTTCGGCGAGCACAGTGGGGTCAAACGGCGTGATCTTGATCTGGCGGGGCTCCGGCGTGGAAATCGTACCCAGATTCTTGATGGGTGTAGGCGCGCCATAATAATCGACCTTGATGCCGTCCACCAGCGCCGGGGAGGCCTTGCCCGTGCGCAAGCCCGCAAACTGGGCCTTCAGCGCATCAAAGCTCTTGGCGATCTTCGCCGTTGTGTCGTTCAAAACCTCGGAAACAGTTTCCATGTCTATCCTTTCAAAAAGTTCAATTGCTCAAGAGTATATCACAAAAGCCTGGCCAGGGGAACTAAAAAAGCTCAGCGGCTCGCCTTCCAGGCCTCGGTGAGCGTGTAGTACTTCACCAGCATGTTCGGGAGGTAGTCGGCAGGCTGCTCGCCCTTCTTCATCCACCCCAGGAACATGTTCATGACCTGGCTGAAGTGCGCCTCGTGGCCGATTTCGTACTTCTGCGGCACGTCCATCACCCAGCCTTCGCCATAGGGCTTGTAGGAGACGCCCGGATAGGTCTTGTTGAACGACGCGACCGCGGCGTCCAGGGCCTTGACGAGAGCTTCCTTGTTCTGGCCCTTGCGCGGCAGCACGTACACGCGCGGCTTGTAGTTCTCCTCCTTGCCCTGGCGGATGACGATCTCGGCCTGCGTGCCGCGCATCAGCGAATAGTGCGTGTCGCCCGTGCCGGCCGGCGGCATGAAGTGCCATTCGACCGACACCTTCGCGTACACGCCCTTGAGCGCATAGGTGAACTCGCCGTTGGCCTTGCACTGCAGCACGTTCGCGGAGTCCACGCTCTTGCGGAGGTAATCCGGCCACGTCTTGAGGCCCGTGGACTTCTCGTAGTCGGCCGCCGTGATGGGCGTGGGCCACGTGCGCGCTTTGCACATCTTCACGTCCGACTTCTGGAGCGTTTGCCCCGGGAAAGTCTCCCACTGCACGAGGTCGGTCAGGTGCGTCGTGACGTCGACGATCGCCTCACCCTGCTGATCCGTATCGTAGTACCAGCCCGGACGCTGCAGCGGCTTGCCGTTGACGAGCTTGCAGAAGTGGTGCACCGAGACCTTCGTGACGGCGGGAGCGTCCACCGTGCCCGTCTCCTGATCGCCGTAGAGGTCCTTGGCTGCGACGAGATGACGCTGCAGGATCGTGGTGATCTCGTTGCGCTCGGTCATGATGTCGGCGAAGTAGAGCCCCTTCTCCTCGGCGATCTTCGCGGCTTCTTCGAACTTGGCGAAGGCAGCCGGCGTAATGGCCATCGGCTTGTCGGAAAGCACGTTGAAGCCGGCCTTGACGGCGGCGAGATAGTAGTCGGCCTTGAGGTTGTTCTTGCCCGCGAGCACGACGACGGAGCTATCCTTGTAGTCCGACTCCATGGCCTTGGCGAGGTAGTCGGCGCCCGTGTAGACGACCTCATACCACGAGGTGGGATCCTTCTCGCGCGTGTTGAAGGCCTTCACGAGCTTCTCGTGCGCCTCGAGGTCCGGGCCCTTGGGCGCAAACACCTTGACGTCGCGCTGCACGCCCTCGTAGTTGCGGTTCAGGACGAGCGCCGCATGGAAGTGACCGGGGTCGATCTCGACGAAACGGATGTCCTTGACCGCCTTGCGCGCCGTCGGGGCCGCCGGCGCCTTGTCTGTTGCCGCCGCGGACTTGGAGCATTCCTTGCAGCAACCGGCCGCCAGGGCCGCCACTGCGCCAACAATCATCATCGTCTTCATGTTTTCTCCTTGAATTAAAGTTCTCACTGACCCGCCGTGAACAGCGCAGTCGTCGCATGACGCGGATCGCTCGTGCAGCGGCACCCCAGGCGGCGCAGGCCCGCCAGATCGCCGGGCGGCGCGATGTGCGTGAGGTGCACCTCGCAGCCCCGCAGCTCGATGAGCTTCTCCGCCGCCAGCGCGGCCGCGGGATTCACCGTGCGCGACACCGCCAGGCAAATGAGCGTCTCGTCGAGGTTGAGCGAGGTGTAGGACGCGCCCTTGAGGACGTCATGCTTCACGTGGAAAATCGACTTGATCACCTCAGGCGCGATCAGCGGCAGCTGGTCGGGAATGCCCGCCAGCGTCTTCACCGCATTGAGCACCATCGCCGAAGCAGCGTGGAGGTCATCGGAGTTCCGGCCCGTCACGATTCGCCCGTCCGCCAGGCGAATCGCTGCGCCCGAGACGATTTCACCGCCGGCCTTGCCCTTACCCGCGGCAGCAGCCTTCTCGGCGGCGGCGCGCGCGGCCAACACAGGCACGCGGTCTTCGGGCTTCACACCCAGCTTGCGCATGAGCTTCTCGGCCGTCTCAACCGAGGCCTTGTCGCCCGTGCCGTTCGCGAAGTCGCAGACCACGCGGAAATAGCGGCGAATGACCTCCTGACGTGAGGCCTCGCACACCACACCGTCGTCCACGATGCCGAAGCCGATGCGGTTCACGCCCATGTCGGTGGGGCTCTTGTAGGGGCAGTCGCCGCTCATCTGCGTCCAAATGGCCTTCAGGAGCGGATACGCCTCCACGTCGCGGTTGTAGTTCACCGTCGTCTGGCCGTAGGCCTGGAGGTGATAGGGGTCGATCATGTTGAAGTCGCGCAGATCGATCGTGGCGGCCTCGTAGGCGACATTCAGCGGGTGTTCGAGCGGCATGTTCCACACGGGGAAGCTCTCGAACTTCGAATAGCCGGCCTTGCGCCCCTGACGGCTCTCGTGGTAGATTTGCGAGAGGCAGGTGGCGAACTTGCCCGAACCCGGGCCCGGCGCGGTGACGACCACGATCGGCCGTTCCGTGGGCACATATTCGTTCTTGCCGTAGCCGCGATCGGAGACGATGGTTTCCACGTCGGCGGGATAGCCCTGCGTGGGATAGTGGTACCACACGCCCACGCCGCGGTTCTCGAGGCGCGTGCGGAACTGCTCGGCGGCCGGCTGCCCCGCGAAGCGCGTGATCACCACGCCGCGCACCAGCAGTCCGAGCGCCGTGAGATCGTCAATCAGCTTCATCGCGTCGTCGGCGTAGGAGATGCCGAAGTCCGCGCGGATCTTCTTGTGCTCGATGTCGCCCGCGTAGATGGCGAGGATGATCTCCGCCTGATCCTTGAGCGACTGCAGAAGCCGCAGCTTCACGTTCGGGTCATAACCGGGCAGGCAACGCGCCGCGTGGAAGTCGTTCATCAGCTTGCCACCAAACTCCAGATAGAGCTTGCCGTACTTCTCGGCGCGGCGGCGGATCTCCGCGGACTGTTCGCTCAGGTATTTCTCGTTATCAAACCCGATCTTCATCACAACGCCCCGTTGATCTCGTCCAGGATCTTCTGTATCTTGCCCTTGCATTGCCCACAGCCGCCACCAGCCTTGGTGAAGTTGGTCACTTCCTCGACGGTCGTGAGGGAGTTCTCGGTGATGACGCG
>JAKSOW010000009.1 GCA_024405395.1 Kiritimatiellia bacterium | reverse complement strand
ATCTTCGTCATTCTCATTCTGTCCTTTCGGTAGATGCCGGGGGCGGCGCCTGTCTTTCGACGGTGCCGCCCCTCGGCCGTTCTTGTTTCTCGGGGCGAGTGAACCATCACTCGTGCCCCCTATATATCCATGTGCGCTTCAGTAACCTGAAAACGCCTTCTTTCGCCTGGGCGGCATGCATGAGACCCTTGATTTTATTGGCCGAAATAACTTTCTTCAATTTTTTTGCGATGTTCAAAATAGAGTTTTTTCGCGGCCCCGTAGCCGATTTGGCGGCAGGTTGCGATCTCCCGCACGGAGTCGCCGTAGCGTCTGCCGTTGCGGATGATGCACATCAGCGTGGGCACCGTGTAGCCGAGTCCGCGCCGGACAAGGCGCATCCGTGCGGCGGCGATCCTCCGGTTGTAGGTCGAAAGATATTCTCGCTCATTCTTTTCCTCGTCCTCAGGCGACCGGTCGCAGGCGGCGACAATGCGTGTCGCGCCAGTCCCATTGTCGAAGAGAATCGGAGCCTTGGTGGCGTCCACGTCCTTGAGCATTCGGTCGAGCGACGGCATGGCGTCGTTGAAGCGTTCGCTGCGCCAGCTCATGACAGTGCCTCTGTCGCCAGGATCTCGGCCTCGACGGAATCGGGTCCATAGTCCTCGATCTGGGGGGGGCGGGACGGCTTCGGCGGCGGACGGCGCATTTGTCATTTGAATGGCTCCGCCATTGTTCACCCCTTCTCCCCCTACGGGGGAGGGGGTGACAAGTGACAAATGCCGCTGTACGGCGCCTGTGCCGAAGGTGACGCCGGTGAGGTGGGTGACGGCCTGGCGCGTGCCGAAGTAGAAGTGCCGCATATGGATCACACTGCCTTTCAGACCGTTGTTCTAGGGTGACAGCTTGTCCTTTGGGTGGAGGCGCAGGTCAGCGGGATGTCTTTTTTGCAGAGGGCCGTCGCTTGGGTGTCCGGAACGTCTTTGAAACACTTCCACTTTATCGTTATGGTGGTTTATATAGTTGACTTTGCCGAATGGAAATGGCATAATCCTTCGAATGAAACTGATTTTGTCTCTTATCATCATGGCGTTGTGCGGCAGTGTGTTGCCTGGCGCACAGGATTGTCGTTCCGTCAATGTAGTCGATGGGGAGGCGCCCTCACTCTTGCCCAGGGGCAAGCAGCTGAAGCTTGTCTGGCATGACGAGTTCAATGGAACGGCGCTGGATTCGACAAAATGGTGTTATCGCACGAATTTCTGGGGGCGCCGTGCCGTCTGGTTCGCAGCACCGGAGGATAATGCCGTCGAGGTCAGCAATGGCGTTGTGCGGCTTAAGCTCATTGAGAAGGATGGGCAGCTGAAGAGTCCGCAGCTGCAGACCTCCACTCTGCTCTGGGACATTCCGCAACTGCGCAAAGGCATTTGGCCGTTCCCGAAACGCGACAAGGCCAGATACCTCAAGAGGTATGGATACTTTGAATGCCGGTGTCGGCTGCAGCAGCTTCCTGGCTGGTGGTCGGCTTTCTGGATGCAGGCGGAGGCACATGGGGCAACGACGGATCCGGCCTATTCCGGCATTGAGCATGACATCATGGAGTCCTTCGCACCCGGGGAAGTGATACCCGCGTGGTTCCACTACAATGGCTATGGCGCCGAATATCGCAGTTTCGCGTCATCTCGTCGTCCGATGGGCGAGAACGGGAAATGCGTTGAGCGGGTTGACAAGACGGAATTCCATACTTTCGGCATGCTTTGGGAGCCGGATGGTTATACGCTCTATCTGGATGGCCGGCAGCGTGGATTCAAGGTGGGAACTGGTCCTGGGGAGGCCGTTTCACACGTGCCCGAGTTCATTCTGATTACCACAGAAGCCAAGGGGTACCGCCAGCCCGACGCCGTTGATTCGACCTATGGCAGCGGGAAGGCTACCTCTGAATCGTACGCGACGTCACGGAAGGGAGATGACTTCGTGGTCGACTACGTGCGCGTCTACGATCTAGTTGCGCAGTAAAAGCGCCACGGTCCCAATCGAGGGCTCCCTTTCTGTTGCTGGTGTCTGGAGGGCTGTCCTCTGCGCCACTAAATTACCTTTTTTCGCAAATTCCTTTGGCTTGACATTGAGAGAGGTTTTGCTACAATAAATGACCTGTTTTCACTCGGGACTGTAGCTCAACTGGACAGAGCGACGGTTTCCTAAACCGTAGGTTGCGGGTTCGATCCCCGCCAGTCCCACCAAAAGGGACCCGAATGACCACAGCAATCATCGCTTTTTGCACGCTTTCAGTTCTGCTCGTCCTTGGCAAGGCGATTCGTCTTCGTGTCCCGCTTCTTCAGCAACTGTATCTGCCCGGCGCTGTGATTGGTGGCCTGATTGGCCTGTTGGGCTTCTCTCTTATCGCCAAGTTCGCCTCCGCTGAATTCGCGCAGGAGTCGCAGAATGTGGCAGGGGTACTGCGTCAGTTGCCGGGATTCTTCATCAATGTGATCTTCGCGACGCTCTTCCTGGGTAAGGTGACGCCCAAAGTCAAGGACGTGATCGGTGGTGCGTTCTCCCAGTTGTGCTTTGGCCAGATCGTGGCCTGGGGACAGCTCGTGCTCGGCATTGGGCTGGCGGGGTTTGTGCTGGCCAAATCCTTCGGGTTGCCGCCAGCATTCGGAAACCTGCTTGAGCTTGGTTTCGAAGGAGGGCATGGCACGGTGGGCGGCATGCAGGGCGTATTCAGCGCCTATGGTTGGCAAGATGGACTGGCGCTGGGTTATACCGTGGCCACGGCCGGCATGATCATGGGCATCATCCTGGGCATGTTCTTCATCAACTTCGCCTACAAGCGGGGGCATGTCTCTAGTGTGCGTCCGTTCTCCGAACGCACGTTCCATGAGCGCATCGGCGTCTATCCGGAGAAGGATCGTCCTGAGGCCGGAAGGCAGACCGTCTGTTCCGACAGCGTTGACTCTCTTGCCTGGCATCTGGCTATGGTCGGCCTTTCGGTACTGATCGGCTTTCTGGTGCTCAAGGGGCTTCAAGGGACTGAGGTGGCCCTGTTCCCGAGCGCCAAGACGCGTCTGTTCAAGGGGTTCCCGCTTTTCCCGCTTTGCATGCTGGGTGGTGTCGTCCTGCAGGCCATTGCCCATCATCTGCGGCTGCGCCTCTTCATCGATCGCCATCAGATGCAGCGCATCGCCGGCACGGCGCTCGATTTCCTGTCGCTGTCTGCCGTGGCGACGATTCAGATCTCCGTTGTGGCGCAGAACTGGCAGCCCTTGGTCATCCTTGTCGCATCCGGTCTCGTGTGGACGATGTTGGCGGTGTTCTTCATCGGACCGCGCATCTTCAAGGACGCCTGGTTTGAACGTTCGATCACGGAATTCGGGCAGGCTACGGGCGTCACGGCCACAGGCCTGCTGCTGCTGCGCACGGTGGATCCCGAGAACAAGACGGCGGCTGCCACGGCTTTCGGCTACAAGCAGCTTTTCCATGAGCCGGTGATGGGCGTATGGGTCGCCATAGCGATGACGCTGGTGCTTTCGAATCCCGCCAACTGGTTTGGCGTCTGGCTGTTCAGCGTGGGCGTCTTCGTGGTGTGGGCGATCTTCGCCTTGATTCTGATCTTCAAGAACAAAAAGGCCTGAACATGAAATCCGCCAATCAGCTTCGTCCGGTCGAAATCATCCGTAACTTCACGCACCATGCCGCAGGTTCGGTGCTCATCAAATGGGGCAACACCTGGGTGCTGTGCACGGCTTGCGTGGAAGAGAAGGTTCCGCCTTTTCTGCGTGACCAGGGCAAAGGGTGGGTGACGGCCGAATACGCGATGTTGCCGTCTTCAACGGTGACGCGCAAGGAGCGCGAGTCGAAGAAGGGCAAGCCAGATGCGCGCGGCACCGAGATCTCCCGTCTGGTGGGGCGTGCGCTGCGTGCGGCGGTGGACATGACCAAGCTGGGCGAGCGCACCATCACAATCGACTGCGACGTGCTCCAGGCCGATGGCGGTACGCGGTGTGCCTCGATCACGGGCGGCATGGTGGCGCTAAAGGACGCCGTCGCCAAGTTGCTGGCCGAAGGCAAGATCACCGAGAACCCGATTGTTCATAATGTCGCCGCCGTTTCTGTGGGCATTTGCGGGGGCACGCCTACGTTGGATTTGGACTATGTGCATGACTCGACGGCTGACGTCGACCTCAATGTCGTGATGACGGATGACGGGCGTTTTGTCGAGCTGCAGGGAACGGCCGAGCACGATCCCTTCACGGAAGAGCAGCTTGACCAGCTCCGAGCCCTGGCAAAGAAGGGGCTCAAGCGCCTATTCACGCTGCAGAAACGTGCGTGAGGCGTAGAGGAGGCCTGATGACGCGGTCAACCCACGAAAAGGCAGTACATTCGGCGAGGATGGCGATCCTCGCCGTTGTGCTTTGCCTGCTGGGTGTTGCGCAGATTGTGTGTGGGCAGTCGTTGGAGGTCCAACAGGTCACGGAGGGCGGCGAAGTCCGTTCCCATTGGCATGGCGGGCCGTTCTTCGAATATCGGCGGGCCGTTGGCCCTACGCCTGCAGGTGGAACTGCCGAAGAGCGGTTGCGCACGTTCTGGGCTTTCCGTCCGTTTTATTCCCAGCTCCGTTCGCCGGAAGTCACCACCCGCGACATCGTCTGGCCCCTGGTGACCAGCCACCGCAATCAGGACCATCTCTGGTGGCGCGCCTTCTTTCTGGCTTATGGCGATGCGCGTGACGGAGTGGACGATTCCTGGAGCTTCAATCTCCTGCCGCTCATCTTCTGTGGCGCTGACCGCCGGGAAGGGGACTACTGGGGCATCTTCCCGATCTATGGTTCCCATCCGCATTTTCTCCTGATGGACCATTGGCGCTTTGGGCTTTGGCCCCTGTGGATGGACTATGACGTCAAGGCCATTCATCATGGCGCCGTTCTCTGGCCATTTCTAACCTGGAAGGAGAATGGCACAGGTACGATTGGCCTATGGCCGATCTTCAGCCATGCCCGCCTTCGCGAGAGCGATCACTGGTATGCGCTGTGGCCTCTGGCCACATGGGCACGCTATGACGAAGACCGCGATACGGCAGGTGCGGGACATTCCTGGATGCTCTGGCCGCTCTATGGTACCGTTTTCCGGGCGCGCGAGGAGCAGCATCTCGTGCTGCCGCCGTTCTTCTCCTATACCCATACGCCACATGTCACGCGTTGGCGCTTGCCATGGCCGTTTGTGGATGTCGAGCACGGCACCAAACGTGACCGAATATCCGTGTGGCCATTCTATGAACAGGTGGAAGGGTTTTCATTCGCAAAACAGGTTCCGGAAGAGCGTACGTACCGCATTCTCTGGAAGCTAGTGGAGGATACGGAGCTGGAGACCGAAACCACGCTGGAGACGCGCTTCTCGTTTTTCCCGTTCTGGACATCGGAGTGTCGGTACGTGAAGTCGGCGAATGGCACACGCCATGAGGTGGCCTCCTATCGACGTATCTGGCCGTTCTGGAGCTCATCTGCGCAGAACGGGTACTCCAAGAGTCGGGCATTGGAACTGATTCCCATCCGCCATGCCGAAGGATTTGACCGCAATTGGGCCCCGTTCTGGACCTTCTGGAGCTCGTCTTCCGAACCCAATGGCCCCGTCCGGCATTCCGTGCTCTGGAATCTGATTACCTGGACTTCCGAATGAGGCTCTTTCAGACATCACGTGTCTGGGCGGAATCATGTTGACAATCTGACGCAGGGTTGGGTATACTTTCAGTGTTGCTGAATTGAAACAAAGAAGGACTTTTTTATGTCGATCAAGACTGTTGCATTCTCCTCGCTGGCACTGGCTGCCGGCGTCCTTTTCGCTCGCCAGGTCGATACGGCGGCGATCATCTGGCCCGCCTATCAGGGAGATCCTCGCTGGAGCGAGGAGCTCGGAATCTTTAAGCATGGCCTCGGCGAATGGCAGAACGTCTATGAAGGCACGCCGCGTTTTGAAGGGCACTACCAGCCCGTCGTTCCCTATTGGGGCTATGAGCGAGACGACGACCCCAAGGCGCTGGCGCGCCAGATCGATGCCGCCCTCGCCGCCGGCGTGAATGTGTTCATCTACGACTGGTACTGGTATGCTGGTCGACCCTTCCTGGAAAACGCCCTGAACAACGGCTTTCTTCAGGCTCCGAACAACGAGCGCATGAAGTTCTACATCATGTGGGCAAACCACCACGTGACCGGCCTGTGGGACAACAAGGAGGCTGATTCCTCCCTCAATACGCTTAAGTGGTCCTGTTTCGTCACGAGCGATGAATTCCGCTCGAAGCTCGTGCCCCGTTTCATCTCCTACTTCAAGAAGCCCAACTACTACAAGATCGACAATAAGCCGGTCTTCTGGCTGTACAACGCGGATGACTTCTATCGCGGCATTGCCGGCGAGACCGATGCCCGCAAGCATGCGAAGATAACGGCGGACATGACGGCCAAGGCGAAGGCCGAGTTCGACTATTTCCGCGCTGAGGCGAAAAAAGCCGGCTTCCCTGGCATCCATCTTCAGTTCCACGCTGGTTATCTGGTCTCGATGTGGAACGACAAGACTGAATCCAAGTGCCCGCCAATCCCCGGTAACGACAAGCCGTCCGTCGACGAATTCGCCGCCTACCTCGGCATTGACAGCTTCTGTACCTACAATGCGCCGCGGCCGCCGGAATTCAATCGTCCGCCGGCGACGAACCACATGGAGTATGCCCTGTATGCACCTCACGCAATGAAGAAATACGACGCCATCGCCGAATTGACGAACGTCCCGTTCTTCCCGACCGTCTCAACGGGCTGGGACAACAATGCCCGCCATCCGGCGCATGTGACTAAGAAGATCATCGTCAACAACACGCCTGAGCTTGTCGAGGACTTCATGCGCAAGTGCAAGGAACACGCCCTCACGAAGACGAAGGGCTCGAAGAAGCTCGTTCTCATCAACGCCTGGAACGAATGGACAGAAGGTGAATCCTTGATGCCCGACACCAAGCGCGGTTATGGGTTCCTCAACGCCTGTTCCCGCGTCTTCTTTGAGAACAACTGACGAGAATAACTCTTCGAATTATGGTATAATTTTCCCATTCAAATTTAGGATAGGAGTTTGTAAATGCATAAATTCATCGTTTCGGGTCTTCTCTTGGTTGGCCTTGCTGCCTGTGCACAGCTCGCGGTCACGCCGTCGATTCCCGAAAGACACTGGACGCATGGCATGTGGCTGCCGCGTTTTGACGCCAAGCGCGCCTTGGCTGCAGAAGGTGGCTATGACGTCGTGTTCCTGGGCGACTCGATTACGCACAACTGGGAGCGCTATGGCACGGGCGTGTGGCAACGTGTCTTTGCGGAAGGCCCCTACAAGGCGCTCAACTGTGGCATTTCGGGTGACCGCACGGAACATCTGCTTTGGCGGCTTGATCATGGGCAGCTGGCCAAGCTCACTCCCAAAGCCTTTGTGCTGATGATCGGCACCAACAACACCGGCCATCGTGACGATTGGGAGGAGCCGCCTACAGACACCATTTTGGGCGTGCAGTCAATCCTGGCACGTTTGACAACCTCGTATCCCGAGGCCAAGGTCATCCTGCACCCGATCTTCCCGCGTGGGGCCACCACGAACGATCCGATGCGCGTGCGCAATGACCTGGTCAACTCCGTCATCTGCGACTTTGCGGACAACAAGCGCATCTTCTGGTGCGACTTCAACGCGAAGCTCGTCACGCCCGAAGGCGTGCTGGAGAAGACGATGGCGCCCGATCTGCTCCATCCGCGTGAGCCGGGATATGAGATCTGGGCCGAGGAGCTGAAGCCCTATCTTGACTATGCGCTCGGCCTGTCCACGAAAGTGCCCCCGCGCCGTCCGGCGAAGCTGATGCCCACGGCTTTGCCCAAGACGGGGCCGCGCACCACGATTCCGCAGATCAAGAAGTATTGGCTTGACAACCCCAACAAGAAGGTGGAGCCGCGTATCCGCAACAAGCGCGCGGAGGAGTGCGCCAATGTCGAGCGCTACTATGACGCGATCTGGCTGGGCGATTCGATAACCCACTTCTGGGAGCACAAGGGAAACGACGAAGTGTTCAAGCAGAAGTTTGGCGCGTACAAGATCCTCAACGCCGGCTTTGGCGGCGACCAGACGCAGAACCTGTTGTGGAACATCCGCCATGGCGGCATACTCGACGGCGTGCACACGCGCCTGATCACGCTGATGATCGGCACGAACAACGCCTGGGGCGACACGGCCGAGGACATCGCCGCCGGCATCGCCGAATGCCTGAAGACGATCCGTGCCAAGCAGCCTCAGGCGAAGGTGCTCCTGATGCCCCTCCTGCCCCGTGAGGTGGCCCACAAGCGCGGCGAGCGCAATTTCCGCCGTGAAGGCCGGGCCTGCGACGAACTGATGCCCAAGCACCAGAAGGTCAATGAGCTGATCCGCCCGCTGGCGGACGGCGAGCGCGTCCTGTGGTGCGATCTCACGGGCAAGTTCACCGACAAGGAAGGCCTTCCCGATATCACGCTGCTGGGTGATGGCACGCATCCGAATGCGGCCGGCTATACGGTGTGGGCCGACGCGGTGCTGCCGCTCTACAAGCAGATCCTTGGCCGTTAAGATCGCCCCATGGAAGAGCGTCTGCAGAACATCCTTTCCCATCGTGGCGTGGCTTCGCGGCGCGCGGCCGCCACAATGATCGAAGAAGGGCGCGTGGCCGTGGACGGGCTGGTCGTTCGCGAGCCCGGCGCACGATTCGACCCGGCGACTGCACGCATCTCCGTGGATGGGCAGCCGCTTGCCACGGCCCGTGAACGCACCCGCACAATCGTCATGTACAAGCCGGTCGGTGTTTTGTCCTCGGTCTCGGACCCGCACGGCGAAACGGTCATCGACCTGCTGCGCAAGAACGGCGGCATGAGCGAACGCCTTGTGCCGGTGGGGCGGCTTGACAAGGACTCGGAAGGGCTTCTGCTCCTGTCGAACGACGGCGATCTCACTCTCAAGCTCACCCATCCGCGGTATGAGCATGAGAAGACCTACATCGTGCGTGCCGCCGGCCGATGGAACGAAGACAAGTTGCGCATCCTGCGCGGTCCCGTGACAATGCCCGACGGTTATGTCACACGTCCCGTCCCTGTCGAGGTCGTGCGCGAGGGTCGCGACAACGTGCATGTGCTGTGCTTCAAGCTGCGTGAAGGCCGCAAACGGCAGATCCGCTACATGTGCTCGGCCGCACATCTTGTGGTGCTGTCGCTCAAGCGCGTGGCCGTGGGGGCCTTTCGCATGCCCGAGGATCTGGCGCCTGGCCAATGGCGCGACCTGTCAGAGGCGGAAATCGCCCAACTGTCGCAGTACGACGATTTCAAGCCCGTACGTTCTGAATCCCCCAAGAAGGCATTCCCCATGAAACGAAACAAGACGGAAAGTCATCCGCCGACGCGTCACCTGACTGGCCGGCCCAAGCCCAATGCCTTTTGGTCGTTCCTGCTGGCCGGAACGATGGCGTTGGCCGCGGGTGCTGCGGATGTGCCTTTTGCGGCAGGGAATGTGGAAGTGGTAGTGGCGCCGAGCGCGGTGCCTACTGTGCGTTTTGCCGCCCAGGAGGCGACGAATTTTCTCGCCCAGGTTCTGGGGGCCGCCGTGCCGATTGTCGGCACCCCCAGCGAGGGCAAGACGGTCCTCATCCTGGGACAGAATGAATGGTCTGCCGCAGCCGGCTTGGCGCCGGAAAAACTGGCGCGCGACGCCTTTGTCATCAAGGCGCAGGGGCGTCGGGTCTACGTGTGCGGTTTGGATGATCCACAGCAGGATCCGGCAAGAGGCGTCATGCGGGGTGGCGTGGGGCTTTTTGAGCGGGCCACGCTCTTTGGCACTTATGAGTTCCTGCATCGCGCTGCTGGTGTTCGCTTCTATTTCCCGGGCGAGATGGGAACCTATGTCCCGCAGAAAACCAGTTTCACCGTGCCAGAAGGCGAAACGTCGGTGTCGCCTGCGTTTTCCTACCGTGACTGCTACATTCGGGGCGCGGGCACTTATCCGGGAGTGGCCACCAATGTCCTTGCTCAGTATCAGGCCAAGGAACTGTACAAGCTGCGGCTGCGCGAAAGCACCTTCAAGATCCCCTGTTGCCATGGCCAGAATGGCTTCCGCATCGCCGAGCGCTTCAGCGAAACCCATCCCGAATACTTTCAGCTTCGGAAGAATGGCACGCGCTGCACGGGAACGGTGTTCAAGCATGGCTATGAGGGGCGGCAATTGTGCCACACCTCGCCAGTGTGGGACATCATCCGGCAGGAGACGGTGGAACGGATAAGGAAGGGGAAGAAATGGGTTGACGTGATGCCGCAGGACGGCATGCAGGCCTGCCGCTGCGAAAATTGCCAGCGTGTCTTCAACACCACGAACTTCACGCTGGCCTCTGGCTACGCCACTGAACTGATCTGGTCGAACACGGTCTCCGTGGCCAAGGCGATCACGGCGGCGGGACTGGACGGCGGCGTTTCCCAGATGGCGTATGGTACCTACCGCAATCTGCCGTCAATCGAGATCCCGAACAATGTGGCGGTCGTGTTGGCCGTGGGCGGTCCCTGGTCCGAGTCGTATCCCGACATCCGCGACAAGCAGATCGACTTTGTCCGTGGCTGGGCGCAGAAGCTAGGCCGCAAGGTGGCCTGGATATGGACCTATCCGATGAAGAACTACGGTCGTCTTCAGGCGCCGGACGTGCCGCAGCATGCGCCACGTGCATACATCTCGTTCTACAAGCGCGCCGCGCCATATATTGACGGCTCATTTGTTGAGTCGAATCAGGGCGAGGATTCACTCATCTACAATTACCTCAACTACTACGTGTGGTCGCGTTTCGCCTGGGACAATGATGTGGACGTGGATGAGATGCTGGCTGAACACCATCGCCTGATGTTTGGTGCGGGCGCCGCCGAAATGACCAGGTTCTTCGATGGGCTGGAGCGCAAGTGGATCGGCGAGATTGCGATCCCGTCGCTTATCGGCGAAACCGAGATCGGCCCTTGGCTTGTGGGCCCAACGGAAAAGGCCCTGTGGACGAACATCTGGGGAACAGAGGCCATTGCCGAGTTCGCCGGGTATCTGAACCGGGCACAGGCCGCAGTTGCCGCCGGATCGATGGAGGCCAAGCGCATCGCCTGGATTCGCGACAATTTCTTTACGCCCATGGCCACACGCCAGGCCGCCTTCGCCGAGCGTGTCTCTGTGGCAGCTGAGTTGGCGCGCCGCGCCAAGCGTCCCAATACCGTCAACCTTGTGTCGGATCGGTCGAAGTGGAAGGGTGCCAGATATGTCGTCGACACCAACGTCTGCGTCACGGCGGAAGGGGCCCTTCGATTGGACCTTTCCGGCGGCAACCATTATGTGGGCTTTTCCGTGAAGGGGCAGCTCAAGCCCAACACGCGTTATCGGCTCTCCTATTTCCTGAAGACCGAGAACGCCAAGGGTCGCGGGGTCTGCATGGAATACGAAGAGTACACGCCGAAGTACACGGCGTTGCATGTGCCCGAGGTGTTGGTGCAGGGGTCTGAGGACTGGGGGCATTTCGCCGCCGAGTTCACTACCAGCGCAGACGCCGGCACGGAACGGGATCGCAGCATGATTTGGCTGCGGGCCTTCAAGTCCACCGGGACGGCATGGTTTGACGGCATGCGGCTTGAAGAGGTTCAGTAGTCTGGGTTTCAGAAATGGGAGTGTGTGAAATGAGAAACGTGATCGTGGTGGGATTGGCGCTTTGGGCGGCGGTCGCCCAGGCTGGCTTTGAGGTGGGCTTCTCGCGGGTGGATGTCACGCCGCCGCTGGGGACGGAGCTCTCGGGCTATTTCCATAAGCGTGTTTCGGATGGGGTCCTTGACACCCTACAGGCCAATGCGCTCGCGTTTTCGGACGGCACCAACAAGGCCGTCGTCATTTCCGTTGACGTGATCAGTCTGCGCGCCTACGCCGAACTCTACCGCGCCGGCGTAGCCAAGGCGACTGGCCTGCCGCCGGAGGCCATCTTCCTCTCCGCCACGCACACGCATACGGGCCCCGTGCTCGGCGTCAGCCACTATGGCGACGTCGCCAAGGACTTCGCGGACGCCAACACCTATGTGCGGTCGCTGGGGGACCGTCTGGCGTCCGCCGCCCAGTTGGCGCTGACGGATCTTGCGCCCGCCACAATCGCCGTCGCGCGTGGTGAGGCCAAGAACATCTCCTTCATCCGCCGGTACCGCATGAAGGACGGTTCGGTGCGCACGAACCCCGGTCTGGACAATCCGCAGATCGCCGGGCCGATCGGCGCCGCCGACGAGGAGGTGCAGCTGGTGCGCTTCGACCGCGAAGGGCGTGAGGCTGTTGCGCTCGTCAATTTCCAGTGCCATCCCGACACGATTGGCGGCAACAAGATCTCGGCGGACTGGCCTCGCGAAGTGCGCGAGACGGTCGAGCGGGCACTGAATGGGGTCAAATGCGTATGTCTCAACGGGGCGCAGGGCGACACCAACCACATCTGCACAGACTCCTCCAAGAACGTGCCGCGTGGACGCAATGTTGTCTTCCGCCACATGGGACGCAAGATCGCCGGTGCGGCAATCGGCATCTGGGATGAATGTGTGCCCGTCAATGCGGGCGCTGTGCGTTATGCGGTTTCTTGGGTGCGCACGGCGTCCAATCGGCCGAAAGCGAGCGAAATCCCGGAAGCCCGCCGCATCACGGAGTTGGCTGCCGCCGGCAAAGATTCGGAAATCCCCGGCATTGGCATGCAGAAGACCACGAACAAGGCCTGGGCGCGTCGCGTGATGCGCCTCATTGACGGACCAGACTTCTTTGAGCTGCCCATCAGCACGATTGTCATTGGCGATGCGTTGGCCTTCGCCGGTTTTCCGGGCGAACCGTTTACGGCTTATGGCCTGGCGGTCAAGAAGGGGTCGCCATACAAAATGACATTGCCGGCCTGCCTGACCAACGGCAGCTATGGCTATCTGCCGGTTGCCTCGGCGTTTGCCGAAGGCGGCTACGAGGCGCGGAGTTCGTTCTACACAGAAGCACTTGAGAAGGATCTGGTGGGCGGCCAGCTGGAGCAGCTGAAGCGCCTGCTGACGCATTGATTCCCGCATCTTGCAATCACCCATGGAAACTGCGGCAGACATCTCCTCCCATCGTCCACCCGTTCGCGTTGGCATTGTCGGCGCGGGACGGTCAGTGCTGCTGACGCATCTCAGCGCCTTCCAGGCCTTGCCGGAGCTTTACACGGTGTCAGCGGTCTGCGATCTGGAGAAGGAGCGTCGGGATCGGGTGGCACAGGTTTATCCTGCGGTTCGCCCCTATCGGCGCGTTGAGGATATGCTGGATGATCCGGAAATGGACCTCGTGTTCATCGCGTTGCCCTCCAGTGAACATGTCGCGTGCGCGCTCTCCTCGCTGGCCCGTGGAAAATGGACAGTGCTGGAATCGCCCATTGCCCTGTCCCATGAGCAGGCCACCCTGCTGAAGGCTGCCTCCCTCAAGGCTCGTGGCAAGTTGTTCCCGTGTTTGCCGGGACTGTTCGCCCCCGAATTCCTGCTTGCACGCCAGATGCTGTCGGATTCGCGTCTGGGCACCATCTACGAGGCCGTCGTGCGGAGGCAGGATTATGTGCGGCGTGATGACTGGCAAAGCCTGAAGCGTTGTGGCGGCGGGGCGACTTGGTATGAGGGGCCCGAGGTCGTGCAGCAGGCCGTGATGTTGCTGGGGGGCGCCCCAGTCCAGCTGTGGGGTGAACTCAAGCGCGTGGTATCCCTTGGCGACGCGGAGGACACGCTGCACCTTGTGCTCAAGGGGCGCGGCAACATGTCCGTGTACATCGATGTGGGCGGCGGGCGCATGGATGCCCGATTGCCGGCCTTTGAGGTTCGGGGGGATCGCGGTGCGTTTTCGGTGATGCCGGGGGTGCTGGAGGGTAGAATCCGGGCCATCGACCCTGATTTCAAGTTCGCTCGTCGTCGCTGTTCTGTGCGCACACCGCCAGTGGCGGATATGCACGAGGAGATTCCGGTCAAGGACTACGCCGTCTCCTGGGCAGGGACGGATTCCGCCGCCGTGGGATTCTGGCGCGCGCTCCACGACAGCGTCTGCAGGGCCGCGCCTTTTGTGGTTTCGCTTGAGGATGCAGTGGAGACGGTGCGCTATCTGCAGGTCGTCAAGCAATCTTCGCCTTTTGCGAAATGATAAGGATGGATTGAACATCATGCGTATTGTCGATTGCGACTTCTTCGTTGTCGGTTCGGGAATGAGCGGCCTCATCTCGGCGCTTCACCTTGCCAAAGCGGGAAAGGTCGTGCTGGTGACCAAGCAGAAACTGGCCGACTGCAACTCCAACTTCGCCCAGGGCGGCATCTGCTGCGTGGCGGATCCCAATGATTCGTACGACGCCCATGTCGCCGATACGCTCGTGGCCGGCGCGGGGCTTTGCGACGAGGCCGTCGTGCGGCAGATCGTCGAGGAGGCTCGTGGCGGCATTGACGATCTGATCCAGTGTGGCGTAAAGTTTGCCAAGAAGGAGGACGGCTCCTGGGAACTGGGGCGTGAAGGCGGCCATAGCGCGCGCCGCATTTTCCATGCCGGCGACATCACGGGGCAGAAGTGCGAGGAGGAGATGATCGCAACGCTTCGCAAGACCCCCGAGATCGATGTGCGCGAAGACACGGTGGTCATCGATCTTGTGGTGACCAAGCGCCTGGGCCTCAAAGGTCCCAACCGCTGTGTGGGTGCGTACGTGCTCGATACGACAACGAACGAGATCTACGCCATTCGGGCGGCCGAAACCATTCTGGCGTGCGGCGGCTGCGGCAAGGTGTATCTTTACACCTGCAATCCCGATACGGCCACCGGCGATGGCGTGGCGTTGGCCTGGCGCGCGGGCGCCAAGATCGAGAACATGGAGTTCATCCAGTTCCATCCCACCTGCCTTTACCATCCCAAGGCCAAGCGCTTCCTCATTTCCGAGGCTGTGCGCGGGGAGGGGGCGATCCTGGTCGACCGCAAGGGCGAGCCATTCATGCAGCGATATGATGCGCGCGGTTCTCTTGCGCCACGTGACATTGTCGCGCGCGCCATCGACAGCGAGATGAAGCGCACCGGCGCTCCCTACTGTTGTCTGGACATCCGCAAGAAGGGTCGAGACTTCCTTCGGAAGCGTTTCCCCAACATCTACCAGAAGTGTCTGGACTTCGGCATTGACATGGCCAAGGACCTCATCCCCATCGTTCCGGCGGCGCACTATTGCTGTGGCGGCGTCAAGGCGACGGTGGATGGGCGCACCTCGGTCGCGGGCCTTTCCGCTGTGGGGGAAACGGCCTGTACGGGTCTGCATGGCGCCAATCGACTGGCGTCGAATTCGCTGATGGAGGCATTGGTCACGGCGCGGCTTACGGCCAAGCGATTGGCCGCCAAGGGCGTCAAGCGCGAGAAGACCGCCATCCCCGCCTGGAAGATCGGGCGTGCCGTCGCCCCGGACGAAGCCGTGCTCGTGGCGCACATGTGGGACGAAATCCGTCGTCTGATGTGGGACTACGTGGGCATTGTGCGCACCGACAAGCGCCTTGAGCGCGCCTTGCACCGCATCAAGACGCTGCGCAAGGAGATTCGCGAATACTATTTCGACTATCTTGTCACGCCTGATACGCTGGAGTTGCGCAATCTTGCGGTTTGCGCCGAGCTGATCGTCAAGAGCGCGCAGAAGCGCCATGAGTCGCGTGGCCTGCACTACACGCTTGACTATCCGGGCCAGGTGCGCCATCCGCACCCCACGGAGTTGCCGGGCTTTCCCGTCAAGGCGCGCGAGTCCTCGAATGCGTGCTGAGACATTCCCTATCACCTATAACCTATCACCTAATACCTATTGTCTACTATGGTCATCCTTCCTGCAATCGATCTGAAGAACGGTGTTTGCGTGCGGCTTCGCCAGGGGCGCGCCGACGATGTCACCGAATACAATCCCGATCCCACCGCACAGGCGCGCGACTGGCGCGAACAGGGAGGCGAGGAGCTGCACGTCGTTGATCTCGACGGCGCCTTTGCCGGTACGCCCAAACACGCCGCCATCATCGCCAAGATCATCGAAGCCTTTGGCGGGCCGGTGGAAGTCGGTGGTGGGCTTCGTACCCCGGAGACGCTCAAGGCCATCATCGATGCCGGAGTGACGCGCGCAATACTCGGCTCGGCGGCGTTGGAGAATCCGACGTTTCTGGCCGAGGCCGTGAAGAACTATGGCGATCGCATTGCCGTGGGGATCGACGCGCGTGGCGGACTGGTGCAGACGCGCGGCTGGGTGACGACCACGGAAATCAAGGCCGTGGACCTTGCGCGTGACGTCGCGCGCATTGGCGTCAAGACCATCATCTACACGGACACTGCCACGGACGGCATGCTGGGGGGACCCAATCTGGAACAGATGGCCGCCATCTGCGACGCGGCGCCGACCTGCCAGATCACGGCCTCGGGCGGCGTCTCGGCCCCGAAGGACGTGGCCAATCTGCTTGCCCTGGGCAAGCCCAATCTCCGCGCGGCGATCGTCGGCAAGGCGCTCTACGACGGTCGTACGACCATCAAGGCGATGAACGACGCGGCAAAGGCCTGATATGTTGCCTGTAGCGGAGATGGAGGAGCTCCCGAATGGGCTCCGGATTGTCTATGCGAATGATGCGCACGCCGAGAGCGTGAGTTTCGGATTGTTCGTCGCCAGCGGGTCGCGTCACGAAGCTCCCGCCGACGCGGGGGCCTCGCATTTCATCGAGCACATGCTCTTCAAGGGCACCAAGCGTCGGTCGGCGCTGGCCATCACACAGGCCGTGGAAGGGCGCGGCGGCAATTTCAATGCGTGGACGAGCGAGGAGGGGACGTGCTTCTACGCCTATCTTCCCGCCGACTCAATAGCCGTCACCGTTGACGTGTTGTGCGACATGTATCTCAACGCTGCGCTGCCCGCCGCTGAATTCGCGCGCGAACGGCGGGTTATCCTCGAGGAGATCAAGATGTACGACGACGAGCCGGATTCGGTGGCGTCGGAGAACCTTTCGCGTCTTCTTTTCCCGAACAATGCACTGGGCCTTCCCATTGCCGGTGGTGCGGAGACGCTGCAGAAGATGACACCGGCCTACCTGCGGCGCTACATGCGCCGTGGCTATGTGCCCGCGGCGACTGTTGCCGTGGTGGCCGGGCGTTTCGACCGCGCCACGGCCAGAAGGCTCATCGTATCGCGCCTCGGCCGTCTGCCCAAGGCGCCCGCCCGCACTTTCATGCCAGTTGACGAGGCTACGCCTGTCATTCCCGAGATGCGGGTCGCCCGCCAGATACAGCAGACGCAGCTTGCCCTGGGCTATCGCACGTTTGGCGTGTCGGATCCGCGCCGTCACGCAGCCGTGGTCTTTGACACGCTCATGGGGCGCACGATGAGTTCGCGTCTGTTCCAGTCGGTGCGTGAGAAGCATGGCCTCAGCTACGACATCCGTTCCCAGCTGCAGTTCTTCACTGAGACGGGAGGCTGGTGTGTCACGGCGGGGCTTGACGCTTCTCGGGCGGAAAAGGCCCTAAAGGTGATCGATGGCGAATTGGACCGCATCTGTCAGCGCAAGCCAACTGCTTCGGAGCTGGGGCGCACAAAAGAATACATTCTCGGAAATTTCCGTCTGGGTTTTGAGCAGCCCCGCACACGGCTCTTCTACTTTGGCCTGGGCGTGCTGACGCATGGACGCATCGTGCCGCCGGAGGAGGCCGTGGCGCAGATCGAATCCGTCTCGGCCGAAGATGTGCTGTCGGTGGCTCGCGACATTCTCAATCCGGCCAATCGCGCCGTTTCGTGGGTGGTGCCCAAATAGGTGGCAGTGTCTTTTGCGCAAAAAAGGATAAATCATGAACAGAAGAGATTTTCTGGGTTCAATGGCTTTGGGCGCCATGGCGCTGCCGGGCAGGGTGATGGCAGCTGAAGGAGCGAAGACGGACAAGCCGTTCAAGGTGTGCCTCTTTTCCGATCTTCACTACAATCCGTCATCCTGGCTCAACAGCGACGACCAGAGCTTCCTGGAGCAGATCCAGGCTCGCGCAGAACGCGAACAGTGCGACATGGTGCTTCACTTGGGTGACTTTGTGCACAATGTCACGCGTGCGGACGAAAAGGCGTTCATCAAGAAGTACAATGACTTCGCCATCCCCAGTTTCCACTGTCTGGGCAATCACGACCAGGATGGAAACGACTACAAGCTCACCTTGGCCGCCTACAACATGCCCGAAGAGGGGTGCTATTATGTGGACAAGGGCGGATTCCGTTTCATCATTCTCGATCCAAACTATGTCTGCGAGAAGCCGGGCGAGTACATCCACCACAGTTCCGGCAACTATTTCAAGCGGTCAAAGACCTCTACCATCAACTGGTTGCCGCCGGCTCAGGTGGAATGGCTGAAGGATGCGATCCGCAATTCGCCTTACCCCTGCGTCATCGGATCGCATCAGAGCTTGGAACGTCCGAATGCCGGCATCAACAACCGACACGAGATCCGTCAGTTCTTTCGTGAGATCAACGCCAAGCGGCCTGGGCATGTGCGCTTGGTCATGAATGGCCACATGCACATCGATCACCTCTCCCTGATGGAGAACATCGCTTGGTTGGACGTGAACAGCGCCAATTTCCAGTGGTTCGGTGCCACGCACGACAAGTATCCGGCTGAGCTCACAAAGCGACTGCACGGCATCCGGCACACCTTGGCCTGGACAAAGCCGCTGTCGGCAATCATTTCGTTGTGGCCGGATGGCCGCATCAAGATCGAAGGCTCGCGTGCCGATTACCATTTTGGCATCACGCCTGAGATGGCCAACCTGCCGCTCTACGAGAATTCCGACCGCATCACGCACCCCGAAATCTTGAGCGCCGAGCTGAAGATCAACTGCTGATGTCAGTCTCCTGCACAGACGCAAAGATCATGGGTGGCTTTGGTATGAAGATGTCTGCGTTGTGTGTTTGTACATTGGTGGGATTGGCATCTGTTTTCCTGCAGGCCGCGGGTCTTCCCGTGAATCCGGCAGGCGTCGTTGAAGTGTCTGCAGAGATCTTTCCCGGCGAACTGAACGTAAGGGACTTCGGTGCCATTGGCAATGGCGTCGCTGATGATACGGCAGCCATTGACCGCGCAATCAAGGCTGCACAGCGGCACGATGCAGAGAGGGCTTCGCCGCGCGGCACGATGGGCGAAAACGACGGACCGCACCAAGCGGTCGTCTTCCCGAGGGGCGTTTATCGGATGACGACGACGGTCTTCACTGGACGTGATGCGCATCTCAGGGGTCTGCCGGGGGCATTGATCGTCATGGACAACGCCGATGCGGACATCTTCTATTTCCACCACGGCACACGTGTACAGGTGGAGGGACTCCACTTCAAGGGTGGTCGCCACCAGCTCAATTTGGCGACCCTCAACCAGGAGAATGCGAACTTCCACGTTAGGAAGTGTGTGTTCGAGGGGGCGGCCTCAAACGGCATCTTCTCCGTGTCGCGAGCCTTGCAGGGAAACAAAGCCACGGCTCTTGGTGAATTCATGCCGGCGGCAGACGGCGTTTTCCGCCGTGATGCGCGCTTCCCGGGCGCTCGTCCCTACAACAATTCGACCTTTTACCTGATTGAAGATTCGTTCTTTGATCGATGCGCGCATGCTGTTGAGTTCCATTCTGATGGCGGCGTAGTGCGCAACTGCCGCGTTATTCATCCCGCCCATTCTTCTGGTGCGCCGTTCATCGGCCCGTCGATTGCCGCCTCTTCGTCACAGGAAGTCCATTACTACGGTCTTGACGTTCTGGTCGAGCGAAATGGTCTCGACAATCAGGCATTCTTCGACCTGCGGCGCGGCACACATGTCCTTGCCATAGACGATTCGTCTTTCCGCACCTCCGACGGTTCGGGCATTCCGCTTTTCGATAGCTGGTCAGCCAGTCCATATTTCTTCACCTCCTACATCGTGAAGAATTGCGACGTCACCTGTGGCGGTCTGCCCGAGCAAGGGATCATCCGTTTGCATCGCGGCTCGGCACCACAGATTCTAGCGTTCGAAAACGTGCGTGATGTTACTGGCAAGCCGGTTCGGCTGATCGCGAGCGAGGGTGAAGTGGACGAAGCGTGGCTGCGACAGGCGCTTGACCGATTCAATTCGCCGCGAATCACCATGAACCAGCGCTATACGTTCACATTCGGAAGCTGTTCCGCCAATGTCCTTACCGACCTCGGACCGTACCTCAATCGCTTCGTCAAGCCGTTCCCGAAAGATCTACCCTTGGTAAACGTACCTCGCAGGATATGTCGGGCCTACGCCGGCAAGGTGCTGCGTGCAGCCGACTATGGCGTTGTGGCGGATGGAAAAACTGACGACACGGCGGCGATGCAGCGTTTCGCGGATACGCTCGCAGATGAGCCCGAGTCGGTCGGCATGCTTCCGCCAGAGTGGATCTGCCTTTCGCATCCCGTTGTGCTGAGGGGGAAGATTGCGCTGGTGGGAGCAGGTAGATCGGCGTTCTGCCAAGGCAACGGCGCGAGTGCGTTTTTCCGCATCGCAAATGGCGCGGCGGTTCAGCTCAAAAATCTTGTTTTTCAGGACGGCAAGCATGTTGTTGCCTACAATGAAGATGCGGCGCTGTCCACACAAATTCTTCTCGACAACTGCTTTGCGTTCAACACGGTACGTTGGGATAAGTTCGACGGTGCCATGTTCGATCTGCGAGCGGGACAGAACGCCACCGCCGCTGAATTGCGCGTGACGGGTGGTAGCTATTATGCATCAGTCCTCTACCGCGGCAATGTGACAGTCCATCTGGATGGCTTGTGGTTTCGTAGTCTGCCGCGCACGGCGGACAAGGATACCACATGGTCGACATCAATGGTGAACGAGAAGGGTGGTCAGTTGCGCTTGACAGACGTACTCGGTGTTCCCATTGCCTTGCTGCACAAGGGACGAGAGGCACGAAACGACCCGTCTGTCAAGCGCGGCGATTTCCGGTGGATCGATAACTACGGCACGCTTCAAGCCGAACATGTCCGCTTTGGCGGCGAATATGGCGGCCTCGTGCCTGTGTATGCCTTTGGTGACGCAAAGACGTATATTGTCGGCCAGTTTGGCGAGTACAAGACGTTCTGCTGCCGCCAGGCTCCGATCTTTACCGATTCGGACAATGCCGTGTCGGTGATGTTCTCCACGCTGTCGATTTCGCGACCCATGCTTCCGGAACAGACAAATCGCATCCGTTTCGAGAATTGGCTGTGGCTGCGCCAGTAGAACTTCGTTCATTTTCGATGGTTTTCGCGCCAATCGACTTCCGCTCAAAAGCTCCTGCAAAACCGTGGCGCGAGATGCCTGTTTGCTTCCAATTCCGATGTGAATATGGTATAATATCGACATTCATCTCGAATGAAAGGAAACACCATCATGGCATTCATCAACGACGACTTTCTCCTAAACACCAAGGCGGCGCGTGAGTTGTATCACGGCTATGCCGAGAAGATGCCCATCATCGACTACCACTGCCACCTTCCGCCGATTGAGATTGCCGAAGATAAACGCTGGACCGATATTGCGCAGGTGTGGCTGGGCGGGGACCACTACAAGTGGCGCCAGATGCGTTCCAATGGGATTGAGGAGAAGTTCATCACCGGCGATGCTGATTGGCATGACAAGTTCATGGCCTTCGCCGCAACAATGGAGCGCCTGGTCAAGAATCCGCTTTTCGACTGGAGTCATCTCGAGCTCGCGCGCTATTTCGGCGTGACGGATCTGCTCAACACCAAGAACGCCGAGAAGATCTGGAAGAAGTGCAACGCCAAACTGGCCGGTAAGGGTTTCTCCGCTCGAGGCCTCATGAAGAAGTCCAATGTGAAGGTGGTGTGTACGACGGATGACCCCGTGGACAGCCTCGAACATCACCTGGCCATTGCCAAGAATCCTTTCTGGACGCAGATTCGCCCGGCCTGGCGCAGCGACAAGGCCTCCAAGGTCGAGAATCTCAAGGCATGGAACGATTGGATGGACAAGCTGGCCGCGGCGGCCAAAATGCCCGTCAAGACCTGGGATGACTTCCTTGCGGCCATGGCCAAGCGCCATACCTTCTTCGAGAAGGTGGGGTGCGTGATTTCCGACTATGGCGTGACCGAGATCTTCGCGGCGCCCTACACGGAAGCCGACTGCCGCCGCATCTTCAAGAAGGCACGGTCCGGCAAGGCTCTTACGGCGGAAGAGGCGCTCAAGATCAAGAGCGCCTGGCTCTACGAAGGGCTGAAGGCTGACGCCAAGGCCAACTGGACGACGCAGCTGCACTATTGCTGCCTGCGCGACAACAATTCTCGGATGTTCGAGAAGCTCGGCCCCGACACGGGCTTTGACTGCATTGGCGACTGGTCGGTTACGGAGTCGCTGTCGAAGCTCTTCGATCGTCTTGAGCGCGAAGATTCGCTTCCGCGCTGCATCCTCTACTCTCTCAACCCGAAAGACAATGAGATGCTGGCCACGCTCATGGGCTGCTTCCAGAAGGCTCCGGACCGCGGCAAGATCCAGTTGGGCTCGGCCTGGTGGTTCCTGGACCAGAAGGACGGCATGAAGAAGCAGATCGAAGCGCTTTCCGCCCTTGGCTGCCTCGGCAACTTCGTTGGCATGCTCACGGACAGCCGTTCGTTCCTCAGCTATACGCGGCACGAATATTTCCGCCGCATCCTCTGCCAGAAGCTCGGCGCCGAAGTCGAGGCGGGCGAGATCCCGAACGACATGAAGTGGCTCGGCGGCATTGTCCAGGACATCTCGTTCAACAACGCCAACCGCTACTTCGGTTTCAACGCCTAAGTGCGTTCCCGCGGGCGGCCACAGGGGGCCGCCCGCGTTTTCTGTTCTTGTCAAGGAGTTCACATGTTCAAGCCGGTATCAAACAAGGTCCAATTCCCCAAGATGGAGGAAGGCGTTCTCGCGTTCTGGGCCGAGAACGATACGTTCAAGAAGTCGCTCGCCAAGAATGCTGGCGGCGAACGCTACAAGTTCTACGACGGACCTCCCTTTGCGACTGGCCTGCCGCATTATGGACACCTGCTTGCGGGCACGATCAAGGACATTGTGCCGCGTTATCAGACCATGCGCGGCAAGTACGTGGAACGTCGTTTCGGCTGGGATACGCACGGGCTCCCCATTGAAGCGCTTGCACAGGATGCTCTTGGTGTTTCGGGTACGCCTGAAATCAAGGCATTGGGTGTCGACAAATTCAACGAGCAGTGTCGCTCGATGGTTCTCAAATACGTCTCCGAATGGCGCAAGACAGTCACCCGCATGGGGCGCTGGGTTGACTTCGACAACGACTACAAGACGATGAACCCTGACTTCATGGAGACTATTTGGTGGGTCTTCAAGCAGCTTTGGGAGCAGGGGCGTGTCTATAAGAGCCACCGCATCATGCCGTACTCCTGGAAGCTGTCCACGCCGCTTTCCAATTTTGAGGCCGGCTCGAACTACAAGGACGTACAGGATCCAACTGTCACGGTGCGGACCAAAGCGCTTTCCGCCGAATCCGCGGTCATCCAGGACTTGCTGGCCAAGGAGCCAATGGTCTATCTGCTCATCTGGACGACGACGCCGTGGACCTTGCCGGAAAACTTGATGATGTGCGCAGGCGCGAACATCGACTACGTGGCCGTGCGTGACCTCACCGATGACGCCCGTCCTGTCTATCTGATGGCCGAGGCCAGACTGCCCCACATCTTCAAAAAGCCCGAGCAGTACGAGATTGTGCTTTCCTGCAAGGGAACGGAGCTGAAGGGGATGTGCTATGAGCCCATCTTCCCGTACTTCGCTGAGCTCAAGTCCGAAGGCGCTTTCCGCGTGCTCAACGACGACTATGTGACCACAGACGACGGCGTGGGCATTGTCCATATCGCACCGGCCTATGGTGAGGACGACTTCCGCGTCTGCAAGGAAGCCGGGATGACGGCGATTGCCGATCCACTGGATGCCAGCTGCAACTTCACGGACAAGTTGCCTGAATATGCCGGCCGCTTCTGCAAAGACTGCGACAAGGACATCATCAAACGTCTGAAGGTCGAGGGCAAAATCGTCCATCAGGCTACGATTACCCACTCCTATCCGTTCTGCGACCGCACGGATACGCCGCTCATCTATCGCGCCATCGATGCATGGTACGTGAAGGTGGAGGATCTGCACGAGAAGCTCTCTGCCAACAATGATGGAGTGCACTGGACGCCCGACTATGTGGGCGACAAGCGTTTCGGCAACTGGCTGAAGGATGCCCGCGACTGGAACATCAGCCGCAACCGTTTCTGGGGCAGCTGCATCCCGGTGTGGATCAATGACGCCGATCCCGATGACATGATCTGCGTGGGTTCCATTAAGGAGCTTGAGGCGCTGAGCGGCGTTAAGGTGACCGATCTCCACAAGCATTATGTGGACAAGATTGTCATTACGCGCGACGGCAAGACGTACCACCGCACGCCGGAAGTGCTCGACTGCTGGTTCGAAAGTGGTTCCATGCCTTATGCTCAGCAGCACTACATGGGCGGTGCGGACGGAAAACCCGATCTTGCAACTTTCGCGAATTTCTTCCCGGCTGACTTCATCGCCGAAGGTCTTGATCAGACGCGTGGTTGGTTCTACACGCTGATGTTGCTTGGCACGATGCTCTTCGGCAAGAGCCCATACAAGAACGTTGTCGTCAACGGACTAGTGCTGGCTGAAGACGGCAAGAAGATGTCGAAGCGCCTGAAGAACTATCCGGACCCGACCCTCATGTTGGACACTTATGGTGCGGATGCCATTCGTCTGTACATGATCTACTCGCCGGTGGTTCGTGCCGAAAACCTCAAATTCTCGGAGAATGGCGTCAAGCAGTTGTTGCGTGACCTGCTGATTCCGTGGTGGAATGCCTATTCGTTCTTTGTGACGTATGCGAATGTGGATGGCTTCGCGGATGCAGAGGTGGTCTATCCCAAGAGTGACAATGTGCTTGACCGCTGGATTGTGAGCTCGATGGAGACGCTGATTGCTGACGTCACCGCGGCCATGGACCAGTATGATCTGCAGAAGGCCGTCAGGCCTTTCGTTGCGTTCGTCGAGGATCTGACGAACTGGTACATTCGCCGTAGTCGCCGCAGGTTCTGGAAAAGCCAGGACGATGGGGACAAGCTCAACGCCTATCGCACGCTACGCTACGTATTGGTGCAACTCGCTAAGGTGGCTGCGCCCTTTACGCCGTTCATCGCAGAGGAGATCTACGGAAATCTCAAGGGGGCCAGTGATCCTGAGAGCGTGCATTTGTGCACGTTCCCGGAACCCAACGCGGCGGCACGCGACTTGGCGCTCGAGAAGGCCATGGCAGGCGTGCAGACAGTGGTGGAACTTGGACGTCGCCTCCGTGTGGACAATGATCTCAAAGTCCGCCAACCGTTGCCGGCGATCAAGATTGCGGGGCTTTCGCAGAAAGCGTGCAAGGACGCGCGCGAGCTGGAAGCGCTCATCCTTGATGAACTGAACATCAAGGAACTCTCGCTCATCACAGATGAGACGGAGCTTTGCGATGTCACGTTCAAGGCGAATTTCAAGACACTTGGCAAGAAGTGTGGTCCGAAGATGAAGGCGGTTGCGGCGGCAATCGCAAATCTCAAGAGTTTTGACGGGACAGCCACCATCGAAGGCTTTGAGCTGACGACGGAAGACGTGCTTGTCACACGTAAGCCAAAGGAAGGGCTGGTGGTGGCCTCTCAGAATGCCATCGTAGTGGGCCTTGAAACGGCTCTGACGCCTGCGCTCGTTGCCGAAGGCCTTGCCCGCGAGTTCATCAGCCATGTCCAAGCCATGCGCAAGACAGCCGATTTTGAGGTCACGCAGCGGATTACGGTCACTGTGGCGTGCGATGATGAGGTAGAGGCTGCGCTGGAGGCTCATGTGGACTACGTTAAGGGTGAAATTCTGGCCAAAGCCTTGAATTTCGACACTAACGAGGCTCAGGAGGTTGACCTCAACGGTCACGCCGTTAAGATCGTCGTAGCCAAGGTCTAATCAGCGAAAGGTAAGCGGGAAGATGAGAAAGGGCATCATTCTGGCGGGCGGCGCAGGGACGCGTCTGCATCCGTTGACGCGTGTCGTATCCAAGCAGCTGCTGCCGGTTTACGATAAGCCCATGATCTTCTTTCCGCTTTCCACGTTGATGCTCGCCGGCATTCGAGAGGTGTTGATCATCTCCACGCCTGTGGATCTGCCAAACTTCGAGCGCCTGCTGGGCGATGGTTCAGATCTTGGCATGAAATTCACTTATCAGGTGCAGGAAGTTCCCAACGGACTAGCCCAAGCCTTTGTGCTGGGGCGTGATTTCCTCGGCGACGATGACGTGTGCCTGGTGCTGGGCGACAACATCTTCTATGGTGCCGAACTTCCACATCTGCTCATGGAGGCCGACAGATCTGCCGATCCCACAATCTTCGGCTACCGCGTCACCGACCCTGAACGTTATGGTGTAGTGGCTTTTGACGCAGACGGCAAGGTGGAGTCTTTGGAGGAGAAGCCCGCCAAGCCTAAGTCCAATTATGCTGTGCCCGGCCTTTATTTCTATCCCAACGATGTAGTGAAGATCGCTGCAGCGCTCAAGCCTTCGGCTCGTGGGGAATATGAAATCACCGACGTCAATAAAGCTTATCTGGCAGAGGGGCGTCTGCGTGTAAAGCTTATGAGCCGGGGATTCGCCTGGCTTGACACTGGCACACATCAGTCGCTAGCCGATGCCACATCTTTTGTTCGCGCCATTGAAGAGCGACAAGGGTTGCAGATGAGCTGCATTGAAGAGATTGCCTGGCATAAGGGCTGGATTGACGACCATCAACTTCAGAAACTTGCTGATGCCTACGGCAAATCGACCTACGGCATCTATCTTAGGAATCTTGTTGGCTAAGAAGGGTATCCATGATCATGAAAAATTCTGTTGTTTTGCTTTTGGCGGCGTCGCTTGCGTTTGTGACGGGCTGTTTCGACAATCATTCCCGTCCTTCGGATGTTCCCACGGTCGCAGGACTTGATGCCTTGTCGAAGACCAACCGTGCAGAAGTCGTCCGGCTCTTCCTGCGCGGAGAAAAGCAGCCCATATCAGCAGAGTCCTTGTCGAACCTTCCCAAATTGGAAGTGCTAGATCTTTCCGAGATTGGCATCAAGGAAATCCCGTCCACGGTCTTTGCCTTGTCGACAGTCAAAGATCTGTATCTCGTGCGCAATGGCCTGACAAATCTTCCGGCCGATTTGGCGAAACTTAACGCTCTACGGTATCTGAACCTAGACGGCAACCAGTTAACGAATGTTCCAGACGTTATATCGCTGCTGACTGCCTTGAAATGGCTACGGCTCAATGAGAATCAGTTGAAGGAGATACCAGCCTCATTGGCGGCCCTCAAAAACCTTCGTAGGTTCTACGCGCGGCGCAATCATCTGACGTCCATTCCGGAAGTCGCAAAGAATTGGACCGCTTTGGAGGATCTTCTTCTAGACAACAATCCGATTGCCGAAGTTCCTGATTGGCTCACTTCACTTCCAGCACTTAAATCCATCTCTTTGGCCGGTACACGCGTGTCGAAACTGCCGGCCGACTTGTCAGCCTGGAAGAAGCTCAACTCGCTGGTGCTCAGTGGCTGCCCAATCAGTGAAGAAGAGTCCAAGCGCATTCGTACCGCTTTGCCGGATGTCGCCATTCTTTTCTGATGGCTCCCGCATCGAAACGGCTTAAGGAACTTGCAGAGGCGCCCCTGGGGCGCCTCTTGTTTCGGTATTCCTGGCCGGCACTGGTGTCCATGTCGCTCAATGCCCTTTATGCGGTTGTTGATCGTTTCTACATTGGACAGGGGTGTGGTGCCGATTCAATGGCTGGTCTTACCTTAGCCATGCCTGTGACCATGGTTTTCGTTGCATTTGGCATGTTAGTTGGGGTAGGGCATTCCACGGTCTTGTCACTTCAGTTGGGAGAAGGGGACAGAGTCGGTGCCGAGAAGACCTTGGGAGAACTGATTGCGTTCAAGGTCCTTTTTTTCATACTTCTTCCTTTTCTTGTATATTGGAATCTGGACACGATTCTGGGTTGGTGCGGTGGGCGACAGGTTTCTGCGGGAGCATATGCGGCTGCGCATGACTACCTACGTCTTGTCCTTTTTTTCCATATCTTTTCGCACTTGGCCTTTGGATTATCGGCAATGATGCGCGCCGAGGGTGCCGCAGTTCAGTCAATGACTAGTCTTGCGGTGGGGTTTGGCGTGAACTTCATTCTTGATCCGATTTTCATATTTGGACTCAAGATGGGCATTTCCGGAGCTGCATGGGCAACCAACGTCGCCATGCTGTGCAGTTGTCTTTGGGCATTTTCCTATTATCTTCGCCGCCGTAGTTCCGTGCGGCTGCGTTGGCGGCGCATAGGAATCTATCCCCGTCTGTTGTGGCGGGCAACGGGTATTGGTTTGTCGCCTTTTCTGCAGCAGTTCGCCGGAGCGCTCATCAATCTTTCCTTGGCGGCGGCTTTCGCGAAATGGGCTACCGATGACGCTTCAGCCACTCGGCAGGTTGCCTCGTTGGGTGTTTTTCAAAGCGTCATGATCCTGACTTTCATGCCCATTTTGGGCGCGCAGCAAGGACTCGCGCCCATCTTTGGCTATAATTGGGGGGCGCGTAATTTCAAGCGTGTACGAAAGACCATGATTCTTGGGCTTGGCGTCACGGCTATCCTATGCGTTTTGGCCTGCCTTGTTCAGGTCGTTCCGCCGTTTCCGCAGTTGCTTGTCGCCTGTTTTGTTCCTTCTGCGGAAGGGGCATTGCGAGAACTGGCCGCCGGCGATCTGACACTTTCAAATTGCATGATCTGGTGCATCTTCGTCAACGTGGTCTCCACCACCTATTTCCAGGCCATTGGTCGCCCAAAAATGGCGATTCTGCTTTCTGCGCTCAGACAATTTGTGTGTCTTCTGCCCTGCGTGTGGATACTGCCTTACTTCTTCAGGGATCATGCCTTTGGCATCTGGCTGGCCCTGCCGCTATCGGACGTCCTGGCCAATGTGGCGACCATTCCGCCCCTGATTAGTCATTTGGGTTTTCTGTCTCGCGCCCGCAGTCCACACAAGTCACTCACTTAAGAGTGGCGGTATTTTCCCCGACAGTGCGAGCAGAAGAAATCAGGGCCGGCCCAAGTTGTTTCCTCTTCGTGTCCGCATTGCTTGCAGGTTCTCAGTCGATGTTCCCTCACGAGCCTAATGTCTGCGGCATGATCATCTAGATAGATGGGCGGGAAATCGGTCACGCGAGATTTCCCGAAAATCGAGTTCTGTGGCTTGGTAGTATCGGAAGGGCGAATTCCGATGATCTGAACGCGCTTACCCATGAGGCGCACACGGCGAAGGGCAGGCGCCAGGTCAGGATCGTCGCCAATGACAAGGGCCACATCATAGGCTCCAGGTTGAGCCGCAAAGAAGACCAAAGCCGACGCCAAGGCTACCTTTGTCCAGAGTTCGTCCGACCGAACATCGGAAGCGCTGCCAACGTCAACTTCATGGATCTCCGTCTCGTAATTACAGTTGACCTCCAGAAAATCATAGAAGGAGTACTGCTTATTCGTGTTGTAGCCGGATCGCGCGGAGGGGATAGTCCCAAAATAGTTGGTGCGGACAAGCGAAATGTCCTCATCAAGATAGTTTGCGACATCTTCACAGAGAACTTTCGGAAGTTTGGCGTAGTCGATCTCAAAGCCGTTCTCTTCGCGAAGTTTCTGGAAAAGCGCTCCACGACTGCGATAAAGCCAACCTCCATCTATGAAAACCATAGCCTTAAGCGACATTGCGTACTCCTTGATAAAAGTGATTCGCTGACGGGAAGGGGAGATCATCAATCATTCAAGCGCTGGATGATCCATGGCACTGAATCAGCGTCTTTCGTTTTGACCGTAAGTGTCTCCGCAGCATTGGCCTTCATCTGCGCCTCAGCCTTGGCTCGCTTGTATTCGGCTTTTTCGCGTTCAGCCTCTGCGACTATGGCATCAGCCTGTTTTTTTGCGGCCAACGCGGCAGCCTTACGGGAATCAGCCTCGGCAGCAGCAGCCGTGGCTTTTTTCTTTTCGGCATCGGCAGCGGCTTTTTTGCGTTCAGCCTCAGCAGCTTCCGCCTGAGACTTCTTGGCAGCCGCATCAGCCGCAGCCGCACGCTGCGCCGCTTCAGCCGCATCGGCCGCAGCTTTCTTTTGCTTGGCCTCAGCCGCCTGACGGCGACGCACTTCCTGAGCCAGGGCTTCTATGCGGGCATCGTCATCATCCGTGGCACGTGCAGAATAGTCACGCGGCTTGATGCTTTCGGATTCACTAGCTTCAGAAGGAACTTTTATGGTCATCGTTTTCCGGGCAGTTTGAGAAGGGGGGACAGTGGGAAGGGGGATAGCCCCCTTTTGCCTCTGTGCCTGAGCCTCGGCATCCTTCTTTGCATAGAATTCTGGATATAGACGACGGCGGTGTGCCTCCACCTCTGCCTGCCGTTGCGCCTCTTTGAGTTTCTTGCGCTCAATCTCCATCTTTTCCTTCTCGCGTTTCAGCTCCTCACGGAGGCGTGCGGCTTCAGCCTGTGCAGCAGTATCATCCGCTTTCGCAGGCGTAACTGCCGGAGCGGGCTGGATAATGGGCATCGGCTGCATGACAGGCTGGAGGATGGGTTGGGGTTGGCGAACTTGATTAGCGACAGCCGAAGCCAACTGTTCGATTTTTTCCAGAACCGGCTTAAGGTCCGATTTCAGGTCTGGCTGCGGAACGGGGGCAGGCTGAACGTTCACGACTGGTTGAGGCTGCGGCTGAACAGAGGCGGCCTGCTGGCGCAAGGCTACGTCAAGAAGCCGATCCGACAGGGTCTGGTTGCGGTTGATGACACCAACAACTATCAACGTGAACGTGACGACGACTATGATCAGCAACACAACAAAGAAAATGGAAAGACCAAGCATGCGCTTGCGGGCTTTAGCCTGCTCAGCATCGATGTATTCCTGAAAGGCTTTAAGAACTGGGAAATCGCCGCCATTCTGCGCCGAACCGAAAAGACTCATAGCCGTCGTGGGATTCTCACCAGGATTTTCCGATATGTCCATCATTACCTCCAAATTTTTAGAGTATTTTATCATCCGCGCATAATGTATGCAATCTAAAACTTAATATTTCAAGTTATACCCTTTGTTCGCATAATGCCTGTTATGTAAACTACGCGTTATTGAACTGACGTACTGGACGAACGAACCCTTCTGTAGAACCGCTCCTGCATTTATGATATACTATATCCGTGGACTACTCAAACACAGAACCATTGGCTGCGCGGATGCGACCGCTTACCATCGATGAAGTTGTCGGCCAGGAGCACATTCTGGGCGAAGGCAAACTTCTGCGACGCGTCATTGAGGCTGATCGCCTCACGAACATCATTCTCTATGGGCCGCCCGGCTGCGGCAAGACGACTCTTGCAGAAGTCATCGCCAAAGCCACGAAACGCAATTTTGTCCGTTGCTCTGGCGTTGTCTCGAATGTCGCTGAAATCAGGAAAGTATGTGAACGTGCGCGTACAGAGCTTGGAGGTCCCGGAACAATTCTTTTCGTGGATGAGATCCACCGTTTCAACAAAGCTCAGCAGGATGTGCTTCTGCCTTATGTCGAAGACGGCACAGTTGTGCTCATAGGCGCAACAACGCACAATCCCTCCATGTTCGTCAATACGCCACTTACGAGTCGTTCACTCGTTTTCGAGCTCAAGCCACTGTCGGCAGATTCGGTTGGTGCGTTGCTGGACCGTGCACTGACGGATGAAAAACGCGGCTATGGTACCCTTCCCACTCATTTGGCTTCAGATGCGCGGCAATTCCTCGCGGAAATCTGCGATGGTGATGGCCGCCATGCGCTTACGGCACTTGAGGTTGCCGTCCGCTCCACCCCAGCAGATGACCAAGGCGTGATACAGCTTACGCTGGATGTGATTCAGGAATGCGTGCAGCGCCGACAAGTCCAATACGACAAAAAGGAAGACGGCCACTACGACACAATCTCGGCTTTCATCAAATCCGTACGGGGATCAGACCCCGATGCGGCGATCTATTGGCTGGCCAAGATGCTGGTGGCCGGCGAAGATCCGCGGTTCATAGCCCGGCGCCTCGTCATCCTGGCCTCTGAGGATATTGGCAATGCAGACCCTCGTGGCCTCACCATCGCCGTCAATGCCCTTCAGGTCGTTGAGTTCATTGGTATGCCAGAAGCTCGCATTACACTGGCGCAAGCCACAACCTATTTGGCCACAGCACCAAAATCCAATCGCTCATACGAGGCCGTGAACCAAGCGATGGCAGACATTGAGCATGGTGCCGTGCAGCCGGTTCCCGAACATCTGAAGAACGTACACATCAAGGCCGTAGGACACGAAAAGGCGCCCAAGTACAAGTACCCGCACGCCTTTCGTGAGGCCTGGGTGGAGCAGAATTATCTGCGTATCCCCAAGCGTTACTACTACCCTTCTGATCAGGGGTATGAGGCCACTATCGCCAAGCGCATGGAAGCGCTTCAAGCGATTAAACCGTCTTGAACCTGAATTCAGTCGTCGAATAGAGCACCTCACCCGGACGCAGAATCGTGTTCGGGAACATAGGCTTGTTGGGCGAATCAGGGAAATGCTGAGTCTCAAGCGCCACACCTGCGTTGCGGACTGGCAGGTAGTAGCCGTCATAGATCTGCATTCCAGGCTCGGTTGTCCACACTTCGATCTGACGACCGGTCTTGTCGGAGGTCAGAATGGCCGCCAAAGCCAATTCGTCGCCAGGTGTATGACGAACCACCCAGTTCATGTCATAGCCGGCGCCATAGGCGATATCCGGATAATCGGCATCATGATTGTCGCGGATTGCATGTGTCGTGCGGAAATCAAAGGGCGTGCCGGAGACATCGCGCAACTCGCCCGTCGGAATCATGTCCGTACCATAAGTGGTGAAGAAGTCGGCATTGACGAACAGCTGATGGTCCAGCACAGAAGTGTTGGCCTCGACGCCATCCAGATTCCAATAGGCATGATCCGTAAACGACAAGGGCGTCGCCTGGTCCGTTTCGGCACGCCAGCCGATATGCCACACGTTGTTGTTGTCCAGCGTCAGCAAGACGCGCACGGAGACATTGCCGGGGTATCCCCCTTCTCCATTCGGCGAGGATATCTCAAGAGCCAGACCAACTCTGTCGTCATCCTTGATTTCCTCTACGCATTTCCACATGCGCAGCGAGAAGCCGCGCAAACCACCATGAAGCGCGCAGGGAATGCCACCTGGCTCGTTGTTGAGCTCAAGCGTGTACTCTTTGCCCTCAAGAGTGAAACGCCCCTTCCCGATTCGGTTGCCGTAACGCCCGACCAGGGCACCATAGTATGTTCCGCCATGTTCAGCGACATACTCGTCAAGGGTGTTCCAACCCAGCGTGACATTGTCAAAATTTCCGTCTCGGTCAGGCACTATGGCTTTGACAAGACGTCCACCGAAGTCTGTGATGTCAAGTTCGACACCATTGGCGTTTGTCAAGCGCCAAAGCGAAACCTGCTGGCCTTCAAAGCAACCCCAAGGCATCTTTTCAATTGAGCATTTCATGGTATTCCTTTCGTAGTGATGATCAAATGGCGTTGGACGATCAGAATAGTTCCTCCTCTAGCATGGCGCAGAGCGCATGGTAAATGGGGAGATGGTATTCCTGAATGCGGTAGGTCTCGGTTGCCGGCACGCGGATAGCGGCATCGGCCGTGGCAGCCAGTCGACCACCGCCTTCGCCTGTGAAGGATATGACGTTTACGTCGAGTTCGTGGGCAAGCGAAGCAGCCAGAACGCAATTGCGGGAGTTGCCCGAGGTGGACAATGCGATCAACGTATCCCCTTCACGCGCCAACCCGAGGAGCTGCTGCGCAAAAGCCCCCTCCCAAGCCACATCATTGGCATAGGCTGAGAGAATCGCACTCTGTGCCGACAATGAGACCGCCGCAAGTGATCCCTCCAGTTTTTCGGCCAGCCAGGCGCCATCTTCATCGCCATTGTCAAGTAACCGCACCTTCACCTCTGCCGGAATGTCTCGTTCCTTGCGGAACTTCTTGAGCAGTTCGCCCACAATGTGGTCGGCATCAGCGGCACTGCCGCCATTTCCGCAGGTGAAAACGCGCCCACCTTGCCGATAGGTGCCAAGAATCAGCTCAAAGGCCTGTGCCACGTCCTCGCGGCAACAAGTCAGCTCAGGCAAACGCGCAAAGAGGTTGTCGAATATCTCGCGTGCAGAATCTTTCATATCCAGTATTATATCATAACCACGTTTGATGGAATATGATATAATGAGAGCAGATGAAAAACGAGCGTACATCAGATGAGCTGAATCGACGCAATGCGGCGTTCGACAACAAGCTCCGACCTGGTC
Source organism: Kiritimatiellia bacterium (assembly GCA_024405395.1). Taxonomy (GTDB): domain Bacteria; phylum Verrucomicrobiota; class Kiritimatiellia; order RFP12; family UBA1067; genus RGIG6720. Next base: position 11,882 of record JAKSOW010000009.1, on the reverse strand, counting down.
AGTTTGGGGAGTTTGTTGGCCAGCAGAAGATCCGCGATCGCCTGGAGCTCGCCGTCAAGGCGGCGCAGGAGCGCGGCGAATCGCTGGACCATGTGCTGTTTTCAGGCCCTCCCGGGCTCGGTAAGACCACACTCTCCTACATCCTCGGTGATGCCATGGGCGTACACGTCAAGACTACCTCTGGTCCCGTGTTGACGAAGCCCGGCGATTTGGCGGGACTTCTTACGTCGCTTGAGCCAGGTGACATTGTCTTCATCGACGAAATTCATCGCATGGCAAAGACAGTAGAGGAATATCTCTACTCTGCGATGGAGGACTTCGCCATCGACATCATGATCGACCAGGGGCCCAATGCGCGCAGTGTGCGGCTGGAGCTTCCTCGTTTCACGCTTGTCGGCGCTACCACGCGCATAGGTCTCATTGCCGCACCGCTCCGGGCCCGCTTTGGTCTCGTCAATCGCCTGAACTACTACCAGCCCCAGGAGTTGGCGGCGATTGTCACGCGTTCGGCCGGGAAGTTGAATGTGGACATCGAGCCAGACGGTGCGCTTGAGATCGCTTCTCGCGCACGCGGAACGCCGCGCATCGCCAATAATCTGCTGCGTCGCGTGCGTGATTATGCACAGGTGAAGGCCAACAATCTCATTTCGCGTCAAGTTGCCGTGGACGCCCTTTCGTTGCTGGAAATTGATCCTCAGGGACTTGATGAGATGGACATCAAGATCCTCGAGACGATCTGTGGCAAGTTTGGCGGCGGTCCTGTGGGACTTTCGACAATTGCCGTTTCCGTGGGCGAAGAACCCGACACTATTGAAGAAGCCTACGAGCCCTTCCTCATCATGGAAGGCTATTTAGATCGTACGCCCAAGGGCCGCGTGGCCACGGAGCGAGCCTGGGAGCGCCTGGGACTGCGCCCCGCCAAAGCCTAGCCTTCAAGCAGGCGCGTCTTGATCTCGGGAGTCAGATTGGCAAAGAGGCTTTCAACTGCTGCGCGTCCGCGAACGATGGCGCGTGTGACGTCGCGGAAACGCCACATGCTGACGTCATGCAAATGGGGCTGAAGGAGCAGGTCTGGACTGTCTGTCCGCAGGATGCGCTTGGTCCAGTTGTTCTGCACGATGCGGCAGGTCTGATTGAAGAGCGTCCACAGCGATGGCATCTTTGCCGGATTGTAGGGTGTGTTGAGTTGCTGACCGAGATTGACGTCAACCCCGATGACAAAATCCGCACCCATGGCACGGCAGACGCCAACCGGGAATGGATTGTTGAGCCCGCCATCGGCAATCCACTTGCCGTCGCGCGCAACGGGCTTGAAAAGACCCTGCACGGCCATGGAGGCGAATGTCCCCTCCACCAGGTCGCCGGTCGTGATTGGGTAGTCCTGCCCGTTCATCATGTCCATGGCGACAGCCGTAAAGGGAATGCGGCAATCTTCAAACCGAATGGTTCCGAGACGTTCCCGCAGCGCGGCTTTCACACGCTTACCAGTGAGCCAACCACCCTTCAACGGCCACGAGAGCTCATTGAATAGGCGAAACGCACGCCACCAGGTCATGTGACGGAAGAAATCCTCCATCTCATCAAGCCGACCGGCCGCCAGAGCAGCCGCAATGAGGCTTCCAGATGACGAACCCGCCACGCATGATATCTTGACGCCGAGCTTCTGCAAAGCGCGGATGACACCAAAATGCGCCATGCCGCGCACGCCGCCCGAACTGAGGGCGAGACCGATCTTCATTTCTCGAACCGAATGCTGGCCGCGCGGCCATGGGCATCAAGCCCCTCGACCTGGGCAAAGGCGGCAATTGTGTCCTTGGTCTCGTCGAGATCGTCTTTCGTAAAGGCCACAAAGCTGTGGCGCCGCCTGAAGTCATCGGGCGTAAGGCCGTTGAACATATTCGCGGCGCCGCCCGTGGGCAACACATGGCTGGGCCCGGCCACAAAATCACCGGCGGATTCAGGCGTCCAGGCACCGGCAAACACAGCACCTGCACTCCGGACCCCCTTCATGAGCTTGAGCGCGTCCTTGCACATGATCTCAAAGTGTTCGGGCGCAAAGCGGTTGACGAGTTCCAGCCCCTCTTCCAGCGTGGGCGTTACGCAGAACAGAACGCCATCGCGATCCAGGACGCGCTGGATCAGCGCCTTGCGCGAAAGCGATTTTGTCTGCTCCAGCAATTCGCGCTTGACTTCCTGCGCAAAGCTGGCAGACTGCGTCACCAGCAACGATTTCTCCCAGCCGCTGCCATGCTCGGCCTGGCTGAGCAAGTCGGCGGCCACCCAGCGCGCACTTACCGTGCCATCTGCCAACACGGCAATTTCGCTTGGTCCCGCAACCTGGTCAATGCCCACATAGCCATAGACCTGGCGTTTGGCTGCCGTGACAAAGGCATTGCCGGGCCCCACGATCTTCTGAACTTTCTTCACCGACTTGGTACCGAAGGCCATTAGACCAATCGCCTGAATTCCGCCTACGCGATAAACTTCAGTGGCACCAGCCAGCTTCAGTGCATAGAGCAGCACAGGGTTTGGCGTTCCCGTAGGTCCTGCAGGCGTACACGCGACAATCTCCTTGACACCTGCCGCCTTGGCTAGGGTAACCGTCATCACTGAAGTCGAGGCCAGGGGAGCCGTGCCACCCGGCACATAGACGCCCACACGGTCCATCGGTGAATAGAATTCGCCCGCCGAACCGCCTCTGGGCGTCTTCATCGTCCACGGAGCCTTGAGCGAGGCCTTGGAAAAGCGCATCACGCGCGTATAGGCATCTTTGACCGCGCGTTTGAGTGCTGGAGGAACCTGCGCTTCGGCAGACGCAAGCTCCTTTTCCGTCACGCGGAATTTCTTCGGCGTAAGCTGTGCCCCCTCAAATTTCGCGACATAATGGGCCACGGCCTTGTCCCCATCAGCCCGAATGTCGGCCAAGACTTCCGCCGCCGCCTTCTCTGCCTCTTCGGGAAATGCGCTGCGGGCGAGGAATTTCGTGACAAATCTATTCTGCGGCTTCGCAGCCGACCAGTCGATGATGCGTAACATTTCAGCTCCTATTTCAAATCGCCGTTATTTTACCACATTGTCCCACTAGCGGCAAGATTCTTGTGCTTCAGAGCGTAAAAACATGTCTTCGTCTTTGACGTCCGCTCGTACTCACATAGCGATTGTACGTCTGTCGATTCGGTGTTATAATAACCTCAATGGCAAAGAAACGGAAAATTGGATTGGCTGTCTCAGGCGGCGCAGACTCCACCGCTCTGCTGTTGCTGATGGCCAGCTTGCAGCGTACGGAGGGCTTTTCCGCCGTCGTGCTGCATGTCGACCATAGTTTGCGCCCCGATTCTGCGGATGACGCCCGATTTGTCAAGAAACTGGCGCATCAGTATCATCTGCCTTTCTATGGCACGCGGGTACAGATTCGGCGTCGTTCACGCGAATCACTTGAGATGGCGGCACGCCGCGAACGACTGAACTTCTTCGCGCAGATGATGTTGGAGCTGAAGCTCGACGCCATCGCCACAGGCCATCATGCGGACGACGTGGCTGAGACATTCCTCATGCGACTGGCGCGTGGGGCCGGCCCTGAGGGGCTCGCCGGCATCAAGCCCATCTCGCGTCTGACGGTCGAGACACCCACAGGCCGCTTGCCGATCGTCTTCATCCGTCCGCTGCTGAACGTGCGCGACTCCGATTTGCGGGCCTATCTCCAGCGGAATGGCCAAACCTGGCGCGAGGACTCGACCAACGCCGATACATCAATCCTGCGTAACAAGGTACGTCATGTCGTCTTGCCCTGGCTCAAGGCCAATTTCGACCCCCATCTCACCGAGCACCTCTGCAAATCAGCAGCCATCTTGCGCGGCGATCTGACATTGGCGGAGCCCGAGGTACCTGCGACAGCCTCCAACGTTCAGGAAACGGACGAGTCGAAGCCTTCCGTCGACACGCCGCCGAAGGCATTCACCCTGGAGATCGCCCCGAGCATCGGTTTCACACGCGAACCCCAGGCACTCGGCAAACTGCCGGCAGTCGCCTGTCTGAGCCGCACCGCACTTGCTGGGCGCACGCTGGCACTACGTACCTGGCAGGCGGGAGACCGCATTGCCCCCATCGGCATGAACGGGAAATCACGGAAACTGCAGGATGTCTTTGTGACGGCCAAAACGCCGCCCGCCTGGCGTCATGTACTACCAGTGCTTGTTGACGCTGCCACAGACGAAGTTCTGTGGGTACCTGGTTACCGCGTGGCGGCCAGCGCCGCCGTCGAATACCCCAACTCCCCCAGCTGGCGTTTCACGCTGAACCAGGAACTGACGAATCAAAATCCTGGCAGATCCAGTTGACCAGCCACCGTCACCTTACGTCCGGAGGTCAATTCGGCGTCGCTCGTATCGTAGACGACGAACTTGATTGACCCGTAGCGCCGTGCCAACTCGGCCTGAATGTAATCCGATACCGCTTGCACATTGCCAGGATCATCATCCGAGAACCCCACAGACATCGGGCGACGAAGTTCCAGCCCACCGGTGCGATCGAGCGTGTGGATCAGATGATCCGTAAAGTCGCGGATGGCGTATTCCTTGGCGAGTTCCGGACGTTGCGCGGAAGAAGCCTCGGCCACACGCGAACCAAAGTCGTCATCTTCCGACAGACGCTCCAGGAACGACGGACATGTCACCGCATGGTAGCGACACATCGAAAGATAGTAGTCGATCTCCTCGGCATCCGTACCAAAGGTCTCACGCTTGTCCAGCCACCAGCGATAGCCGCGCAGATTCTCCAGCATCTCCTCGCGATCGGTTTCAGTGAGCGCCTCGTCGATAAAGATGCGCACAGCTTCGCGGATGGTATTGGGTTCGTGTCCGCGCGCCGTGACAATAGCAAAGAGGCGCCCTTCGCGCAACGTCTTGCGCATCGTCTCGAAGGAGGGGCCGGGCTTCTCCCCTGCCGCCACACGCGCCAGCGCAGCCCGCGTGTCGCGGATAAAGGCCTGGCCTGTCATTTCGCCTGGCTTGTCCTGGAAATCGCGGAACGCTGCCTCACGCCCTCCATTGCGCGGGAAACGGTAATTCTGCTCGTCCGTGCGCGCCAAGGTGAAAGTGGTTGTGGAGACGGAGACCGGGCGCCAGGTGCCATCTGTGCAGAGCTTTTCGAGATGGATACGCGTGGGCATGTGGAGAATATTGTCATCCCAATCGAAGATATAGTACTTGAAGTCGCGTCCAGCGACCTCGTCGTTCACTCTCTTCCCGTCAATGATGAGCATGTCACTTCTCCATCAGCCAGTCCAGAACCCCCATAACCACCGCCTTGGCCACCTGCGTGTGGCGTGAGGGATCCCACGACGCCTCCTCGCCGTCGGGCAGATTGATGAAATCAACCTCCAGCAGGCAACTGGCGACGGCAGGATTGCGGCATACGGCCAACGACTTCAGCTGCGCGCCCATGTCGGGAATCGGCGCGAGCGTGCGGCCCAAATGCTTCTGGATGGCTCGGGCAAGTGGCATACCGCGGGCATTGGAGCCATATGACGTGATGTGTCGACTCTGCCGCGGATCCGTCTGTGGCGCTGTAGCGTTGTGATGCACGGAGATGAAAGCATCCGCCTTCAGCCGCCAAGCGCTTTTCGGTCGGTCATAGAGCGGCATTGTGACGTCGTCATCGCGAGTCATGACCACCTTGAAGCCCGCCCGTCTGAGCTCATCCCGAATGGCACGCGCCTGCATGAGGTTCACGTCCTTCTCCGGCAACATATGGGGCGAGAAGGCACCAGGATCGTCGCCGCCATGGCCAGGATCAACCATCACCAATATGTCGGAAATCATCTTGCCGCGCGGCGGCGAAACCTCAAAGACGGCATTGGTTGGGATGCCCAGGTCCTTGTAGGGGTCTCTCGGCGGCATGGGGTGCACGATCCTGTCGGGCCGTGCCCCCAACGGCTTCGCGATCTCGACCGACGCCACAACCACGCTACGCACCAGTACGTTCGTACCCCAGGCGGCGGTGATCGTATTGGTTCCGGGCTTCACTGGCACCATCGTCAGAAAGGCCCCCGTACGATGGATGGGCACTGCCGCTCCGTTTACCGTGAGCAGGCCGTTGGTGCCGTCTACTGCGCCCAGACAGCAGAGGTTGGTGATGCCCGGCAAACGTGCCTTGGGGTACGGATAGGCAATGGAAAGCGCGGGCGGCGGCATGGGGACATCCTCCGTCACCTCCTCTGCACACACGGACAAAATCGGTGCGAGCAGAACTGCCGCCCAAAGGAATGAAAACGTCTTCATGCGTCACACCTATGGACAATGGCCCGTCGCAGTGTAAGCGGATCGGAATAGGCTACACCCGAATCTGCCGGCAGACCGAAGGCCAGGCGCGTCACCTTGACTGGCGCTTCAGTTGTAGGGCAATCCCGAAGCATCTCCGCGAGATACCCTGCTGTCGCATCGCCCTCCATGTCAGTGGAAAGCGCCAACAGCACCTCCTTGAAACCCTCGGATGTGATGCGTTCGCGTAGTTCGGCACAGCGCAGCTTTTCGGGACCGGCGTGGTGTACGGGCGAGAGTTTGCCCCCCAGCACATGATAGCGTCCCTTGAAGGCTCCCGAGGCCTCTAGAGTCACGATGTCGGCCGGATCCTCCACCACACAGACAATCTCGCCTTCACGAAGCGGATCCGAGCAGAAGGCACAAGGTGTCTTGCCTACAACAGTGAATGCACCACACCGCGGGCAGCATATCACCGTGTCGCGCGCCGTCCTCAACGCCAATATCAACGGCTCCAATAGACGATCTGGCTCGCGCAGAAGCGCGAGCGCAGCCCGTCCCGCGCTACGCCGCCCAAGGCCGGGCAACCGCGCGAGGTTCTTCACCAATTCTTCAATCGGCGCCAGCATTATTTGCCGAAGAGCGAGCCGAGGCCGCCGGCCCCGCCGACACCCGCAGCCTGCATCATCTTGGCCATGTGCTCCTGCGTGGTCTTCTTCACGTTCTTGATCGCACCATTGAGGACGTTGAGGAACATCGTCTCAAACCGCTCGGTCTTGCCCTTCTGGACTTCAGCCCAGGTGTCCGGCTCGATCTTGATGGACTGCACCGTGAAATCGCCGCGCACGGTCACCGTGATGCCACCGTTGGCGTAGCTCGCCGAAATCTTCTCGACCTCCGCCTGAATGCGTTTCATTTCCGAGCGCATCTGCAGAGCCTGCTTCATCTGATCAAACATACCCATGTCTATTTTCCTTCTTTTGTTTTTTTAAAACCGTTACTTTTCGTCTGGCATCACACCAGTCCATATTTTCTGGATTTGTAGGCCACCACGCGCCGTGTTGTCTTGAGAGCCCGTGCAGTGGCCGCCAGATTTCCGTCGTTAGCCTGCAGCGCCTGGAGGAGAATCGCCTTCTCAAAGCCCTCAGTGGCTTCGCGCCAGCTCTCCCCTTTCCAGAGTGGCCTGGTCAACGTGGCCTGGTTACGCTGCCGCCGATGCCACTGCCGCAACGACAACGGCAAGTCGTCCACTTCAACCAGTTCGCCAAAGGAGACGAGCTCGGCCTCTTCGACCGCCTTGGCCCTATCCCTGGCTGATGTCCAGGGATAGGCTTCCAGCACGGCGCGCGCGGCGTCAGACCAGCTTCTTGCCACTCAGCTCCTCGTACGCCTTAACGTAGATCTCACGCGTGCGGGCGATGACCTCGGCCGGCAGTTCCGGCCCCGGCGGCTGGTGGTTGAAGTTGATCGAATCTAGCCAATCGCGCACATACTGCTTGTCAAGCGACGGTGGATTCTTGCCCACCACATAGCTGGCCTCCGGCCAAAAGCGAGACGAGTCGGGCGTCAGAACCTCATCGGCGAGGATGAGCGAACCATCCGCCGCCTGGCCGAATTCAAACTTCGTGTCGGCGATGATGATGCCATGGCCACGCGCATAGTCGGCCGCCTTGGTGTAGAGGCCGATCGTCGCGTCCTTGAGGGCCTTGGCCGTCGTGGCGCCAACCAGCTTCTCCGTCTGCGCATAGTCGATGGCTTCGTCGTGATCGCCAATCTCAGCCTTTGTGGTCGGGGTGAAAAGCACGTCATCGAGCTTGGAGGCATTCTCGTACCCCGTCCGCAGCTGCTGACCGTTCACCGTGCCGCTCTTCTGGTATTCTTTCCAGCCGCTGCCGGTCAGATATCCGCGCGCAATGCACTCGACGGGCACCATGTTCACCTTCTTCACGAGCATCGAACGCCCGCGCAGATCGTCCTTGGCGCACTGCAGTTCGGCCGGATACTGGTCCACATCCGCCGTGATGAGGTGGTTGGGCATGCCCAGGAAATCAAGCCAGAACAGCGAAAGCTGGTTCAGCACCTTGCCCTTGTCCGGCACGCCTGTTGGCAGAATAACGTCAAATGCGCTGATGCGGTCCGAGACGACCATCAGCAGCTTGTCGCCCAGATCAAAAACATCGCGTACCTTGCCACTCTTAGGCGCCGGCAAGCCAGGAATGAGCGTTTCCAGCAACGCCCCATTTTTGTCGTATTTCATTAGTCAATCCCTTTCGGTTCAAGGAGACAATATTGTACACTAATCTACGCGCCCGCGCAATACCCATTCACAGCTCGTACGAATTACAAATGACCCCGCGCGTCTCGGCTGCGCCGAGCCGCCGTGGCCGACTAACCCTCATCGCCCCGCCGTTCTTTCCTGCATGTGAACGGCGGGGCGTTTTTTCGTTATGTTGCGGTTTTGCCGCGTTATCCGTTCAAAATGCTCACGACCGGTTGATTGCCGAGCTGAATTATGATAAAATAATAGCGTTTTCTACTTAGGGTAACTATGCCCTGAAACAGAAAGCGAGATACGAAAAATGGCAACATCAAGCATCACAGAGAGCTTCTATTGCGACGACCCGAAGGCCGCCAACGCAATCGTGCGTCTCCTTTTTTCGAAGGAGGCCCGCGATTCGTGGCAGACGCCGAAATCGACGGGTGTTGTGATTGGTGCCGATTTCCGCAACGAGGCTCAGCGGCGTTCTTTCGGTGAACGGCTGCGTCGCAAGTATTGTGGAGCGGTTCACGCATGATCACGGCGCGGGTCCTGTCGTTGGAGCAACTGGAGGAAATCGCCGGGGCGGAATGCCTTGCGGCGATGCTGTCCGAGTTCTCCTGTCCGCTCAACAAGCGCGTCGAAGAGTTCATTCGGGAGAATGCAATTCAATCCGAACGGCTGGGCTCGACAGTTACCTATCTTGCACTCTCGGCCAAGGATGAGATCCTTGGCTTCTTTACGCTTGTCTTGAAACCGTTCACCGTGGCCGAGGCTGGGCTATCTTCGCGCAACCGCAATTTGATCAAGCGTTTCTCGGAACTGGATGAAGACCGGAAGACCTACACCGCGGCGCTTTACCTCATTGCACATCTTGGAAAGAACTTCGCGCTGGATGAAGCGCGGCGAATCAGCGGATCGGAATTGCTCGGCCTTGCCTTCGATGTTCTGCGCAAAGCCCGCAAGCTGGTCGGCGGCAAGCTGGTGCTGATTGATCGTGAATCGGATCAGCCCAAGCTCCTCGACTTCTATCAGGCCAACGGCTTCAAGTCGTGGAATCGCCGGTTTTCAAAGAAGGACGCGATCGAGTATGATCAGATGCTCTGCGTTCTGAAGGATGAACCCACCCCGGGAGAGCCCCTATCGTAGAATCCTCATGATGGGCAGTGCGAGGCGTTGCCTTTGAGATGGAGAAACGGGCAGCGATGACGGCGAAGGAACAGAAAAAGGCCGCGGCGGATTTCGCGGCGAAGTGGGTCGGCAAGGGCTACGAGAAAGGCGAGTGCCAGAAGTTCTGGCGCGGTCTCCTTCATGATGTCTTCAAAATCGCCGATCCCGATTGGCCGGAGATCAATCCCACGATTTTCGGCGCGGTCTTCAAGGTGTCAGTAGAAATGCGGTAAATCAGGAGAACCGAACATGAGCGGAGTAGCAGGCAAGGAACCCGAGACCATCATGGTCAAGATGACGCTGAACGACTGTGCCGAGTATTGCGCCCCGAAGGTTCGCAAGCTCGCTCCAGGCAAGAAGGTTGGAGTTCTCAACGGCATCAAGAATGCGTTCAACTTCAAGGCCGATGTCTCTGACGAACAGGCCGAGAAGATCTACATGATCCTCAAGAACCGAAAGATGTTCGCCGAGGACGGGAACAAGGTCATTTGGGCATGATGAAGACAAGATGACCTTACGTCTTTTCGAGTTTATGTTCTGCTTGTGACGATGTAAGGATCGTGTAGTGGACAAGAAGTATTTCATACTTGCAGTCATTTCCACGCTACTGACTGTTGCCTATTATGCGTGGATGATTCCAGCGTGGGTCCATCTCGACGATCCGCCGAGAGCGCGAAGCAGTAAAAGCATATCATCACAGAAGACAAAGAATGTAAGTGCTAGCTATTACTCGAATAGAGATTATGACGATAGGCCGAGGCGACGTGGAGAAACACCGCCAGATTACGCATACTACATTCAACGCCCAAGATATCGCTGTAATTCAGTGCTGAAGATAAACACGTCGCATGACGCAAGCTATGTCATAAAAGTGGTTGATCCATACGACGGCGAAATCATGATGATGTGTTATCTCCCCTCGGGAACGTCGCAGGAGATAGATATGCCTTCTGGCAAGTTCGAGATTCGTTATACGTGCGGTACTGAATGGTTTGGCGACGGTGAAATGTTCGGTGATACGGCCTCGTATGCAAAGGCACAGGGTTTGTTCGATTTCAGCGAGGGGTCGGGTTATGAGTTGACGTTGTACAGGGTCAGAAACGGAAATCTTCGCACTTCCAAGATGAGGAAGGAGGATTTCTGACATGAAAACCTTCTTCGAAATATTGTGGAAGATCGTGTCAACGCCTATTATGTTTATTCTGGCGTATCTGTTCAATCTCTGGCCAATCTGGCTTATCTGTCTTTGCTTCGGTGCCTATCAGACGGCTGCGAAAGAATGGGGCTGGGGCGCGGGATTGCTTTCGATTGTGATGGCGTTTGTTCTTCCGGTTGCAACATTCTGCTTGTGGTGCTGCGCATTTGGAACGGATGCGAAAGATGTGAAAACGAAGGTGAATTCTTCGAAAAGTAAATCAGCGAGGCCGACAGGCAATGCAGGAAGAAGTGATGAGGGACTCAATCAGGTAACGTATCTCCGGCTATTGGTATCAATGATGGCAAAAATGGCCAAGGCGGATGGCCATGTGGATGTGACTGAAATTCGCGCTGCAGAAAAAGCTTTTTCGCGGTTGGGTTTCACGCCGTCTCAACGGGAGGCGTGTATCGCGGCGTTTCGAGATGCGTTACGAGATCCATACTCGGCAGACCAATATGCACTTCGCATGACGAAACTTGGTTTCAGCTATGAAATGCGGATGGTGGCTTATGAGGTCCTTTGGGAAATCGCGTGTGCCGATGGGATCTTATCGAAGGAGGAGAAAGCGTTACTTGAAGAGTTGGTGAGGCAACTGGCGCTTGCCCCGGGTACTTTTGAACGGTATTATCGCAAACGTGTTCGACAGAAAAATACGGGAAATTCAAATGGATATGAGCGAGATGAACCTCCGCCACGACGCGATCCTCTTGCAGATGCCTATGACGAATTGGGTTGCAACTGTGGCGCGTCTGATGACGAGTTGAGGAAAGCGTATCGCGATCTTGCGAAGAAATTACATCCCGATATTTTAAGGGCACAGGGTTTGCCTGAGTCGTTGATGGGCCGTGCCAATGAGAGGATGGCACGAATAAATTCGGCATGGGACAAGGTCAAGAAAGCCCGCAATCTCAAACGAAAAGCGGGTTGAGGACCTTGCGGAAGCGGGCGAGGAAGGCGGTCAGCCCTTCGAGCGCCGCGTCGCCGTCGGGCATTTCCGCCG
>JAKSOW010000089.1 GCA_024405395.1 Kiritimatiellia bacterium | reverse complement strand
GACAGACCACCGAAATCATCGCCTGCGGCATCCCCGCCATCGCCTGGATATCCCATTCCTCGCAACTCGCGGAAAACTACGGCGGCGACACCAATGCCCCCACCAATGCCATCAAACAGGTTGTCCCCGTCACGACTGTAATCGGGAAGTAGCCGGAGCGCCCCCTTCCGCATCCTCAACCAAGAATATGCCATTGGGAATTTCCATACGAGATCTCACAAAACGCATTCATTACACAATAAAGGCACAACCCGATTGGCTTGGGTTTGGAACTTGTGAAGCTGCTGTACAGTCCGCGCGAATGATCAAACCGAGAAAATCAGCCGAATGACCCTGGGAAAAATCACCGAACGGAATAGAGAAAAATCACCGAACGAATTGACGGTTCAGAGCGGATTTTGCTATAATTCAACCGTTATGACGAATTATCGCAAGAGAATTGCCGACGAACTTCTTGCCTACAAACTCTCCGCCATGGGAGCTGTTTTGGTAGAGGGTGCCAAGTGGTGCGGAAAGACGACGACGTGCGAACAGCACGCCCAAAGCGTTCTGTACATGGCTGACCCTGCGTCTCGCAATCAGAACCTGAAGCGTGCGGAGCTTGATATCTATTCCCTGTTGGATGGCGCAAAGCCGCGCCTCATCGACGAATGGCAAGACGCCCCCAAGCTCTGGGATGCGATTCGGTTCGCCGTTGACCACAGCGAGGATGACAGCGGGCAATTCATTCTCACGGGAAGCGCCGTTCCGCCACGCGCGGATGAGATATCCCACACCGGAACCGGACGCTTCGCGCGAATCAAGATGCGGCCGATGAGCCTGTGGGAATCCGGCGAGTCGTCGGGCGAAGTCTCCCTTGGCGAACTCTTTGCCGAGAACGGCCCGAAGGCCGCCTCCGGCATCGAGCTGTCGTTGTCAGACCTTGCCTTCATCTCCTGTCGGGGCGGATGGCCGCAAGCCGTCGGACGCAAGGGCGACCGCGCACTCATCACGGCTCGCGAATACGTCGAGGGCGTCATCGAGAGCGACATCACTCGTGCCGACGGAATTCCGCGCGCCCCGGACCGCGTTCGTCGTCTGATGCGCTCCTGCGCACGCCTCCAGGGCACGCAGTCCAACCTCTCTGCAGTGCGGAAGGATCTGCAAGCCAACGACGTCCGAACGCTTGACGAGGACACGATCCATTCGTATGTCACGGCCCTGAAGAAGATCTTCGTCATCGAAGACCTACCGGCCTGGAGTCCCGACCTGCGGACAAAAGGTTCGATTCGCACGACCGACACGCGATACTTCGTCGACCCCTCGATCGCCGCGGCGGCCCTGGGAATCGGGCCGGGAGACCTCGTGAACGACGTGCGCAGCTTCGGATTCTTCTTCGAGTCCCTTGCCATTCGCGATCTTCGCGTCTACATGGACGCGTTGCACGGGAACGTGGAACGCTATCACGACAAGACCGGCCTGGAGTGCGACGCCGTCCTCCACCTCAACACCGGGAAATACGCGCTCGTCGAGATCAAACTCGGCGGCGAAACGCTCATCAACGAAGGAATCGCCACTCTGCACAAGCTGAAAAACCTGATCGTCTCCAAAGGCATGAAACAACCGGCATTCACGATGGTCCTGACGGGAACGGGATCATTCGCCCATGAAGAGGACGGCGTTCTCATCTGTCCCCTTTCGGCTCTAAGACAATAAAGCCGACACAACATAGATAACTCGCAGAGCAAAGCCCTGATTGGACGTCCCCAATCGGGCTTTGATATAATATCCACTAATGGACGTCTACGTAACATCGTTTTCCTACAAGCGCGGAATGCCGCCCGATCCCAAGGGAGACGGCGGCGGATATGTGTTCGACTGCCGCGCCCTTCCCAATCCCTTCTGGGTCGAGTCGCTCCGCAAGTTCACGGGACGAGACAAGCCGGTCGCCGAGTTCATGGCCGCACACCAGGGCGAAGTCGAAGCCTTCCTGAAACCAATCCGGGAACTCGTCGCCCTTTCGATCAGATCCTACGCCCAAGATGGCCGGAATCGCCTCTCTGTGGCCTTTGGCTGCACTGGGGGCCAGCACCGCTCCGTCTTTTGCGCCGAAGTCCTGGCGGCCTTTCTGCGCGCCTCTGGCGATTGCAACGTCGAGCTCGTCCACTGCGCCCAGGAATTCTGGAAGACCTGACCATGCGTTGCATAGTTGAACTCATCGGAGACGACAGAAACGGGCGGAAGATGATCGCCTGGGGACGCCGCATCGGTTGTGGCGATGCCGGGCATGGCTATGACACCACGACGCGCAAGGTCATCACGAAACTCCTCGTCGACAGCGACAATCCGTCACAACAGTCCTTTCTGATGGAACTGGCCGACAATCCGACCGGCCTCAAGGCAATCCTCCCCGCCGACGGCGCGTGAGTCAAAAGTGCTTTGCGGCGAAGGCATGGCCGCTTCCAGACTTCAGGTAACGCTCAAAGGCCGCAGCTTTAGGCGATGTAGGTCTCGACTTTCCAAGGCCGATATTTCGACGTATGAGGGACATCACCCTTGTTGTGCTTGGCCAAACGCGCACGAAGATCCTGCGTGCTGCCGATGTAGCGTTGTGCTGGCTCGGCCAGACTTCTCAGGACATATGCGTAATACATCAATCAACTCCAGGAAACAAAAAAACCAGCCGCCTGGCTGGTCCCGTCCTCCTCCGCTAAAGCTACGGAGGACATCCTTCGCACTTTTCCGCTAGGATGGCTTGCCATCCGTAGCTCCAAAGGAGCGAAGGATGGTGGGCTATAGTGGATTCGAACCACTGACCTCTTCCATGTCAAATCTTCAATGGAACCGCTTAGAATGGGGGTTTCACGCCTCATTCACCCCTTCGTCCCTACGCCGGTCATCCTCTTTCCCCTTTGACGGTCTGGCAACAGATGCGCAAGTTTGCGCAGCATTGCAGAACCTTCAACGAGAAAGAAAATGGGAATCAGAATAAAGAAGTACCGGAATGGAGAGGGGTATCGTCCCCATTGGTACGCCTCCTATCGAGGTGACGGCAAAGTCAAGGAGATTCGACTCAGCTCACGAATCGAGGGCCACCCTCCCAAGAGCCTCTCAGCTTCAGACGAAGGAGATCTTGAGTTTGAAAGAAGCAAAGTAGCAGCCCAGAAGGAATTCGACGGATTCCTCGCCGAGATCAGACGGAAAGATGCGAGCACACACATTCTCGAGAAAATCATCGAAGAGAAGACGGGGCGAGAAATCGTATACCACAAGCTGACCGATCTGCCGAGACTATGGCTGGGCATCAACCGCATACGCAAAATGAGCGAAGAGCGCGCCAGACATTGTCAGTTCATCTTCAATGAGTTCACGTCCTTCTGCGGTCGCAGATATCTATACCAGGTGACGGACGATGACGTGAATCGGTATCTTGAGTCCTGCAGAAAGACGCTCTCGTGGTCCTCCGTGAAGAGCCGCATGAGCCTTCTCGCCGGGGCATTTGACAGGTTCCTGCCACATGGGCTCCCCAACCCCTTCAAATCCATCGTCAAGCGGGACACGTCCGAAGAGGCCGCCACCATACATCGCCTACCACTCTCGGAAGAGGAGATAAGAAAGCTCGGGGAACACGCAAGGAAAGACCCCATGCTCCACTATCTTTTCGAATGCGCCCTTGCCACCGGCG
Source organism: Kiritimatiellia bacterium (assembly GCA_024405395.1). Classification (GTDB taxonomy): domain Bacteria; phylum Verrucomicrobiota; class Kiritimatiellia; order RFP12; family UBA1067; genus RGIG6720. The sequence continues at coordinate 12,125 of JAKSOW010000089.1, read as the reverse complement.
CCAGGATCGGCGATGTCTGTAAGATGAAATGGGAGAATGTTGACCTCAACGAAGGGTTCATCACCTACAGGTCATCAAAGACTGGGGCATATTGCTGCGTGCCGATCTTCGATGAACTCCGGGCGGTCCTCGACGGACTGATACTGACTCGCGACCCCGAAGACCAGTACCTATGCCCAGATGCAGCCCTTATGTATGAAACGAACAAAAGTGGAGTCGTCTATCGCGGCAAACGGCTCTTCGCAGAAGCCCTGTTTACAGACGAAGGGGAAGAACGGCCCACGGACATCGAAGAGGGTGGGGAGAACAAGCCCAAGACCCCACAAGAGGTCTTCGCCGCCATAGATGAGCAGTGCTTCACGGAGGGGAAGACAATCCGAATAAAGGAAGTCTACGACAGATACATCGTCAAAGGGCAATCCTACCGCCAAATAACTCGCGACACGGGATTCTCTGGCGGAATACTGAACGGTTACCTGCATGAGCTGGAACACATTCTGGGCAAACGCCTTCGCCGGTTCGACCCCGACAAGTTCCCCCACAAGGTCACATTCAGCAAGACTCGTCAAGTCAGGGCCAAGGGCATGAGGGCAGTTTCCGTATATGGGTGGCATAGCCTGCGCGCCACATTCTGCGTCCATGCAATGCTTTGTGGCATCCCAGAAACCGAGATCATCAAGGCCGTGGGCCACAGTACCTACAAGACAACAACAACTTACTACACGAATCCCACCCGGAAGATCATGAAGGAAATGTGGCGCAAGAAGATGTCCACTACGGCAATTGGCGAGCAACACACCGCTCCCGCACAAACATTGCCGGCCTCAACACACCCCACTGTGGAGGAATTCGTCGCCAAACTGACGCCGGAGGAACGTAAAGCCATAACGCTGGAACTGCTCCGCACATCGGCCTGAGCGATCTTGCAGTCCCCACTCAAGGCAGCACACTCGTGGATAGCCTACGCTTCACCACGAGTGTGTAGCGGGAGGCTCGTCACGACCTAGACTCCGGATTCCCGAAGGATTCGGGCATATTCGCCGATCAGATAGAACAGTATGATGCGTACGCCGCCATCAAGCGAGCCGAAGTTCTCCGGCGAACTTGGTCGGAGGGTCAAGTATCCAGGTGGAGACAGGAAGTCAAACCCAAGTCACGGAAATCCAAGGTTAATTAACCGTTCAGGTCACGGGAATCCAAGGATACTTTCCAGTCGGCTCTTTCACATCAGGCAATATCTTGCCTATTCCCTCTTCCCTTCACAACTTATCAACCAGGACTTTCGACACTTAATCTGAATTGACAGCATATAAACGTTTTAGTACAATTTTCCCCCAAGCGGCACTATCGGTAAGCGTCTCTTTGAGCGCTCCGGGCTATACAGTGCCGCTTTTTCATTTCATTCCCCGCATTGCCACGGCCTGCTTTGTGGCAACATCCTTTTGCCCGCGAAAATAAGAAGATGGCAACACGCCTTATGCCAGTTCCGGACTCTTGGTGTCGGAGGCGGGAGTCGAACCCGCAACTCTACAGACATAGACCAATCTACTCCCATCAGCTCCAATCTCGGCACATCGGCTCCGATTGCTGTGGGGCTCGTCGGCTCTCGTCTTTAGGCGCTACCATTGCGCAACTCCGACAATGTTGACTTTGTTGACAGTTGTAAAGCGGCATCATATCTGCCTTGAGGATACATTGACCGGTGCGCCAAGTTCAAGTCGCTCTAGCCCAGCAGCTCAACCCGCTCTTTCACCTCAGCCAATGTCTTGCCTATGGCATCGGCATGCGGCATGTCCTCCAGGCGCTCGAAGAGCTCCATCCCCAGCTGCAGGTAGGTCTTGCCCCAGGAATTGCCGTCCTTGATGAAATCGCGCGTATTGCAAAGCCGATCGGCCATCTTCACCACCAGAAGATCCCGTGGCGCCAGTGTGGCCACATCGTGAATATAAACCTCCTTGTTCACCTTCTCGGGTTTGGAGAGCATCTTGATGCCGCGATAGACCAGATTTCCGAAGGCATGACCACCCGCCGCGGCGATGATCTCCTTCTTGTCGACCTCTGTGTCCTCCACGAGATCATGCCCCCATGCCACGCAGAAGATGTAGGGATCCCGCGCCTCCGAGAAGCCCCAGGCCTTCAGCATCTCCACAACGGCGACTGGGTGAACAATATACGGCAGCCTCTCCGGTCCCTTTCGAAACTGGCCCTGATGCCATTTCTCCGCCAGCAGTCTCATGTTCTCAATCCTGTCTTCCATTTCATTCTCCCTTCTGGTCTTCTTTTAGCGCAAAGCAGAATCATACAGATACTGCCACGAAATCGTCGTCGGGTCCTTCTGGTCCAGAACAGACATGAGCCGGCGGCTATAACATTTCGAATCTCTGTAGTCCCCTACGATGTCATTGCCGGTCATCCGAAATTGATGTGGGCCAGGAGCGATCAGTTCGTCTCCAGCCTCCAGCTCCTCAAAGTCGGCGAACAGATGTTCTGGAGGATTATGGTAGTCATAAGCCCCTCCAAGTCCGTATCTTGGAATGTTCGGGACTGTGCAGGCGTCTATCGACACCACCTTGCCGTCAGTCGTGACGCGAAAGTTGCCGGCATGCATGTCACGAGCCGCGATGGAACCGTCATAGCTGACGAAATCATCACCACCTCCGCCATGATACACCTCAAAGCCCTTTGACGCCATGTAGTCCAGCCTCTCGTCCTCCGTCGCCCTTCTCTCGAACTCGAACTTCTTCTGCTTGACCAGGAATGCGAAGCCCCTATTTTCAGAAATTCCACATCCAACCATCTCCAGCGCCGCCTCAGGGAAATAGAAGTTGTAGAGCTCTATCCGCTCCAGCGCCATTGCCGGATCGGCGGCGAGAGTCATGCCGAATACCTTGTACACGTCCTGGCCGTCCGCATAGCAATCAGATTCGCTGCCTTTGCCAAACATCTCCCCATACCTGTTCCTGCACATCGCATCAAGGCCGTCGACCCATTTCGATTCCCTCTCCGCGATGGACTTCATTGCGGTAGCCTGCCTGTAGAACTCATCCTCTCCACCAAAGATGTGGCCGCGCATCAAGTCATCAGCAGTTGAAGCAATGGCGAGATACGAGATCCTGGTCCACCTGGGGATCCCCTTGACCATATCTCCACGCATCGTGTCCGCCGGCAGGCCCGGAGTGGGCAAATCGCCCTTCAGCACCAGATCATCGATCTGGATGAGCTCGGCTACGGACTTGTCCGAGAAGCCATCGGAGAATACGATCTCCGACATCTTCCCGATGTAGTCGGGCATATTTTTTGCATCGACTGACATTAGCGTCCTTCATCCGTCATGCCATAGACCTAGAATCAGTCACCTGGCAGGGAGTGGCCAATGCCGAATGGCTCATTGCGATCTTCACACATGAGAGTCCTGGGCCAGCTCGACCTCCTCGACGGGAGCCCTCGCCTTTCGGAAGGCGTCAGCATAGAGCTCCCGGACCTGCCGCGCCCGCTGGGGAACCGCCTCGTAGACGCACATCGTGAATTCCATCTCGGGATTCTCCGACAAAAAGGCCGTCACCACCTGTGCGACGATGTCCACGGCCCGTCCGATGGGAAAACCGAAGACGCCCGTGGAGATGGACGGCGAGGCCACCATGACGCACCCATTCGCCTTCGCCACCTCCAGGCAACGGCGGTAGCTCGACGCCAGCAGACGGTCCTGCTCCCCGGGATCCCGTACCTCCCGGCAGTCGGGCCCGGCCGTGTGGATCACATGGCGGCACGGCAGATTGCCCGCGCCCGTGATCTTCGCGTCGCCCGTCTGCACCCTGTAGCCATGCTCATCCGCCGGATACTGGGCGCATTCATCCCGCAGACTCGGCCCCGCCGCCCGATGAATGGCACCGTCCACCCCGCCGCCGCCCAGCATCCACCGATTCGCCGCGTTGATGATGGCGTCAACCTTCTGCCTTGTGATGTCCCCCACTATGACCTTTACCGTTTTCATGCGCTGTCCTTCCTTTGTTCTGACGCAGAAGATTCTACCACAATCCGCCGATCCCGGTGGCCCACCGCCATGGTCCACCCGAATGACTCCTAACGCCCCTCATACACCGCCATGTCCATGTTATGCCAACTAAGCCCGGAAACGTTTCCACCACATGTCGGCGTCCCGTGACGAGAAGATCGGAATCTCCTCGTCTATGACAAACTTCAGACGCCTCGCGCTCCCATTTCGTCCAATCTTCTCGACCTCTTTCCGATACGTGCATGTGCCCCGCTTCTCCGTCGTAAGCAGGTCGTTCCAATTGTGCCCCTTCGCCCAACAGAGATCCTGCAGCTCCGACCACTTCTTGCGTTGAAGCGCCTCATGCGGATAGAGGCTCTGCGCCAACATGGAAAGACTATTGCTTGAGGCATCCTCTTGCCGCCAGATGAAGTAGTTCCGCACCTCATCCTCAGGCAACACAAAAGCCCGTGCGTCAAAGAACGCCGGGACCTTCTTCTCAAAGGCATTGTTGGCGTTGAACCAATATGTCGCCAATGCCGATGCAATGGACACGACTTTCTGGATGCGCTTGTCGAACCAAGGCTCCGTATCAATCGCCTGGTCGTCGCGAACGAGCAACGAGATTTCGTCTGACTGCGTGTACCCCAGCACCGTGCCGCTGATGTTTTCGCTCAGGTACTTCGTCAGGCCGGCCATCATGCCCATCAACGTATGGTCAAACGGACGGACACACCCCGTCTTCTTGACCCAAGAATGGAAAGCCTTGCCGTCCAGACGTATGATCATGGGCAGACGCCGCGTAAGCTTGATCTCGCTTGCCCGCTCATATTCCTTCATTCGGTCGCTGATTCCTCTTTTCATCGTATTTCTCCACTGCGAACCCATTCTCGCCCAGTCTCACGAAATATAATTCATCATACCCTTCTTCCAATGTCGGGTACTCAAGTTGCTTGTACATTGCCCCAATCGCGGCGTTCCTCACGCAGGCCCGCCCCGTGCGAACGGCATTACGCCGGATGGCGTCAGCTTTTGATGTCACAAAGCAATAGCACACAATACGTACATTCGCCTTCTTGGCCCTGACAAGGTAACGTGCACGGGCCAATCGGGTGACATTCGTGTCATCAATAACGCAACGCTTCTGGCGATTGATGCAGAATTCCAGCATCTCATCTTCCGCCGAACGGCTGCGCAACTGATCCAGGGAAATATAGACATGCGACGGGAAGAATCGCTCTTTGTAGAACGACGTCTTCCCTGACGCCGGAATTCCGACAAACACCACAATCTCATTCGTCGTCACCTGACATCCTCACAATCTAATGCCGCCCTGCATCCAGCGATTCGCCTCGTTGACGATGGCGTCGACCTTCTGCCCTGGAATGTCCTACGTTGACAGGCTTCATGTAATGCCCCTACTTTATGATCAGTCCCTTGCCAGCACCAGGTCTTCCTCGCCCTTGCTGACCAGCAGCTCGCAGAGGCCGCCCACATCGCCGCTCCGGCGGTCGACGTATTCCGCGATAATCTCGTCCCGCGAGGTGTTCTCGAAGCGATGGCCGCATTTCTCGAGCAGGGCCCGGGTATACGTGCGGTCCAGCTTCATCGCGACCGACAGGGCGATGACGACATCCTTGGAGGGCCGGTTCACCTTTTCCGTCGAGCAGAAGTGCTTGATGTTGCTCAGCGAGACCAGCGAGGCGAGCGCCAGCTCGTTCTTGTTCACCAGGAACCGCCGCGAGGCGGCCCGCCGGCTGTTCGCCTTGGCCCATTTCTGCGCCTTCTTCTCCCGGTCCTGGGTGCGCCTCCAGAGCAGCTGGAACATTTCGTTGAAGTTCTTGCCCCTCTTGTCGCGGCGGATCATGACGCCCCTGAAGTAGTCCTGCGTCTCGTCCTCGGGGCTGCCCTTGAGCTCGGCGTCCATTTCAAGGGGCTTGGCCACGGGAAAATTCGCCCGATAGGCCTCCTCCTCCTTGCGGGTGAAACGCGACAGGCAGCGGTCCGGCCAATGCACCTTGGCGTAGTCGTAGAACGGCGCATCGAGGACCACCAGCTTCACGTTCATCTTCGGGAAGGACCGCAGGAAGAAGTCGATGGCCTTGACGGCGATTCCCATCGCCTGCTCCAGCGGCATGCCGAAGCGGCCCGAGGAGAGCACGGGCAGGCTCACCGTGCGGCACTTGAGCGACACGGCGCACAGGAGCGCCCGCAGGTAGCAGCCGTCCAGAATGACGGCCTCGTTGCGCACCCCCTCCTCCCACACGGGCCCCAGAGCATGTATGATCCACTTCGCCCCATTGTGCTCGGCGAGGCCAAAGGACTTCGTGGCCTGCACAATCCCCGGCCCGATCTCGCCGAGGCGCTGACGCTCCTTCAGCAGCTGCGGACCCGCCGCCGCGTGAATGGCCTTGTCCAGCCCCGACCCGATGCGGGGGAACCGGCTCGCGGGCGTGACCACCACATCCGCCGGCTCCTCGATGATGCTGTTCCAGATTATCTGCAGTCCCATGACCTATACTCCTCCTCGGCTCCCCTTCGGGCCCCTCCGCCCAGACAAGGGTATTCTACACCTTTTCACACGCCTCGTCCACTGGCCAAACGCGAATTCCCCAGACCGACCCGCTGTATCGTGGCGGAATACTGGATGATGGCGGTGAACCTCCTGAACGACGCGAGGCCATACTCCACGCCATCGTGGATCTCGTGACTGAGAATGACGCCGCCATGGCGCTCCATCAGCCAGTCCAGTTCACGACGGAGATCCGCCGCCCTGTCCTCGGCGGCCTCCTCGCTCGCATGGAGCGAGTCAACCCGGGTGACGGTCCTGAACCGGCCGGCCCGTGTGTCAAGCACCGCCCAGAGCGGCCACTTCCCTTCATTCCCTTCGCCGACCCGGTCGAAGAGGACCTTGTCCTCCTCCTGGCTCCGCTTCACCCGCCTGGACAGCAGGATCTCCTCGTCTTGACTCGCCATGACTACCTCTCGCCAATCCTGATTCGCAGACGCTCGACCAACACCTCTTCCATCAGATCACCGGTCTGATTGACGAACACCCTTTTTCGCACTGCCCAGAGCAATGGCATTTTCCACCAGATGCCACCCAACAGTGCAGTCACCCGACTCGAACTCATAATGCCGCAGGCAGCATTCGTTCATCCTGAGAAGAGTCGAATTGCAGTTCATGATCTCATAGCGATCCGTGATCAAGCACCCCTTCTCGTCGATCCAGACAAAATCACGGCAGAAATGCTCGAACCGGTCAAGGCAAGACGGGAATCCCATGCGGTAGGCCACCTTCCAGGCCCATTCCTCGGACATCCCCCGCAACTCGATCCAGCTGCCGGCGTCAAAGCCACAGTTGACCGCGAAGCAGCCGTGCCTTTCGTCTCCCAGCCTATAGGCATCATAGTCACAATCCCAGTGGCACATCTTAAGCAGCCCCATCGCCACGACAAGACGGACATCCGTATAGGCGATTTCCAGTCCGTCCCCTAGCTCAAGGACGAACAGGCCCAGCTCGGCAAAGCACCAACCGACCTTTATCTTGAATTCACCCAGGCTTGTATGAAGCTCAAACTCGCCATTGTAATCTAGACTGCCATCGCCAAAGTTCCCCGGTTTGACGCACTTTATCCCATACACCTCGCCAAGGGATTTCGCCATTCCCCGGTAATTCGACACACCCTTCATCTTCTTGATGACGTCATGTGTGTTTCTGTAGTTGTCGATGAAACTGGCGATGGTCACCGCCTTCCCCTCTTCCGGCTTCTCCGGAAGAAGATTCTCGTTCTTCTTTGTTTCGTCCATGATAGATTCTCCCATTCCTCTCGTCTTGTTGTCCTGACGCAAAGGATTCTATCATGGATTGATAATTCAGGTGGCCCATCGCCATGGTCCACTTGAAAATACTAATTCTCCGGCGCCCGAAGCTCTTCAAGCCAATACATCAATTCGATCATGCACTTCACGACGAATGAGTACTAACCGCACGGTCCGTTCCCCGTCAGAATCGCCGCCATTCGCACTTGTTTATCCTTCGGCCAGCACTCCCACGGCCAGCCACCAACGGGCATCATCCTGCTTCGCTCAACAAATCTCGTTCCATACTTGTGGTGCGCCACCAGCGCCGCCAACACCTTCTCCATGCCATTGTCGATGCAGGCATAGATCATGTCATCAATCTCCCTATCTCCGATTGGCACCGAAATCCCCCCTAGGAGGAACAGGATGAAGTTCACGACCTCATCCTCAACGTCCAGTCCATTCTGAAAATAATACTTCCCTCTCAGCTGAGGAGCATCATTCATCACAATCACAGGAAGGCACCTCCGTCCCCACTCGCGCAATGAACGGTCCGCACCCTTCTGTATCGCACGCATGACAACGGAATAATCCATCCGCTGACATCCGTAGACCAAAGCCTGATTTACATCAGACAGTTCCTTTTCGCAGTCCGGGTCAAAAACATAATAGCAGCATCCACCATAGCGATTCATGAGACACTCTATCGGCTTGACCTCCAATGGATCATCGACATTATAGTCCTGATCATTCATATCACGAACCGTCGACAGCTCCGACTCGCTTGCTATCACATTCGGATTGGCGCCATGGTCCAATAGTATTTGCGAAATCTCAACATCCTTGTCCAGCCAAGCTGCGTGATGCAGCGGGGTCACCCCCTCGACAATCAAGCCATTCGGGCCCCTCCCCGGTTCTTCGTTCACCTCGCCTAGGTTCGGATCGGCACCGTTCTCGAGCAACAGCATGACAATAGACCGCGTATCCTTTCGCCATGCCTCATAGTCAGATTCAGACGGATTGCCAAGCATTTCATAGTACGCGCAACGTAGTGCAGCCATCATAGGTGTCGTCAGTGAATCGTTGGGGTCTCGGGCATTGGGATTCGCTCCCTTACGAAGCGCTTGAGAAACCCCCAGCAAGCTATGCCTTCGACTTGCAGCAAGCAGTTCACGATCTGCTGCAGACAAGTCAGCAACACCGTCTGGCATCGACGGCATCACGCATTGGGGCACAGAATCAAACGATCGCATTTCCTCTAACGACATGCTTAATTCTTCAATGTCCTCCCACCTTTGCGGCAATGCTCCATATTCCAGGAGCAAACAGACTACCCGGCGCAACTCATCCATAAGATCGTCGCAACCCTCGCAGCACACTTCCTCTCCCCACGCATACTCAAGCGCCGTCGTTGGACTATTACCGAACCACTCCGTCGTTAGGTTAGGATCCATCCCATGCTCCAGCAGGAACCTGACCACTTTGGGATCGCACGATACGGACCGAAAGCCAACCGGCCAAGAACCATCCGGGACTTCATTTACATCCGCGCCCCGATCAATCAACAACTCAAGGCACTGGAGTTGCCGAACCACCATCTGCTGTTCTCGCTCCTCGCATATCTCAGGCGGGACGCCCCCATCTTCTCCCAATTCTCGTTCATCCAAAGCCCATAACCGCTGCCAATATCCATCGCACCGAAGAACGGCCGTGACCGGCGTCTCCTCTCCGTCCGTCGCTGACAAGCTTGCACCGGCATCTATGAGATCCCGCACCCGTTCGAGGTCGAGCTCTCCACACGCCTCAATTAGCCGTTCATCCAACGACTGCTTGTCCAAGCTATCCATTTCGACCTCCCTTATAGTCACTTCCCCCAAGACGTACATACGGCACGCCCTTGTACGCCACACGGAGAGGATTCGGTTCTACGTGTATCCGCACGACCTGCCGTTTCCACAATTCACCGACCTCGACCTGCACATCTACCGTCGGAGAGAACACGTCCTGACACGCGCAGCGATTCCGGATGCGCTTGAGCAGTGCGCCGACCGAGTCCCGCGGCAAGCCGACCACGCGTCCGCGGTCGTTCACCCCCAGCAGGATATCACCACCGCGATGATTGCCAAATGAGCACACTGTCTCAAAGGTGTCATCGTGGACACCCTTCGAAGCGGTCTTGAACTCAATTCGTTCACCTTCTCCCATGTTGATCAAATCATAGAGTGAAATCATCGCCCCACCCCTCTCACCCACAACACGCAACGAACCGGTCTGCCGGATTCGGATATGCCTCCCTTGCCTCAGGGCGTAACGTTTTTGCCTCAGTCGCATCACGCGCTGCACGACTGTACATCATTCTCTTGATGGCCAGAGACACCCCCATGCGATGCAGCAAGCGAGCAACAGGCCGACCGTCTATCATATATCCTAGTCTGTCGCAATGCTTTTTATACCCCTCCAAGACATAAGATATCCGATACGTGTCACCGACAATTGCGAAGGCCTCATTCTCGTAAACCATCCTCTCGCCAGGCACAAGTGAACGGCGAAGAAGCGAATCAAAGTCCAAGACCCGGTCAAGAAACGGTTTATTGCTTTTTTTGATGCACACACAATAAGCCCGTTCCTCGTATCCACCATACTCGACATTCCGCGGCATCAACCGATAGACTGCACGCAGGGGGCCTGCGTGTAGTATCTGCAGTTGAAGTTCAGCTATGCGCTCTTGAGTTCTCCTCTTCATTCTCACCCCTTTAGTGACGCCAGCGGCACCAGTCGCACGAGCGGTTCGACGAGGTCGAGCTCGGAGGCGATCACGTCCTCGATGTCCTTGTAGGCCTGTGGGGCCTCGGAAAGGTCGAGCCTGCCCTTTGCCTTTCGATTGAAGCCCTTGTAGGAATGCCACCGTTCGCACACAATGCCCGCCATCGCCTGGTCGCATTCCTCTACCGTGAGATTGAGCGAGGCCGCGACGCGCGACATGCGCCGCCCGGCACCATGCGAACAGGACATGAACGAATCGGGATTGCCGAGTCCGCGCACGATGTACGAGGCCGTCCCCATCGAGCCGGGGATGATCCCGATCTCGTCGAGCTTCGCCGACGTCGCGCCCTTGCGGTGCACGCACACCTTCTTGCCGAAGTGCTCCTCGAAGGCCGCATAGTTGTGGTGGATGTCGATCGTGCGAATGAAGTTCACCTCCGGCACGAATTCAGCCAGCGTCTCCTTCATCGCCTCCATCATGCGGCGACGGTTCTCCTTCGCATAGCGGAGCGCAAAGAACATATCGGTGACGTAGTGGTGCCCATCAGGTTCCTCTATCGGCAGGAACGCAAGGTCCGGATCTGCGAGTGCGACATGATAACGCGTGCACATCTTGTCGGCAAGCTTGTGATAGTGCTCCTCGATGCGCTTGCCGAGATTACGCGACCCCGAATGGATCATGAGCCACACCTTCGACCCACCCTCGGGATCACCATTGCCATCTAACGCCGTAGTCTTCTGCAGCTCAATGAAGTGGTTTCCACCGCCGAGCGAACCGAGGTTCATCCGGTCAAGCTTGGACGGCCAGAGATTCGAGCGCATGCCGTTGTTGGCCGTGTACTCCTCGAATCCCTCCCAGTTCTGCGTCACACGATGGGAGACTCCCTCGCCGACCGGGATGCGCTCCTTCAGCTTCTCCTGGAAGGCGCGACGGAAGGACATGTCGGCGAAACGCGCCGCCGGAATGTCCGTCTCCGTCGCAATCATGCCGCAGCCGATGTCGACGCCCACCGCGGCGGGAATCACGGCGTTGTCGACCGCAACCACCCCGCCGATTGGCATGCCGTACCCCTGGTGGGCATCTGGCATCAGCGCCACATGCCCAAACAACGCCGGGTGCCTCGCCAGGTTTTCGGCCTGCTTCAGGGCCCCTTCCTCGCAGTCCGCGCACCAAGACTTCACAGGGATCGAATATCCCTCTTCAAACTTCTCCCACTTCATGATTTATTCCTTATAAACTGTTTAAACGAATAAACTCTGATTCACTTAATTCATATGGGCATTCAGCCATGGCAAATCGCTTTATCACTTCTTGATTTGTTACAAAATGCCGCGTCTTCTCTTGCACAGCGACGTTCCAATCAGTAAACTCAAGTTCATCTAAATCCCACCAATATTTCCGCTGTCCAAGGAAAATCCTTGCAGGCACGAGCAGCTGGTCCGCCAGATGCTTCTCGCAAGCCTTTCCCGCCTTTAGGAAGTCGCGCACCTGACGGACCGTTTCGCCGGCGACCCATTTCCGCGACTTGTCGTGCGTTCCCACGGCGGAGAAGACGATCGAGCAGCG
>JAKSOW010000088.1 GCA_024405395.1 Kiritimatiellia bacterium | reverse complement strand
CGCAGACGGAGCGGACGGTTACCCCGAAATCCGACGCGTCTCGAACAGCACGCAAGCAACCGTCCGCCCCTCCACGCCCCCCTACACCTTATTCACCTGCCGTGGTGAACTCGTAGGACGCGCTGCCCTCGGGCGTCGTGACCGTGAGCACCGGCTTGACCGAGCTGTGAGCCGCCTCGATGTACTCCGAGATCGCGTTCGGCACGAGGTCGATCTTCGTGTCCGTGACCGCGTACATGTCGGAGATGAGCTCCACCTCCTGCATGATCTCGCCGTCGGTCGAGAACTTCAGCTTCACCGTGCCGCCCGTCAGGCGCGCGCCCTCCAGCGTGAACCCGCCGTAGAGCACGTACACGCCCACACGGCTCGGGTCGGTGGTCGGATAGCCCTTGGCGATCCGCGGACCCGTCGGCGCCACCTGCAGGTACTTCACCTTGCGGTACACCGTCTGCAGCGGACCATCCGGATCGCCGCCACGGCTCTTGACCACAAACTTGTAGTCGCCGCCCTCCAGCAGTTCGTTGGAGTGCACGATGATCTCCTGCCGCGAGATGACGGCGTCCACCGTGCAGGGGAACTTCACGCCCTGCGCATTCTCGAGATACACCTCGGCCCCGGGATCAGTGGTCACAAGATTGACGCCTGTGCACTTGGCCTGGTTCTGTCCGTGGAACACCTGATACGGACGCGGCATCGCGAGGTCGGCCACGTTGTCGAGGCGCACCTTGGTGGAGGTCTCGTCAGTGACGATCGCGGGCGTGGCGTCGATGAGGCAGTTGCGCGTGGCGTCGTCGGGATAGAAGGCGATGCGCAGCGTGTTCGTCTGCGGATTGAACGGCGCATCGGAGGACGGGAACGAGCCCGTGATGACCTGCCTGATGACGCCGCCGTCGAAGTTGATGCGCACGGGCGATTCGCGCTCCAGCGCCTCGAACTCCTCGAAGGCGCCCGTGAGGATCGCCTCCGCCTCGATCTCGGTGAGGCCGCTGAGGCGCGCGACGCCGGCGGCGATCTCGTTCATCCTTGCGGTGGTCTTGGCCAGATAGTTGCCGAGGTAGGAGGCCTTGGCCTTGCTGGCGCTCGTGTTTTCATACGTCTTGATTTCGTGGGTGGCCATTTGCGTTTTCCTTTCTTAGCCGATTTTGATTTTGCGGGTGGCGGACTTGAGCGAGCCGTCTTCGCCGTAGCCGGAGCGCGTGCACACGACGAGCGTGACGTCGCCCGGTGCGAGCGGCGTATCGAACTTCGCCTTCACGCTCTGCAGCGTGCTCTCGAGAATCGTCGCCTTGACGAGCGTGCCGTCCGCGAGGCGCACCGCCACGTACTCGCCGTCGTTCGCGGGGTCCGGACCGAGGTCCGCACCGGCCACGGTGAATTCGTGTCCCGTCGCGAGCACGTCGTAGATCTCCGCCACGTTGTCGAGCACGCTGGTGATCGTGGGCTTGGCGCCTTCCACGACGTTGGCGGGCGTGATGCCGTCCAGCGCGCGCTTGAACGGGTCCTGCTCCGTCGCGAGCACGAGAAGGTAGTTGCGGCCCTTCACCCACGGTCCGCTCAGCGTGGCGAACGCGCCCTTGCAGACGTTGTGGAAGGTGACGATGCCGTCCAGGCAGGACGAGTTGCCCTTGGCGGCGTTTTCGCGCACGTAGCGCGCCAGGCCCAGGAAGGCGCTCTTGATCTTGGCCTTGGACTTGCCGATCTTGTCGGCGAGGTGGGCGTAGGTCTCTTTCTTGGTGAGGGCACGCGTGTGCTGAACGAGCCCATACCAGGTGGGCGTGGACGTGAGGCCGTCGGCGACGGGCACGGTGATGAATTTGGAATTGGACATGTTTGGTTTTTGATTGGGGGTTGATTGGATTGTGCCAGATGATTCCGCTCAGGTACTGAGGCGGGTTGCCTCAGCTGCCGAAGCGGATCACCTGAGATGCTGGTGGCTGATGCCGCCGGGGCGGCGTTCAGCGATAGACGTTCAGCTCAAGGGCGGAGGCCTTGCGGAGCGCCCGGATGGCGTCGTCGAGACGGGAGCGGCCGCGGCCGGTGTCGGCGAAGCGTCCGTTCGGATCGCGGGCGGGATCGGTCACGCGCTTGACGGTGACGCTCAGGGTGGAGAAATCGACGGTCGTGATGAATTTGATTTTCATTGTTGAGCGGGGTGTTTGTCGGTTGAGGTGAACGGGCGGATAAACGGGCGGCGGATCAGTCCTCGGAGGGAAGCAGCTCCACCGCGAAGGTCTTCTTCACGTCGAGACGCAGATGAAGATTGCCGATGGTGACGCCACGACGCAGCTCCTTTTCGTGCTGGTCGATGAACGTGCGGTACTTGCCGTTGAGGACCTTGCGGTCCTCCTGGCCGTCGGCGATCTTCTGCAGCGTGTTCGCGAGTTTCGTGAAGTCCTTGATCTGTTCTTCGGTGAGTGTCATGGTGTGTGTGTGGTTTGGGGTTGATGGGTGGGTTGAACTTGGCGTGGGGAAGCGGACGGGCGGGGTTGAGTTGGGGCCTTCGTTCCCGGCGCCTATAATATTCGTTTGAGCAAGCCATTTTGGGCAAAGAAAATTCAGAAATCTTCTGGCGGCTGATTTCGCCTATTCGCCCAGCCGTCTTCGGATGGCACGGGCGAGCTTCGCCTGGAAGGCCCGGCAGCAGTCGCGGGGCAGGCCATCCGAACGGTTCTCGCTGAGCTGCTGAGACAGAAGCTCGAAGAAGTCTTCGTGCCCCAGCGCATAGGCGGCGCCTTCCCAAGACCGGTAATCCGATGGCTTGCCGCGGAACGCCGCCACCGCCTCCGCCGCGAGCTGCATGGCTGCGTCCGGTTCGTTCCGCCGCCGCCCACACGCACGTGCATACGCGCGCTCACGCCTGCGCCCACGCGCAATGAGCTTTGAGATTCCCTTATGAATCCCGATCGTTCTCTTCTTTAGGGTATTCTTAAAGGGACCTTTCTTCTCTTGCTTTCCGTGGCGGCCGCCGGGGTGCCTGTTCATAACTTTTCCCATGCGTCACCCCCGCAGCCGTTTGACCAGCAGATAGGCCGCCTTGAAACAGGTGCGGAAGGGCATGGCATATTGGGTCTGTGCCGCATGACGCGAAATGCCCATTGCCTGGGCCACGGCCCGGTCGCTGCCGTTCGTGGCGCAGAAGGCCGCCCAGTACCGACGGAACCGCGGATTGGCCACGCCCTCGGGTTCGAGCACAAGCGCCAACGCCGCCTGGAAGTCGTCCCGACGGCTATCTTGCCGCCCCATCGATCCTTCGGCCACTGCGACGAGAACATCCTCTTCGGCGGTGGTCTCCGGCTCCGGACGGCGAGTGAGGTCCACCAGTCGCGAAGTGACGCCGCGTTTCACATAACTGATTGGATTTACATCTTTTGTCTTCGCTTCGGTGATTTTGTGCATGGCACAGATCACGGCCTCCTGCCAGAGGTCCATTAGCTGATGGTCTTCGGTGAGACCACGTGCCCGGCCGAAGTTGCGCACCACCTCCGCAATCCAGTGGCCCTCATATTCCGGCGGCAGCTGGGCGGCCAGGGCGTCAAGGTTCGTATCGTTCATTTTCATTCCTTTCGTTGGGTGCCGCCCCGAGCCCCCATGGCCCAGACGCGACACCAACGCGGAAAGTTCGGTCTGCCGCCGCGAAACCGAACCCGAACGCCCCCGAAACCGAACCGCCGGAAAGAGATAAGTCGCATTAGAATGCGTGAAATGTCGCGAAAGACGATTTATGGAATTATGCGAATTCGCCAAATGGTTCGGTTCGGTTTTGCGAAACCGAACTTTTTCATGCGCTGCCGCAGGCGTCAAACAGGGGAAAAGATTATTACGCATCAAAATCTCATCGGATAGCCTCCTGATCTTCACCACGGAAGGCACTGAAACCGCTTCGCGGGTACGGAAGGTGGTTGGGGAAGGGCCCCCCGAGGATTCGAGAACCGGGAAATTGGCACTTCATCAGGCGGCAGATCGCGATTGGCTTGCCGGAACGGGTTCTTCCCTAATAATTTTCCGTACCCGCCGAATGGCGGCTTCTGTGCTTTCCGTGGTGAAGAAGAATGCTGGAACCACAAAATGCTTGTGTTGGCGACGATATGTGGTATAATAAGCAGATTCGGTTGGAAAAGGTGAAAGAGTTTATGTATTGGAGAAAGGCGTAAATGACATGAAAAAGATTCTGACGGCCTTTGCGGCTCTGTTGGTTGGCATGGGATGCTTCGCCGATGTCACCGTGGCGGACATGACGGTGCAGCAGCGGTATCCATGGAACGGGAAGGTGGATATCGTCGTGACGCTCACGGGCACAGCGGACGAGGTGGCGAATGCGGATTGCGTGTTTGCCGCGACCAACAGTGCGACGCACGCGGCGCTGAGTGTGGCACACATCACCGAGGACGGCGTCCTCACCGGCAGCGGCACAACTTGGACGCATAGGTTCGTCTGGGACGCCGAAGCCGACGTCGGTGCGGTGAAGATCGCCGATGTGGCGCTGACGGTTGATGTTGATACATCAGTAGATGTGCAACTTTGGGAGAATGGGCCCCACTGGGCAAAATGCAACGTGGGCGCGTCCAAGCCCGAGGAGTATGGCTACTACTTCTGGTGGGGCGACACGGTTGGGTATAGCGCGAATACGAATAGCGCGACATGGAGAAGCGGCTATTATTATTGGTATGGCGTGACGTGGGTGTCGAGCACGGGAACGCGCATGAGAAGCAGCCCGTTCGATTCGTACTCCTGCCCGACCTACAACAAGAGTACTTCCGAGCTCCAGTCGCAGGGCTACATCGATTCGACGGGCAACCTCGTGGCGAAATACGATGCGGCGACGGTCCATCTCGGCACCCCGTGGCGGATGCCGACTTCAGATGAGATGCGGGCACTGGTCGACAACTGCACGACCACGTGGACGACACGGAACGGCGTGTACGGACGGCTCGTCACGGGCAAGGGCGCGTATGCGTCGAAGAGCATCTTCCTTCCCGCTGCCGGCGACGGCTCCGGCTCCGAACTCGACCACCCCGGCTCGTACGGCTACTACTGGCCCTCTACGCCGAGGTCGGACCTTTCCGACTACGCGTGGGGCCTCTACTTCTATCGGGGCAATTTCGGCCGGAACATCTACTACCGCTACCACGGGCGGTCTGTCCGGCCTCTTCGAGGATTTGCCAAATAGCGGGCGAACTGCCCGCGCATCCGATTCATTTCGATTGATTTGATTTATTGGCTGAAGGGAAATCAGTTATGAAGAAATATGTGTTGTTGACGATCGCTGCGCTTCTGTCGGCGTTTACCCATGCCACGGTGACGCGGCATCTGGCGCTGGACTGCACTGCGGGGACGCGGACGGTGGACAGCGCAGGTGAAAGACTCTACTATGACGCGAATTGGGGCGCCGGCGGTGCAACCGCACAGGTCTACGAGGGAACGACCTTGCTGGCGAGTGGTGTTCGCGGGAGTGTTCTCTGGCAGCCGCAGACTTGTTCAAGCGAAACGCGAGTCTTGACGGTTAAGGTCTTGGATTCGTACGGATCTGTCGTGGCAACGGAGACGGCGTCGTTCTTGACTCGAGCGTTGGGGCACGTGAAATACACGAGCAAGGCGAAGAAGGAGCCGACCTGCACGGAGGCGGGGTATACGGTTGAGGAGAAGTGTTCGCGGTGCCCTGCGGTGTTGACGGCGAGTACGCCACTCGCGGCACTGGGGCATGCGAGGTACACGAGCAAGGCGAAGAAGGAGCCGACCTGCACGGAGGCGGGGTATACGGTTGAGGAGAAGTGTTCGCGGTGCCCTGCGGTGTTGACGGCGAGTACGCCACTCGCCGCACTGGGGCACAGCGAGAATGTGACGACGGTGGCGAGGGCGGCGACCTGCACGACGGCGGGTTGCACGAAGGGTTCGTACTGTACGCGGTGCAATGCGACGCTGTCGACGTCCACGACTCTCGCCGCACTGGGGCACGCGAAATACACGAGCAGGGCGGAGAAGGAGCCGACCTGCACGGAGGCGGGGAATACGGTTGAGGAGCAGTGCTCGCGGTGCAGTTCGGTGTTGACGGCGAGCGTGACGATTCCTGCACACGGCTCAAGCGAAGGCACCTGGTCGGAAGACGCGGAGGAGATCTATGACCGTGCGTTTGAGGGGTGTGAGCAGTTGCGGCGCATCGACCTCAGCCGCAACGTGAAGCTGAAGCGGATCGGCAAGCGGGCGTTCGCTGGCTGCTGGAATCTCGAGGAGGTCGTCCTGCCGCCGAACCTGGAGGTCATCGACGAGGAGGCGTTTGCGGACTGCGCGTCCGTGGAACGGATCACCCTGCCGCCGTTGGTCAACACGATTGGTGCGGGCGCGTTCGAGGACTGCTCGTACCTGCAGGAGTTCCATTTCACAGGCGAACTCGAGACACTTGCTGCGCGCACGTTCAAGGGCTGCACGCAGCTCCAGAAGATCACGCTGCCGGACGGCATGACGACGATCTGCGCGTCCGCCTTCGAGGGCTGCTGGCGCATGCAGAGCATCGTCCTGCCGCTAAGTCTCAAGTGGGTGGACGGCCGGGCGTTCTATGGCTGCAACGGGCTGACGGGCATCACGCTGCCGTCGGACGTCGCCCCGATGAGCACCTGGTTCAACTCGGTTTACACGCAGGTCAGGGACGTGCAGATCGTCCCGGGCAGCACGGCGATCGTAAACGGCTTCTTCAACGGGTGCAGCAGTCTCAAGTCTGTGACGATTCCCGAGGGCGTCAGGACGATCGGCGACAATGCGTTCAGGAACTGCGTATCGCTGCCAGGCGTGCGCCTGCCGAGCACGCTGGTGTCCATCGGGGAGTCCGCGTTCTACTCCTGCACGAGCCTTGAGTCCGTCGTCATCCCCGACGCCGTCACGAGCATCGGCACCTATTGCTTCTACAACTGCCTGTCGCTTCACGACGTCACGCTCTCGCAGCGGCTGACGGAGCTTCCCGACTGCACATTCTACTGGTGCTGGAATCTCGACTCCTTCACGGTGCCTGCGAGCGTGACGAGGCTCGGAAAGAACCTCGTCACGAGCGTCTACCATAAGGGCGTCACCAAGGGGCCGCGGGAGATCTACTTCCTCGGAAACGCGCCCGCGTATGACGCCGACACGTATTCGGGCGCGCTGGATACGCTCACGACCTACATCAAGTACAACTCCCGTGGCTGGGACGGCCGCGTGAGTTCGCGCGACATCCCGGCGGTCTGGCCGACGACGGGCATCTCGCGCGCCATCACCTACTGGGAGTCGCGGCAGTTCGACGTGAGCTATCAGGCGAACGGCGGCACATTCGTCGAGAACGGGGCCACGGCGTACGACTGCCTCTGCACGACGACCGAGCTCTACGCGGTGCCGCCCGGAAATCCGCAGCGCATGGGCTTCAAGTTCGCGGGCTGGTGGACCGAGCCGGACGGGGGCACGCAGATCACGGCATCGACCCCGGTCGTCCTCACGAAGGCGCACACGCTCTATGCGCACTGGGAACCCGCCGTGACGATCACCGTGCGCTTCAACGCGAACGGCGGCACGGTCA
Organism: Kiritimatiellia bacterium; assembly: GCA_024405395.1. Classification (GTDB taxonomy): domain Bacteria; phylum Verrucomicrobiota; class Kiritimatiellia; order RFP12; family UBA1067; genus RGIG6720. The sequence goes on along the minus strand of JAKSOW010000088.1, from coordinate 8,279 downwards.
AGCCGAGTGAGAAGATCTGCGTTGCGGGCGAGACGTTCGGCCAGCTCCCCGTGCCGACGCGTGAGCACTTCGCGTTCGATGGCTGGTACACGCAGGGCCGTGGCGGGTACAAGGTCGTCCCCGCCACGGAGGTGCCGCAGGCGGACCGCGAGCTCTTCGCGCATTGGGTCGAGGCGAGGTACATCGTCCGCTTCCACTCGAACGACGGCCGCGACGAGACCTACGACCAGTACTACACCTACGGGTCGAGCTTCAATCTTGCGACCTGCCGGTTCACGAACGGCAGGAACCAGTTCAACGGCTGGGCGCGGAAGCCGATCGGCAATGTCGTCTACGCCGAGAACGCGCTCTTCCGTGAGTTCGGGGAGATCGAGGATGATGTCGTGGACCTCTATGCCGTCTGGATCGGCGACAGCTACGTGATCCGCTTCGACTCGAACGGCGGCGACGGGGCGATGGACAACCAGACGATCAACGTCGGCGAGACGAAGCCGCTCGACCTGAACGTCTTCACGCGCACGGGCTGGTACTTCATCGGCTGGTCGACGGCGTACAACGGGTCGGTCGTCTACAAGGACGGTGCGAGCGTGAAGGACCTGACGACGGCGAAGAAGGTCTTCATCCTGTATGCCGTGTGGGCGCCGCTCACCGGGCCTGGTGGTCCCACGCCCGTGGATCCCACGCCTGTCGACCCTGTGCCTGGTCCCACGCCTGTGGATCCCACGCCTGTCGACCCTGTGCCTGGCCCCACGCCCGTGGATCCCACGCCCAGCCCCAAACCTGAACCGATTCTGGAGCTCTATCCCGCTGAGGGAGATGGCCTGAGTGGAGACGTTCCTGTGCCGTACGTGGCGGCGGCGGTGGTCTACGACGGCTATCTCCGCAAGGATGACGCGCTGGCGGGCACGGTGCAGGTGAAGGTCGCGAAGATGTCGAGGGGTGTGGCGAAGGTGACGGCGACCGTACAGCTCGGGGCTACGAAGCTGAGCTTCAAGGGCGGCGTCGCGGACGAGACCGGCCATGTCACCGCCATGTCCGCGGGCGGCCACACGCTCGCGCTCACGCTGGGCCGCAACGGCCTCTCCGGCCAGCTCGACGGCGTGTACGAGATCGACGGTGCGCGCAATTTCTTCACCTCGAAGGACAAGGCGGAGAAAGCAGACGCCGATGCCCTCGTCAAGAAGATGCCGGGCACCGTGAACGTCATCCTACCGGACGGACGCGGCGTATTGACGGTGACGATTGCAGCGAAGGGCAAGGTGAAGGTTGCCGGCACCGTCTCGGGCGCGAAGGTCTCTGCCACAAGCCAGCTGCTCATCGGCGAGGAAGCGTGCGCGATTCCTGTGCTGATCACCAAGAAGGCCAGCCTGGCCTTCCTCGTGTGGATGGACGAGAAGGGTGCGCTGGTGGTCAACGGACTTGAGGGGGCGGTCGTCGGAAAGGCCGGAACGCTGAAGGCGGGAGTGGCCCTCCGCCTCGACGCCTCCGGTCTGGCCAAGGCGCTTCCCGGCCTTTACGCGGACTACCTGCCGGGCGGTCTTTCCGTCTCGCAGTCGGGGACGAAGTGGGCTGTCGCCGGAGGCGCGAAGGCGGGCAAGGTCGTGCTCGACAGGAAGACCGGCGGAATCGACGAGTCGAAGCTGGGCGACAATCCCTCGGGGCTGAAGCTCACGTACAAGGCCAAGGATGGTTCGTTCAAGGGCTCGTTCAAGGCGTATGCCCTGGAGAACGGCAAGATCAAGGCCTACACGGTGAATATCGAGGGCGTGATGGTGGGGAACAAGGGCTACGGCACAGCCACCCTGAAGAAGCCCGCGGTCACCCTTCCCGTGACGATCGAGTGAAGCGCTTTTCGGGGAACTGGCCCCTCTCGTCCTGCGGTTTTAGCTGCTGCTCAATACACGTAGCGCTGCCGCAGGCGTCATTCAGGAGGGACGGAGACAAGAGGCAGGAGGCGATTTGGAGTTGCCTCGCAGGATTTATCGACCCGTTTAACCACAGAAAGATTTTTGCGCATCAAAATCTCATCGGATGCATAGGGTGGTGTTTTCCGTGGTGAATCTTCTCCTGCCTCTTGTCTCATTTCCTCCTGATTTTCACCACTGAAGGCACTGAAACCGCTTCGCGGGCACGGAAGGGGGTTGGGGAAGGGCCCCCCCCGAGGATTCGAGAACCGGGAAATTGGCACTTCATCAGGCGGTAGATCGCGATTGGCTTGCCGGAACGGGTTCTTCCCTAATCATTTTCCGTACCCGCCGAATGGCGGCTTCCGTGTTTTCCGTGGTGAAGAAGTGACGAAATGGCATTTTTGGCTTGTAAAAGTGTGGAATTTATGCCATAATTAGGCGAAACGTGACATGAGGGTTGTTGTGGCGGTAGGGTGGTCATTGGGTGGCCGGCCTGCTGATGCGCAATCCAGGGGGCGGATGCGCAATCATCGCTTTTTCCGGAAAGCAATGGTGCGTTTGATTCTTGTCTCCGTATATACTTGTCAGAGGAGTTGTAGTCTGGTGGTCTTGGCTTTCCCTAGGGTTGGCCACAGGCTACCTCTTCTTAATGATTCAAGGAAAGAAGGAGAAATGAAAAATATGCTGAAAACGACTACCGCCCTGCTGGCGGTGGGGGCTCTATTCCTAGATGCCCAAGCTGACACATGGCGTGATTCGACAACTGGTTATACTTGGACTTATGTTGTCGCACAAAGTGAGGCTTGCGTGGAGAATGGGTATGATGTCTGGAATACCGATGAGAGGGGTGAAAGCTACAAGATACATGAGTATGATTGTGCCGTTTCACCCTCGCCTACGGGGGCGCTGACGATTCTGGCTTCATTGGGGGGATGTCCAGTTACCAGTGTTGGGGAGTGTGCTTTCTATGAATGCAAGAAGCTCACGTCAGCAATATTGTCTGAAGGCATCAAGACGGTGGGACTTGGAGCGTTCTGCGATTGCATAAACCTGAAGAGTGCAACACTTCCCCGTGGTCTCAAATGCATTGATGTGGAGGCCTTTTGTGGTACTGCCTTGACTGAAATTGAAATTCCGGAGGGGGTGACCAACATCGGCACATGGGCATTTGAAGACTGCTTCAAGTTGAAGAAGGTGAACATTCCCTCAAGTGTCGAGTGGATTGGCTATGACGCATTCAACGCATGCAAGGGCTTGGGAACGGGCGTGGTTGTGGTTGACGGTTGCGTATTGTGCCTTAATGGGACATGTCCCACTGACGTGGTTCTGCCAGCAGGATGCCGTATCATCGCAGGTGGTGTGTTTGAAGAGGAAAAGCGGCTTACGTCCGTCACCATTCCGGCGAGTATGAAAAATATCGGCTGGGATGTATTTTACGGCTGTGGTGGGCTTAAACAAGTGAGTTTTGAGGGGGCGCCACCAGAGGGGGTTGACCATGCTGGGTTGCCGACTAACGTCGCGCTTCGTTATAATAACGCCTATGCGGACCAGTGGCGACCTGTGATCGCCGCTTGTGGATTTTCGAATACAAAGGCGTATGAACCGGCATCTCCAATTCCGTCGACACCTGAAGGCGCGGCACTATCTGTTGTGGCAGCGCTTCAGTATGACGGCTTTGTCCAAGATGCGGAGGGTACGCCCATGGGCATGATTACGCTGAAGATTGCGAAGGCCAAGGCGGGTGCCACTTCGGCGAAGGGTTCCTGTTCGCTGACGCTTTCCGACGGAAAGAAGCAGACTCTGAAGGGGGACGTGAATCTTACGACGGGCGCGTTCTCGGCCACGGCTAAGGACGGGCGGACGTTGAGCCTTGTGCTCGGTGTTTCGTCGCTCTCGGGCGCCTTCGGGCCCTATTCGGTGGGAGGAGCATTGAACCTTTTCGCGTCAAAGGATGCAGCGGACAAGGCCGCCGCTGCGGCGGTGCTCACCGCCTGCGGTGGCGTCTACACGATGGCGTTGCCTTCCGCAAATGGTTGGGCTGGGCTTTCGGTGACAGTTGCCGCCAAGGGCAAGGCCAAGGTTTCCGGCGCGCTGGCGGACGGCACGAAGGTGTCCATTACGAGTCAGCTCATCGTGGGGGGGGATTGGTGTTGTGTGCCGATGGTCTACGCGAAGAAGGGCGTGTCGCTCGCGGCCACGTTGTGGATCGCAAAGGATGGCTCATCCTGCAAAGTGACGGGCGTAAATGGCGCCCAGGTCGGCCGTTTGAGCGCCCTCAAGGACGGGTTGTCATTCTCCGTGGATGCGGAAGAGCTGCAGAGGCTCTGCGGGTCCGCCGTGACGGTACTCGCCGAGCCGGACTATTTGCCGCATGGGCTTGCTGTTTCCCAGAACGGGGCCAAGTGGATCGTCGCCGAGGGCGCCAAGGCGGGTAAGCTCGTGTGGGACAGGGCCGCTGGGCAGATTGACCTCGCAAAGTCGAAGATCGTCGGCTTCAACGTCCCGGGACTGAAGCTCACTTACACGTCGAAGACGGGCTCGTTCAAGGGCTCGTTCAAGGTCTACACGGTGGTGAACGGCGCTCTCAAGAATGCCACGGCTACGGTCAATGGCGTGGTGGTGGATGGTATCGGCTACGGCTCGGCGGCAATCAAGAAGCTTGGATCCTGCAACGTGGGGATCAAGGTCGTGGAGAAGAAGGCCGTGCTGCCGGATTGGGCGGCGGGCTCCTTCAGTGGACAGGGGCGGAACTGGGCGAGCGACCCCGACCCTGGTGACCCGACGATCAACAACCCCGTGACGGGCCCCATGACGATCACGTTGGCGGCGGACGGATCTTATTCCTTCAGCCTGAAGCTGACGGACGGAACGATCGGCAACGGATCAGGCAGGGTTACGATCATCTCACGCACGGATGCACAGCTGGTGCTGACGATTCGTTCCTATTGGCCGGCCAACAAGTGGTGGACCACCGGCACGCTGACGGTGAGTTCCAATGGCACAGCCGACTTCTATGATGGCGATGAGGAGAATCCCGAGGAAGATGAGCGCTGGCCACTTGCGGCAACGTTGATGAGGGAATAGTGTTTTAAGGAGTAATTCATGACTAGGCATGTTCTGCTGTGGCTGGCGTCGGCGTTCCTGATTGGGAACGCGCTGGGTGCCCCGGTTTCGGGTGAGACCGCAAAGACGGCGGTCGGCAACTGGCTGCGGAGCCGGGCCCAATTGGGGTGTCGCATTGGCGGGACGGCAGAACGTGTTTGGTCATGTACGACAAACGGGGCGGCATTCCATGTGGTCACGCTGTCTCAAGGCGGTTTCGTCGTCACGTCCGCGGATACGGAGATCGAGCCCATCATCGCGTTCTCCGATTCTCCGGATCTGGTGGTGTCGGAACAGAACCCGCTGTGGGTGATGCTGACGCGCGACCTTGCGCATCGACCGATTTCGGCATCCAAGGCGGCAAGCAAGGCAGGCGTGACTCAGCAGGACCAATCCCAGGCGGCCCGCAAATGGGCTAGCCTGGCGGCCGCAAATGCCCAGCCGCCGGCGAGTCCCGCAGGCACCATGAGCAAGACTGCCTATGCCACCGGGCTGGACAACCTTTCTGATGTGCGTGTGGCGCCCCTGCTGGCCACCCGATGGTCCCAGAATCAGGATTCCTTTTATTCGAACATGGGAAGTCCCTGCTACAACTACTACACCCCGGAGAACTATCCCTGCGGATGTGTGGCGACGGCTGGCGCGCAGATCATGCGTTATCATGCGTTCCCTTCGTCGCCCGTGGCGAGCGTGACGCGTAGCTGTAGAGTGATGACCGGAAAGGACTGGATTGACGAGTGGTCTTACTATCCGATTTACGAAACGCGAAGCCTCACGACGCAGGGGGGCACGTATAACTGGTCGTCAATGCCAGCTATTCCAGCGGACGGAACGACGCTGGCGCAACGACAGGCGATCGGCAAGTTGACTTCAGACATTGGAATCGCCTGTGGAATGAAATATGCCGAAGGAGGCAGTGGTACTGGCGGGTACATGTTGGCGCCAACGTTTAAACAGGTGTTCGGCTATGCCAATGCCCTTCCGCTGCAGTATTCTGGGAATTGCAGTGCGGATGTGCTGCGGTCTGCCCTATTGCCCAACCTGGACGCCAAATTGCCGGTTGAGGTAAGTCTTGATGGGTATGAAGGCGGCCATTCTGTGGTCGCGGATGGCTATGGCTATTCGTATGCGACCCTCTACGTGCATTTCAACATGGGCTGGGCTGGATCTGGGGATGCTTGGTATGCACCGCCTGCGGTTGAGGATTTTTCGGTGGTTGATGGTTTTGTCTGCAATATTTATCCGCAGGGTGCGGCAAATGGCGTCATCTGCAGCGGGCGTGTCCTTGCCGAAGGGTCCAGTGCCCCTGTGGTGGGCGCCTCGGTCTGGGCCGAGGGTTCCAGTGGCGCACGGACTTCGTGTGTGACAGACTCCAATGGCATCTACGCCCTGATTCTTGCAGCGGGGACGCATACGCTGAAGGTGGAGAAGGGAAGCGCATCCACCTCGCGCAACATCTCTCTCTCCGCCAATGTCGGCATCGAGACGACATCTTCCGGGTCCTATTACACCTCTCCGGCCCCTCAGGTGCACAATCGCCATGGAGAGGATTTCGTCCTGACTGTTTCCGGCCCGCCTTCCCCAGTCAGCTACACGGTGACGTTCAACGCGAACGGCGGCAGTTGCGGAATGTCCTCGAAGACTGTGACGAACGGCTCGACCTATGGGACGCTGCCGACGCCGACGCGTTCGGGCTACACGTTCGCGGGCTGGTACACGTCCTCCTCCGGCGGCACGCAGGTGACGAGCTCGACGACGGTTTCCCTCACGGCGAACCAGACGCTCTACGCGCACTGGACGGCCGCCTCCATTACGCTGTCTGCGGCGCTCGACAACACGACGCTGACGTTCTCGACGGGCGGTAACGCGAGCTGGACGGGTCAGACGGCGACCACCCACGACGGCGTCGACGCGGCGAAGAGCGGATCAATCTCCGATTACCAGTCGACCTACATCCAGGCCTCGGTGTCGGGCCCCGGGACGGTGACGTTCTGGTGGAAGGTGTCGAGCGAGTCCGGCTGTGACGTGCTCCACTTCGATGTCGACGGCAGCGACGCCGTGACGGCGATCTCGGGCGAAGCCGGCTGGACGCAGGTCTCCCACACGGTGTCCTCGGGCTCGCACACGCTGAAGTGGTCCTACGAGAAGGACGGCAGCGTCTCCTCCGGCAGCGACTGCGGGTGGGTCGACCAGGTCGTCTGGACGCCGTCGGCGACCTACACGGTGACGTTCAACGCGAACGGCGGCAGCTGCGGAACGTCCTCGAAGACTGTGACGACCGGATCGACCTATGGGACGTTGCCTACGCCGACGCGCTCGGGCTACACGTTCGCGGGTTGGTACACGTCCTCCTCCGGCGGCACGCAGGTGACGAGCTCGACGACGGTTTCCCTCACGGCGAACCAGACGCTCTACGCGCACTGGACGGCCGCCTCCATTACGCTGTCTGCGGCGCTCGACAACACGACGCTGACGTTCTCGACGGGCGGTAACGCGAGCTGGACGGGTCAGACGGCGACCACCCACGACGGCGTCGACGCGGCGAAGAGCGGATCAATCTCCGATTACCAGTCGACCTACATCCAGGCCTCGGTGTCGGGCCCCGGGACGGTGACGTTCTGGTGGAAGGTGTCGAGCGAGTCCAACTACGACAAGCTCCACTTCTATGTCGACGGCAACGACGCCGTGACGGCGATTTCGGGCGAGGTCGGCTGGACGCAGGTTTCCTACGTGGTGTCTTCGGGCTCGCACACGCTGAAGTGGTCCTACGAGAAGGACGGCAGCGACTCATCCGGCAGCGACTGCGGGTGGGTCGACCAGGTCGTCTGGACGCCGTCGCCGACCTACACGGTGACGTTCAATGTGAACGGCGGCAGCTGCTCGACGGGGTCGAAGACGGTGACGAACGGCTCGACCTATGGGACGCTGCCTACGCCGACGCGCTCGGGCTACACGTTCGCGGGCTGGTACACGTCCTCCTCCGGCGGCACGCAGGTGACGAGCTCGACGACGGTTTCCCTCACGGCGAACCAGACGCTCTACGCGCACTGGACGGCCGCCTCCATTACGCTGTCTGCGGCGCTCGACAACACGACGCTGACGTTCTCGACGGGCGGTAACGCGAGCTGGACGGGTCAGACGGCGACCACCCACGACGGCGTCGACGCGGCGAAGAGCGGATCAATCTCCGATTACCAGTCGACCTACATCCAGGCCTCGGTGTCGGGCCCCGGGACGGTGACGTTCTGGTGGAAGGTGTCGAGCGAGTCC
>JAKSOW010000087.1 GCA_024405395.1 Kiritimatiellia bacterium | reverse complement strand
CCCGGCGTGATGCCCGCCGCCTTGATCTTGTCGAGCATGCGCTTGACGTCCTTCTCGCCTTCGGGGTATTCGTCGCGGAAGTCATAGTCGCCCAAGCCGATGTAGCCGCCGCCGCGCGTGAAGCACGGATAGTAGAGCAGCATCATCCTGAAGCCGCCCTTCTTCGCCCAGGCGATGTGCTCGTCGATGTCCTTTGGCGTGGCGGAGCTCGTCCAGTAGATGGACGCGTTCAGGAGCGGATTGCGCCGTCCCTCCACGCCACGCGGCAAGTCGAAGTCCTCCTCCACGTGCTGCACGCCCGCGAGGAATTCGGCCCGGCCGCCGCCCGCCACGATCGCCGCCGTACCGCCACGCAGCTTCATGTACTTGTGCAGGTCGGCATTGAACAGACGGAACCCGAAGCGGTCTTCATGGTCGACTTCCACCTGCGGATCGGCGGCGATCACCGCCACCGCGGCCCGCTCGTCCCACGACACGTTCAGCCAATCGCCAAAGTTCTTCCGGTTCTTCACCGGCAACTGCAGCACGCGGAAGTCCACCACCGGCGGCACGTCCATCTTGAATCCGTGGTACTGCTTTTCCTGTACTGTGTCGGCGATGAAGTCCTCCAGCGTGAACGCGAGATAGCCGTCGCCGTCCTTCACCCGCAGTATGGCCTCATAGGGCGCCACGTCAAATCCCACAACGAGCTTGTCGCCTTCACGCCGTATGCGGTTTGCCCGATAGGTGGTGCGCTTGTTGGGGTGGATCAGCTTGGTTTCGTTGTTGTACGGCCGATGCTGCGTGCTCGTGAAGAGCGCGATCCCCTCCCGCGCATCCAGGCACTCCTCGCCCGTCGATTTGATCACCAGCGACTTCGCGCACGCATCCGCGCCGATCGTCAACCGGAAGCGCAGGTTGTCAAATACAATGTCCTCCGCTGCGCACACCCCCAACGTGGCCGCACAAAGGGCCATCACCACGAGATTCTTCATTTGTCTTTCCTTTCGCATTGTTTCACACTTCGTGCCGCGCCCTTACGCGCGGCCGACGAACCGCATCATGTCGTCGTAGCACTGATCAAGCTCGGCCTGCTGCCGCGAACTGAGCGTGAGCTCCTGGAGCTTCCATTTGTGGCGATCGCCACCTTCCGCCACGATGCCCTGCTCCTTCGCCTTGGCGTTGAGATACTGCCGCGTGACCGTGGTCTTGAACAGTCCCAGGCGCTTGAGGTAGTGGAGCGCATAGCCGCGCATGTCCCCGCGCGGGAAGCCGCGCTGGTCGATCAGGAGGCGATAGAACGCGAACGCCGAGGTCAAGCGGCCGTCCGCATCGCCATTCTCCATGCGGTCCCAGATGAACTTCAGGAGCGGCGCATAGGCGCACCGTTCCGTCACAAGGCCCTCGCTGCCGAGCTGTCGGCTCTGGTACAGCCACTGCCAGCCGCCCCAGGCGCTGTAGACGGCATGGATGACGGGCTTTGCGGCCACCTCCTCCAGCATCCGCTCATTGGCCTTGTCGCCGCCCGACTCCTCCTTGAGATAGCCGAAGATCGTGGGGTGCTTGCTGGCCAATTCCACCAGCAGCTTCACGTCAGGCGCAGGACACGTCTTGTTCACATACGTCTGGATGATCACCGGCCGCTTCGCCACGGCCGCCAGCTGCTCGTAGTAGGCGCGGATGTCCTCCTGCGTCTTGCCCGAATCGGGCGGACGCGAAATGATCGCGATCTGCGTCTGCGGATACTTGGCCGCCACTTCCTCGACGGCCTTCGCCTCGCGCACCATCTGCGCGGCATCCACGCCATTGCAGCCGAAGGTCGCCACGATCTCGCGCCCGGCGAGCGCCTGCGCGATCGTCTCGTAGCCGCGCCTCTTCTCGTCAAACGTCAACAGGTCGATCGCATCGTTGGACTGGCACCAGATCACGCCCGGGCATCCCGCATCGGCCACGAAGCGCGCTTCCCCGGCAAGCCCCTCGCAGTCCCACTGACCATCCGCCCGATCGGGCGTCGTCATGATGGGGAAGGGCCCGCGCATGCGCGGATCGCCGCCGCCCGGCTGCTTCTTCGCCATCTTGGCGACATTCCCCTGCGGCACGGTGGCGCAGCCTGCCGCCGCCACGGCGCCCAAGGCCAGGAAGTTTCTTCTGTTGACCATATTCTCTCCTTGTTGAATCGTTGTCGGCGCTCGCCTCTCACCAGCAGTAGACATGCACGCCAAACGCCGCGAAGTCATCCGTGAAGCCATCCGCCAGCGCGCAGGTGCGCCCATCCTCCCACAGCACCTGGGCAACGCCCTTCTCTCCCGCCAGCACAAAGCGCGCCGTCACAGGCGAGGGGGCTGCGTTGACGGCGAAGAGATACGTCTTGCCGCCGTGGCGCTTGAGCAGACACGTCACCGCGGGCTGGCCCAGCGGATCCTTCGCCTCGCCCTTCACCACTTCCGGCACAGGCGGCTGCGGACCCTTTCGGGCGGTGATCACATCGGACAGATCCCGCAGCCGCGTCGCCACCGTGCAGATGTTCCGCCAGCGCTCGGGCGTGGAGGTGATGCCCTCGTTGATGCGGTTCTTCTTCTTGTCGACGAAGCCGCCATAGGTGTACCACGTCATGCCGTGCGCGCCGTGAATGACGGCCGCCCAGGTCATGGCGTCCAGCTGATCGCGCGTGGGGAAATGCCCCCAGCCGCTCCAGCCCTTGAAGTACTGGATGATGGGCCAGCAGCTCCTGGGCTTGCCATCACCGTATTTGAACACGTCCGCCTGTACGCACGCCATGTCGCGGATGGTCTCGGCCACGCAGGTCCTGTCCGACTTGTCCCCAGGCTTGGCTCGCACGGGGTAGATCTCCGGCATGAAGACGTCGGTGGCCGTCACATAGTCGGCATAGCGCGAGATGGCCTGACTGGAGGCGATGGGGTCGGCCTGACACGTCAGACGCGTGGGATCCAGTGCCTTGCAGGCGTCATGGTAGTCGCGTTCGTCGGCGGCGGTGATGTGCTCCGAGGTGTCGTCGCCAAGATACCAGGCGAGAATCGACGGATGGTGACGGCCCACGTTGATGAAATTGGCCGAGGGGTAGCGCGCCTGCACCCACAACTTGAAGCCATGCTTCTCAGCGGCCGCGAGGAACTCGGGGTCATAGCTGTTGCCGTAGGTGTGCGCAAAATTGAAGCCGCCCGCCTTCAGGTCGGCAAAGGCCTTGTCCAGGTTCATGCCGTTGAACTCGCGCTTGCACACGGCATAGGGCCCGATCGGGAAGAACGGCTTGCCGTCCACCAGCACGACGCCATCGTCGCGCAGCGTATACTTGGGCGTCTTCGGCGTTTCGCCGATGAAGAAGAACTTCTTCGTCTTCGCGGCGTTGCCGTGGCAGTCGGCCACCTGCACGTCCACCGTGTGCACGCCAGTCGCCCACGCCGCGGTACGGCCCTCCAGCGTCAGCGAATCCCCCGTGCGGCGGAAGGCCGCCGTCGATTCGACGCCATCCACCTGCGCATGAAACGTGTTCCAGTCCACGGCGGAATCTTCCGTGATGGTCAGGCGCAGCGTCTCCCTGGGATTGGTCGTGGGCGTCTGGCTCGTCACCGCCACGTAGGGCGGATGTCCGTCTGCACGGCATGTCCAGCCGGCATCGGTCCAGGTCGGCGCATAGACGCGCTGCAGCGTGGGCGTGGCCTTGCCGTCCGAGACCAGCACGGCCTCATATTGCAGATAGGGCTCCGCCACGGCAAAGGGCTTCTCAAAGCAGGTATTGGCCGTACCGTCCGACCCCACGAAGGGCTTGGCGAAGAGCGCCTTCGGATCGGCAGACGCGCGCAGACGGAACCGAATCGCCGTGCCCGGCGGCGTCAGGCCATCCCAGGCCACAATGCCGCCGCCCGAGCGCACTTCGGAGACAAACCGCGCCTCCGCGGCCACACGAGGCGACTCCGGCAGCACCTCAACGCGGAAATCGCGGAAGGCCGCCGATTCCCCAGGACCGAAATTCGGCGAATCGCAGCCCAGAAGCACCGCGAACTTGGCGGCGCCAGACGGGATGTCGCCCGTCACGCGCACAGACGTGAAGTCGCGGCAGGCGCTTACCATGTAGCCGAGCGGCTGCGCGCCGATCTCCTTGCCGGCGGCGTCATACCAGAAGATGGTGTTGTTCCAGCCCCACTTGGCATGGCCGGGATCGAAGATGGTCCGGTCCGTCCGCACGCCGAATGAGACGACGAACTGGCGTCCGCTTGACTTGAGCGGCTGCGGCGTCTTCATGCCCACGCGCCAGGCGGTGTCGCACTTGTTGGTGGCGCCCGTGAGATGCAGCCCCTTGACGCCGTCCTTCTCGACGCCCACGTCAAGGGCCATCCGCTTCTCGTAGTTGCGCGCCTCCCACACGTTGGGCGTGTCAAAGGCGTCGGCAAACTGCACGTCGCCAGCCAGGGCGCACTGCGCGCCCGCCTCGGCAAGTTCAAGGTTCCGAGCCGAGTAGGCCGTGCCGCGCTTCGCCGGGGCCAGAGCCACGGGCCGCGAACATCCGGCGAGGATCAACCCCGCCCCGCAGAGAATCAAGAGTCTGTTCATGCTCGCTATTATACTATAAACGAGACGCCCCATCAATTGCCGATGCGGCGCCATTCTTCACTGCCTATTCTTCACCTGCTCATCCAGGAAGTCATAGGCCGCAGCCACGGCTTCTCGGGTGGGACGGTGCTGCGGCGAGCCGATGCCGCGACGCACGCCAGAGGTAAAGGCAGGATCGGTCTTAAGCGCTTCCCAGAAGGCGGGCGTATTGTCATATTTCCCCGCGAGGAACAGGACGGGCTTTTCGCGCGCGCCCAGCAGCAAATCGCGATGGGACAGCCCTGCGTCCTGAATGGCCTTCAGCTTCTCGCCCCAGTACCAGACGGCCTCCCAGTTGGACCGTTCCCAGAAGAATCCGAAATCGCTCACCACCACGGCCTTGATGCGGGGATCCAGCAACCCCGTGTAGAACGCCATCTTGCCGCCCAGCGAATGGCCGATGATGCCGATGCGCGAGGCATCCACCCGACCGTCGGCGCATAGGGTGTCCACCAGCAGCCGCGTATCCGCCACCAACTTGCCCATGCCCGTCCAGGAAGGCCAGTCCTTCTGCAGGCTTTCGCCCACATGCCGCCATTTGGACCAGTTGTTCGTGGGGGAGGTGGCAGTGGCATAGGTAAGATGATAGGCCTCGGCCGAGATGGTCACATACCCACGTCGCGCCAAGTCCGCCAGGAAGCTGACGCCTGCGTAGAAGGTAAGGTTCGTATTGGGGCTGCAAAAAGGCGAATTAAGCCCGCCATCCGCGGGATTGAAGCCCAGCATGGCCTCCGGGAAGTAGAATGGCACCACTACCGCCGGCAACTTGCCGACAGCCTTCTTCGGCACGGCGAGGAAGGTTCGCTGAACGGTGCCGGGGCCATTCGCCTGCCGATACGCCTCCACGGTGAAGTCTCCACAGTCGTAGGTGGCAAATCTGTCCAGCCGCCGCGCATAGGCATAACCGGCCGGCGCCTCCAGATGCCGCCGCCATGTTGCCTCATGCGGAAAATGGGCCGCCGTCCCGATGTCCGATACCGTGCCGGCCTGGGCGCCGACAAGCGAGGCCCAGCCCAGAACGAACGCCAAAGCGAATCCACGTCTAATGCAGTTCATGACGGGAATCATACCATACCGTCCCCGCATTTGCAAGGTTCCGCCACCGCCCCACGATTTCGGGGATTGTAGCATGGCAGGCAATCGAAAGGCAAGCAGAAGGGAGGGGCGGTGACGCCACAGGGAACACGCCGTCAGTAGGTGCCGATTTCCCGTTCGGGCGGCAAGGGCGAGAAACAGGTCTCGCGGGCAAGCTCTTCCAGATCGGGCACGGTGGCGAACTGCCAATTGCGGCGGCAGTCGTTATGCGCCGATCGCGCCCGCAGGAACTGCCCGGGGCCAATGAAGACGTTGCGCGTCAGGTGATTGCACTGCGGTACATCGTCCTTCAGCGTCTCAATGCCCGGATAGCGGGTGGTGTAGGGCGGCGCATAGATGTCCACCTGCTTCGTCAGCTTCTGGATGAAGTCCGGCGTCTGGAATACAGCCTTCCAGCGTTCACCATCGATGCCGCCGATGGTCACGCCAAGATCGCAGCGCGTGAAGACGTTGTTGTCGATCACATTTCGTCGCCCGGCGTTGATCTGGACGCCGCCGAAGTGTTTGCCGTCCGAGGCGTTGTCGAAACGGTTGCCGTAGACAACCTGACCGCAGATGCGGTCATCGAAGCGGATGCCGCCCTGGCCATGGCCGCGGCAACCGATGTCGCGCCAGATGTTGTAGGAATAGACATTGCCCTGGTAGGAGGGATTGTTGTAGATGTCTACCCCGCCTTGATCGCCACTCTCCGTGACCACATGGTCCACAAGATTCATCGAGATCAGGAAGTCGTTGCCCTCCAGGCGCATGGCGCTTGAACGGATGTGGTGGAAATGGTTGTACACCACCTTCGTGCCGCAGCCATACAGACGCAGCCCCGGCGCATAGGTGCGCTGTGTACGGGAACAGTCGCCGATCTCGTTGTTCTCGAGGCGAATGCCGCTGGGTTCAAGCGTCTTGCGGTCGCCGCCCGTAATCTCCAGGGCCGCAGCCCCAAAGCCCCGGAAGACATTGCCCCAGATGACGCTGTCCTTCAGATTCCGGAAGTTCACGCCCTCGCCACCGAAGTTCGTGACCTTATTTGACGCAAAGACCAGATTGGCGCACTTCTTCGCCACCAGAAACTTGTCCAGTCCGCCCATGAAGGACAATCCGCGGATCTGCACATGGGACAGATTGTCCAGGTCCAGGAACGGCGCGGCGCAGACCGGGAAATGCACGCGCCCACTCTTGGGCGGCCAGAAGTAGAGTTTGCCGGCGGCACGGTCCAGGAACCACTCGCCTGGCGCGTCGAGACACCTCAGGGCGTTGCAGAGGAAATAGTTCATCTCCGGATTCCAGCTGGCCATGAGCGGCGCCGGCAGTTTCGCATCCACCGTAAAGGTATTGGCCTCAGGATCGGTGCGCAGCGGCACCGTGAAGTCCAGCCAGCACCACACGAAATAGCCGCACCCCATCAGGTCGGGCTCCTTGGCCCAATCCGCCATTGGCCCCACGGCGGCATCGGCGCGAAAGATCCGGTTGGTGGCGTCCACCACGTTCGTCGCGTGCAGGAAGCCGTCGTTGGGATAGCGCGCCGGCAACTGCCAGGCGCCATCCAGGTAGAGCGCCTCAAGGCCTCCGCTTCGTCCCACACCGCGCCCCACGCAGCCGGCCTTTGCGGCATAGGGGATGTTCGCCTGCTTGAGGTCGCACACGCGCACCTGTTCGCGCGCAGCCGCCGTAGTCAGGTGCGCCAATGCGGCCTCGTCCGTCACGGACGCGAACGGCGGCAGATCCACATCCCCGCGAAAGACGGGATGCTCGCCGGGATAGGCGGTGTAGACAATCGGGAAATCGTCCCGGCCGGCATCGGCCTTCGCCAAGCGCACCGAGGCCCTCATCGGATAGTCACCACCCCGGAAGTAGACCGTCACGCCGCCCGTGGCACCCTGCGCCTTCAGCGTGCGCACACGCGCCGCGGCGGCAGACCAGGAGGCCAGAGGATGCGCCAAGGTACCATCAGCCGCATCATCTCCGTTCGGCGCCACATAGAGCGCATGCGCCGTCTGAGGTAGTGGCCCGACCGGACGCTTCGGCTCAATCTGGGCATAGGCGGGCGACGCATTCGTCCAGTCGCCCAATTGCGCATAGATCGCGCGGGCTTCGGCCCAACGTCCAGACTCCGTCAGACGCGCCGCCTGCCGCGCCGGGAAGTAGGGCAGCGTCATCACCTCGATCTCGGTCGCACTTAGGGCACGCGGCCACACGCGTACATAGTCGTAGTTGCCCGGCAACGGCGGCTGACCATGCCCCGACTCACCCACCGTGAAGCGATGGCGGGCGGGCGTCCAGGCCTGCGTGCGCGGCCACGTCCCCGCAGGATCGCCGTTGACGTAGCAGGACACATTCGTCGCATCACACGTCCAGATCACCAGCAGCCATTTGTTCAGAGGTTCCGTGGCCCTGGCCAGGAAACCCTTGGCGCCGCTGGGGCCGCCCAGATTCAACAGCGGCGTCACCGACGTGGCCGAACAGTTCAACCCCATGCGGAAGCCATCATAATAGCCGCTGCCGTCGCTGGCGACCAGACGACACGAAGACTTCTCCCAGCGCGAGGAGCAGTTGTGCATGCGGTAGTCGAGCGGCTTCACGCGAAAGGCCGCCGTGAACTCGCCTGTCGGCAACGCCGGCAACGGGGCAACCGAATTGCCCTGCGTACGGATCGCCGAAACGTCAAACGTAAGATCCAGCGCCGGAACTGTTTCCGTCCCGCCTGTGGCGGCGGAAAGGTTCCCCGCGGAGAACAAAGCCACTAGCATCACTAGAGCCGAACGCAACACGTTGCGAGAATCTGTCCTTGCTCCGTCAAACATCTTCAACATCATCTTTCTGTTGTGAGCGGCCTTGTCATTCGCCGAAGTCCAGAAGCCGACTCGATTCGGGCGGAATCGTCAGCGTCCCCTCGACGCGCACACCCGTGACGAGTTCGGCGGCCGGCCTCACCTTCACGGTGCGCGATTCGGACGTGGACGGATTGAAGACCACGACATAGCGCGCGCCATACTGCTCGGAATAGACGCCTTGGTCATCAAGCGGCAGAAGGCGGTTGACAGGGCGCCAGCCGGCTTCGGACACCAGCCGCACGAGCGGCTGATATTTCTTGAAGAGATCGCGATCCCGCTCATAGCGGTCTGGGCGGCGGAAGTAACGCGTCTTGTTCTTCGCGCCAGACGATGCCGCGCTGAAGAACGTCGGCGCGAAACCGTACAGGAGACAATGCTGCATGAACTTCTCCACCATCTCGTGCGTAAGCCGATCATAGTCGGTGTTCATCTCCAGCGAAAACGGCTTGTCGCCGATGAAGGCGCGGAATGCAAGCAGCTTGTCGTCATCCGTCGGCTTCCACGCCCAACCGTTCTTCTTGTCCAGCCAGCCACACTCCCAGCAGAACACGTCGATGAAGGGCGCATTCCAGCTCCAGCGGTTCGGGGTGCCGTTGGCCATCGCGAAGCGTCCCTTCGCGCGCACCTTCTCCGAGACGGCCCTGCAGTATTCATGGGCGATCATGCCCTTGTAGATGGCCGGACGAAACGTCTTGGCGTCGAAGACCAGCGGCGTCTTCATGGCTGCGAAATGCGCGCGGCAGAAGTCGAGCGGCGCGGTCTTGAACATCTCGGTCGAATCGAGGAACTCACCATCCACGCCCTGCGGGAAAGGCCGAGCATAGCGGGCCTCGAAATCGGCATTGTCGATCTTGAACTTCCAGTCGGTGAACGAGCCGACGATGCCCGGCGCGGAATTGATGTTCCAGAGAATGCCATTGCACCAGGCCGTACGCTCAACCGTTCCGATCGGCTTACCGTCAGGGCCCTCAAAGCAGCAGTTTCGCCAGGCGATGGCACGGGGATTGTTGGTGGCGACATGCGCCGCGGCCAATTTGCAGCCCAATGCCATCAGCTGCGTCTGGCGCTCAGCACCGCCCACGACGCTTTCCTCGCCCTTCATCTCGTCGATTGGCATCCACCAGGTGCAGGGCTCGGCATAGTGGAAGGTCAGAATGTCGGCCGCATCGTCCTTCTCGGGTTCATAGTCGGCCTCCTTGAAGCGGAAGCCAAAGTCGGCGGCATTCGGGATGGCGCTGGCATTGATGAACGAAAGCAGTGCGCCGTGTTTCTTCACGCGACTCTCAAAGGCCCAGGGGAAGAATGTGCGATAGCGCGCAAGCGCACCGCGAAGGCCGTCTTCAGCTTTGAAGTCGAACACCAGGAAGCGCACATGCGCCTCGTTCTTCTCGGGCGTCGCCAAGCCAAAGTCATACTCGATCTTGAATTCGCGCGTGGCGGGCAGATAGCCGATGCGATAGAAACCGGGCAGGGTGTTGTCCACACCTATGGCGTACGGCACGCCGTCCACGGCCAGGGCGGCAATCGGCAGCTTTGAGTGGAACTTGCCGCCGACAGCGCCTTCATGGTAATATTCGCCAAGTTCACGCTTTGAACCCTCTTCCGGCGTCACCGTGCGCCGGAAGTGCGCGAACCATGTCACTTTGCCCGGCGGCACGGCGATCGCATACTTCATCGACACGGCACGATCCCGGCCCGTCAGATCCCGTACCGTGACATCGTACCCCACGGCACCCGCAAGAGATTCCGTCTTCACCTCGAGCGCGATTCCAGCACGACGAAAATCAGAATCCCAGAATCCGCCCGCCGCCCGGTCCCGCACGGAGAACCGTCCCTGTACCTGGACGCCGGCACAGACAGACCATGCCGCAACAATCTGCAGCATCAGCGACAAAACGCGCAGGCAGCACCACTCACCCGACATCATAGATCAGCGGCCTCCTAAAGAACAATGCCCTTTTCGGCGGTGAGATCGGCCTCCAGCGCGCGCGCCAGCTGATCGGGGCACGACGTGCCGCCCCGGCACTGGATGCCCTTGAGAAGCTGGATGACATCCTCGACCTTGCGGCCAACGACGAGACGCGCCACACCCTGCGTATTGCCGGGGCAACCGCCCAGGAATTGACAAGAAGTCACGACACCATCCTGCACATCATACTGGATGGCCTGGGCACACGTGCCCTGTGTCCTGAATACCTTCATCAGCGGATCCCCATCTGGTAATTCTGCAGTGCCTGGATACGATCCTCAAGCGACGGATGCGTGGCGAGAAGCGACGCGTGCTTGCCGGAGATGCCCATAGCCTTCAGCGAATCGGGCAGGACACCCGGCTGGAGATTCCCCAGACGCTGCAGGGCGGCAATCATCGACCCCGGCGAACCGAGCAGATCAGCACTGCCGCGGTCGGCGGCATATTCGCGCCGGCGCGAGAAGGCGCAGACGACCATTGAGGCGGCAATGCCCAGCACGATCTGCATCACGTAGTACACGAGGAAGTAGATGCCGCTGGACCCACGGCGGCGATCCCCTTTCTCGCCGCTGAGCGCATTCGCGGCCACCGTGCCGATCACCCGCGAGAGGAAGAGCACACAGGCGTTGAGCACGCCCTGCACGAGCGTCAGCGTGACCATGTCGCCGTTCGACACATGGCTCATCTCATGTCCCAGGACCGCACGCAGCTCCTCGCGGCTCATCTGCTCCATGATTCCCGTGGAGACGGCCACCAGCGCGGAATCCTTGAACGCACCCGTCGCGAAGGCGTTGGGCTCGCCCGGATAGATCGCCACCTCGGGCATCTTCACGCCCGCGCGATCGGCCAGCTGCCGCACCGTGTCCACCAGCCAACGCTCGGCAGGACCCTCGCTGCCGTCGATCACCGTGGCGTGGGTCGAGAACTTGGCGATCGTCTTGGACAGCAGCAGCGAGATCACTGCGCCGCCCATGCCGAAGATGAGCGACCACACGATGATGTAGCCATAGTCGATGCCGTTGCGCGAAAGCTGTTCCAGCGCCTCAGGCCCGATGAGCCCGCAGACCACGTGGAAGGCGATGCTCAAGACGAACATCACCGCGAGGTTGGTGACAAGGAAAAGGAATATGCGCTTCATGCCTTACTCCGGCTTGGAGGTGTAGAGTCTGCGGATTTCGTCGACGACGAGCTTGGGGCGACGGTAGAGGTCATAGAGGCCGCCCGTGTTCACGCCGTAGGAACGGTGGCGCATGCCCTTCGTGCGCGTGTAGGTCTTCGCATCCGTGAACTGCCAGATGGCGATGCCGGCGATCTCGGGGCGGGCGAACAACTCCTCGAGCATGATGCGCTCGTACTCAGCCTGGAAGTCCTCCGTGTATTGTGCCTTGCCGCGGGGATCGCGCACGCCGTAGTCGGCCTTCACGCCCGTTTCACTCACGATGAAGGGCCGATTGTCCTTGTACTTGCCGCGGAAGTAGGCGATGATCTCGTCGTGGCACTTGCGGATGTTGGCGCGCATCTCCTCGGCGCTGCCGGTCTCCATCTCATGACTGTACCAGCAGGGATAGGTGTTGTAGGCGATGATGTCCGTCTTCACGTGCGAGATGTCCTTGAAGTTGCGGTGGCAGGCGAAGGTGACGAGATGGCCCGTGTCTTCAGCGCGGATCACATCCACCAGGCGGTTGACGAGCGACTGGCACACCGGCAGATCCGAGTCCGGCTCGTTCATGAAGGCGCTGATGATGATCGACGGATGGTTGATCGAGGTACGCACCATCAGCCGCGTCTCCTCTTCCTGGAGCTGACGGAATTCCTCGTCGGCGAGCTGCAGCTTCTTGTTGCCCCAGCCGAGCGATTCCTCCCACACCATCACGCCCAGTTCGTCGCAGAGGTCCAGAAACGCCTCGCACTGCGCATAGTGGCTGCCGCGCACGAAATTGCCGCCCAGATCCTTGAGGTTGCGGAGATCCTCATACATCAGCTGCACCGGCGTGGTGACGCCAAACTCGTAATGCGACTCATGGCGGTTGACGCCCTTGAGGTAGATGGGCTTGCCGTTGAGCGTGATGCGGCCATTCGCCGTACCCACCTGGCGCACGCCGAAGCGCGTCGTGGTGGGCGGCAGATTGGCGTCAAGCGGATCGGCTACCGACACCGTGTGCAGATTGGGGGCCGACGGCGACCAGAGCCGGAAGTTCGGCACCGCCAGAGTCGCCCGGCGATTGACGAAGGCCGTGGCCTGAGCCGCGCCGCCGTCGAAGGCGACTGCCGCCGTGAAGGCGTCGGGCGCGCCCGTACCCGCGAACTGCGCCTCCAGCTCCACCCGCCCCGTTTGGTAGTCGCGCGTACGCACGACCACGCGCCTCAGCTGCGCAGGAGCCTGCTGCACCTCCAGCCACATGCCGTGATGAAAGCCGCCGAACGGATAGAAATCGTAGAAGTCCCAGAAGAGCTTCAGCTTCGCGTTGTCCACCAGGGAGTCTGCGGCGCAGACGATCTCATGCGCGCCCGCCGTCAACGGCCCCGTCGCGAACTCAATCCGGCTCCACGGCAGCTTGCTGAAGCCGATTTCGCGTCCGTCAATCCAGTATTTCGACCTCAGCCCCACGCCCTCAACCACCAGAAAGGCGTTGGGGGTGTCCGCCGCCAGCGTGAACGTGCGGCGATAGAGGCCCGTGCCGTGCTTGTTGAAGTAATGCGACATCGCATTCCAGCAGCCGGGCACCAGCATCTTGTCGTCTGCCTTGAAGTCGGCGCGCGCCGCCGCCTCCAGCGACTGACGCTCCGCAAAGTGGAAATCCCACAGCCCGTCCAGCGACAGACGGGCCAACCCCGCCTGCGCCTGGAGAAGGCCCACAATCACCAGAAACAGAATCGACGTGCGCATCAGATGCTCCTCCTCGTCATTCGGCCAGACCGCCGCCCAAAGCCTTGTAGAGCGCGATCAAATTGAGCGTGATCTGGCCGCGGCTGATGACGCGGGCCTCGGCCAGGGTGAGCAGCGAACGCTGCGCGTCCAAGACGTTGTTGAAGTCCGCCAGACCGTTCTTGTAGAGGTCCTGCGAGATGTTCACGGCGTCGGAGGCGGCCTTGACGGCGCCCTGCAGCGACTGGTAGCGGTGATACTCCTGCGTGTAGGCGGAATAGGCGTCGCGCACTTCGGCGAAGGCGTTCTGCAGCGTGAGCTCGTACTTGAGTGCAGCCTCGTCCATCTTGGCCTCCTCGGCCTTGATGTTGGCGACGATGTTGCCGCCCTGGAAGATCGGCCACGAGAAGCTCGGCCCGATCCAGCTGTAGAGCGAACCGCGGCCGATGAACTTCTGCATCTTCACCGACTCCAGCCCCAGCGAACCGTTCAGGTAGAACTTGGGGTACAGCCCCGAGACCGCCACGCCCACGGCGGCGACCTGGGCGGCCAGCGCGCGCTCGACGGCCTTGACGTCCGGACGCGTGCGCAGCGTCTCCATGGGAATCTCATCGAGCTTCTGCGGGGCGATGAGCCAGTCGCGCCCGGGCGCAGGCTTCAGATACTCGTGCAACGCGCCGGGCATCGTGCCGGCGAGAATGGCAAGTGCGTTCTTGTACTTTTCCTCACTGGCGAGCAGCGTAGGGATGGCGGCGCGCGTCTGCTCCACGTTGTACTTGGCCTGATTGACGGCCAGCTCGTCGCCGATGCCCGAATCCAGACGCGACTTGAGGATGTCGTACGTCTCGCTCTGGAGCTTCAGGTTGGTGCGGGCCACCTCCAGACGCTCCTGCACCGTGCGCAGGCCGATGTAGCTCGTGCCGATATCGGCCGTGAGCGTCACCCACGCGTCGGCCAGCGAGAACTCGGCCGACTCAGCGGCCGCATAGGCGGACTCCACGCCGCGCGCCACGCCGCCGAAGATGTCGAGTTCCCACGTGGCGTCAAAGCCCGTGTTGTAGAGATGCGAATGCTTCGCGCGCGTGCCGTTCGCCAGGTGGCTGGAGTAGAGCGAGGCATTGTGGCGGTGAGCCTCGGAGGCTTTGGCCGTGCCGCCCCAGCTCAAGTGCGGCAGAAGGTCGGCCGCGCTGCCCAGCAACTGCCAACGCGCCTGCGTGAGGCGGGCCCGCGCCATCGCGAAGGTGAGGTTGTTCGACACCGCCATCGACACGAGATTCGTGAGCACGGGGTCGTCGAAGCGGCACCACCAGCAGACGATCGACTCGCCGGAGATCGTGAGTCGCGGATCGTCGTTTGTGGTCGCAGGCGCGAACTCGCCCGTGGCCGTCTTGTTCGTGGTGGGATAGCCCGCGTCCGGCGGCGGGATCTCAGGCGAAACCACATCGGGCGTCACGTAGTCCGGACCCACCGTCAACCACGACGGGCGCATGTCCGCACAGCCGGCGGCAAACAGCGCCACCGCTGACACACCCCAAAGAAGCTTTTCGATCTTCATGTTCATTCTCCAAGGATTCACAAGAGTTTTACAGTCCGTCCATGATCCGTCAGGCCACTTCCTTCAGCCGCCGACGCCGCTGCGCCCTGGCCGAGATGTAC
This sequence comes from Kiritimatiellia bacterium, assembly GCA_024405395.1. Classification (GTDB taxonomy): domain Bacteria; phylum Verrucomicrobiota; class Kiritimatiellia; order RFP12; family UBA1067; genus RGIG6720. The sequence continues at coordinate 968 of JAKSOW010000087.1, read as the reverse complement.
CCGAAGAAGCGCTTCACGTTCTCACGCCACGTCTGGAACAGCGCATAGAGCCCCGGCACCAGCAGGATACCGAAGGAGACTGAGGCGAACATGCCCCAGAATTCGGTCGTACCCAGATGGTTGCGGCTCGCCGCGCCTGCACCCGTGGCGATCATCATCGGCAGCGTACCCAGCAGCGTCGTGAGCGCCGTCATCAGAAGCGCGCGCAGACGCTCGCCCGCGGCGGTGCCGGCCGCGTCCACGATCGAGTAATTTTCGTTCTCGCGCTTGTCCTTCGCGAACTCGACGATGAGAATCGCGTTCTTTGAGGCCAGGCCCACGAGCAGCACGAGGCCCAACTGCGCATAGATGGACAACGGGAAAGGCGAACCGGTCGCGAAGATGCCCCAGTAGCGGAGACCCAGCAGCGCGCCGAAGGCGGCCACGAAGATCGACAGCATCACAGGCAGCGGAATCGTCCACGACTCGTACTGCGCCACGAGGAACAGGTAGCCGAAGAGAATCGCAAGACCGATGAGCGGCGCGGCACTGCCCTCGTTGCGGGCTTCCTGGAAGGAGAGGCCGGACCAGCTGTAGCCGAAGCCCGAGGGCAGTTCGGCGTCGAGCAGTTCACGCAGCTCGTTCATGACGAGACCCGAGGCGATACCCGGCTTGGGGATGACCGTGATACCGGCCGTCACGTACTTGTCGCGCGTGTAGACCATGCGGGGTCCCAGCTCGCGCGTGATGGTGCCCAGCGACCCGATCGGCACCATGCCACCGTTCTCGCTGCGCACATAGAGCCGCTCGACATCCTGCGGCGTGGAACGGCCTTCATGGGACGACTGCACGGTCACGCGGTTGACCTGCGTGCCGAGGTTCACGTCGTTGACGTAGCGCGAGCCGAGGTAGTTCTGCAGCGTCGCGTAGACCGTCGCCACCGGCACCTTGAACATCTCGGCCTTGTCGCGGTCGAGGTTGAAGCGCAG
>JAKSOW010000086.1 GCA_024405395.1 Kiritimatiellia bacterium | reverse complement strand
CGCCCGTTCTCGCCGAATTCACAGGACTCGGTCAAGAAGAGAGAATCTCTCGTTTCCGGGAACTTGATCGTAAGCACACTGAACTGTCCAGGAATGTCATTTTTGCGAAGCTGGCCGCGACACTGCCGCGCCGTCGGAGTGGGCCATGCCCTGAGGGGACGGAGCTTGGCATGCTTAAGCGCGAATGTGAAAAGAAGTCACGACAGAAGGCTGTTCGGCAGATACTCGCTGAGTCGAAGACGCTGATTCCGACGCTGAAGCCGTGCTTCCTCATGAGTCCGCTCTCGGTCGCCCAGTATCTGCCCGTTGACTCGGCTCCGTTTGACCTTATCGTGTTTGACGAGGCATCGCAGATACCTGTTTGGGATGCCATTGGTGTCATCGCACGAGGCAAACAGTTGATTGTCGTCGGAGATCCGAAGCAGATGCCGCCGACAAGCTTCTTCCTGAAAGGCGATGTTGAGACGGACGAGGAGTCGGACGAGTCGATTGTCGATCAGGAGAGCATTCTTGACGAATGTCTCGTGGCAGGTGTCTTTTCGACCTACTTGAACTGGCATTACCGCAGCCGACATGAGGCGTTGATCGCATTCAGTAATGAACATTACTATTCGAACAAGCTCTGTACATTTCCTGCGGCCATCAGTTCGCCTCGTTTGGGCATCAAGTTTGTCTTTGTTCCCAATGGCAAGTTTGTCAAGACGGGCAAGGGGCCTCGCGTCAATGAAGTCGAGGCAAAAGCGCTGGTGGATTACATCTGCACGGAGGTGCGCAAGGCTGACTACAAGCCGCGCACCATCGGCGTAGTTACGTTCTCGATGCCACAGCAGAAGTTGATACGGACGATGTTGGACGAGCGCAGGAGTGCGGATCCTGTGCTTGAGAAACTCTTGCCGGATGAGGGGCCCGGATCGTATTTCGTCAAGAACCTTGAGAATGTCCAGGGAGACGAGAGCGATGTGATCCTCTTTTCGGTCGGCTATGCCCCGGATGAATGCGGTAAGTTTACAATGAACTTCGGGCCGTTGAATCTCTCGGGCGGCGAACGTCGTCTCAATGTGGCTGTCACGCGGGCGAAGGAGCAGGTGATCGTGTTCTCGTCCATCCACGGATCTCAGATCGATGCTGGCGAGGGTGGCCGTACGAGGGCTGTCGGAGCTGGGCATCTGAAGGCATTTCTTGAGTACGCGGAACGAGGCAACGCACTTGCCTCCGTCACCCCTGTCGATACGTCCAACGAGAACTTCAGCAATGTCGTCTCTGCTTTTCTGAAGGATAAAGGCTATAAGGTGGATCGAAGCGTCGGATGCAGCGAGTATCGTATAGACGTTGCCGTTCGGAATCCTGATGACCCCAATAAGTATCTAATGGGGGTCGAGTGCGATGGTCCGACATATGCGGGTCAGAGGACGGCGCAGGATCGCGACGTTAACCGCACGAGTGTTCTCAAGGGGCTTGGTTGGCACACCTGCCGTGTCTGGAGTGTGGATTGGGCCTTCGATCGTGCGCGTTCAGAACAGCACCTTGTCGAGTTGATCGAAGCTGCGCGGGTTGCGCCTGAACCCGAGCCTATACGTCAGGTCGATGAAGAGATAAAGGTAGACACGATAGATCAGACCAAAGGAACCGAAATGGCATCGCCGAATGCATCAACGCGACACCATCCGAAATATAAGATTTGGGAAAGTGATTCGATATTCCTGCACGAGTATTTCTACGAGCCCTCGTCGCGTCCTCAGATTGCACGAATGATGGCAGCCGTGGTTGAAACGGAGGGGCCGATCTACGAGAGTGTTCTCCGAAAGCGCGTCTGCAAGGCATGGGGGGTGACGCGGATGACGGAGAATGTTCATCGCGTCTTCGATGCCGCGACGCCGCGCGATGTGCTTGTGACGGACCATGAAACGGGCAGGGTGTACTGGCCAAAGGGAACGGAGGTTGCATCATACCGTGAGTTTCGAGTGCCGTCGAATGATCCCACCTCAAAGCGTTCGCTTGAAGAAATTCCGCCACAGGAGCTGGTGAATGCCATGTGTGAGATTCTGACGGATCTTGGAGGTTGTCATCAGGATGAACTTTATCGCGAAACGATCAGACTGTTTGGTCTGTCAGCTTTAACCGCCAAAGCCCGTAAGTTTCTTGATGTGGCGTTCGCTCTCTTGCAGTCATCTGGCATTATTTAACGGTTCTTCAATTGGCGTGGAGTGTTGTGTGCTTTGTGCCAATTGTGGATGATGGGGTCTGCCGAAGATGATGCCTGGCGCGGCAGAGTGATGGTATAATTTGAAACGGAGGCTGAAAATGACGACGGAAGATCTTGAAAAGATCGTCTCTCTGAAGGAAGGCTTCAATGTGGAGAGCAGTGAGGCCACGTTCACGCAATCGGGCGCGCGCATCGAGCCGGCGCATATCGGCTGAGGTGAATCCGTATGCGCCGGAGACGCTCGTGCGTTATGCCCATCCAGCCGAATTGCCGCCACCTGGCGAAGACGGCACCTACTTCGGCATCTTCGCCAAGAGTCGTGGGCTCGGCGGCAATTCCTGCGGCCCCAAGCCGCTTGCACGCGACATCATCGGAAATGAAACCTACACGCTCTCATTCACCATCCGCTGATCTGGTTTGTCGTGGGTGTGGGGCACTAGCCGGCGAAAAAGCGATAAATCGCATTATTGATGAAATATTTGCGTGTTTACTGCGATAACGGCCTTTCTTGTTCGCTTAATATTCGCATTCCGTTCGTAATTCGTTCGCAATCGTTCGCATTAAAAGCGAACAGATGCGAACGATTTACGAACGAATTGCGAATGAAATGCGAACGGGAACTCTTCAAAACGAAAAATTGTATGCAATTATTGTGATTTAATGTCATATAGTGCGGGATTTGGGTTGAGCTTCTGAAAAGTCGCACACGCAGGCGTTCTTCTGTTGATTCCAGAGTCCAAAGAGGGGAATAAATGGCGGTAACCGTTTCGCCTACCCGACTGCGCCATCTCGGGTACCCGTCCCTGTAATCTCGGATACCCGACTTCATTCTTTCAGGTACCCGACTTCGCAGTCTCGGATACCCAACTTCGCCGTTTCGGGTAACGGACTTCAAGTGTCCGGCTAGGCGGCAGAGACAGATGCCCTCTGCCTGGATCCAATGCCGCCCCATGGGCGAGCCGAAGATTCGTGCGCACGAATTCCCATTGGCCCTACAGTCGGCAAGCGTTGCCTCTACAGTCGGCGTTTCGATTCGAGCGCACGAATTGCCGTTGCCTAAAAGGGGGACGTGTGAAACGAATGTGAACTCTCGCTGAATCGATCTTGTGTCCTAATTCGTAGAATGGAAATCCCGGCATGAATTGCTGGGGGAATTGTTCGCACGTGGTTATTGTGGTATAATGCTCCTGGTTTGAGTTCGCGGCAATGCCGATTGGACGAAAAGGGAGAATTTCATGGACATCGCAGTCATCTACGACACAAAGACGGACAACACGGCCAAGGCCGCGGAATGGATCGCCGAAGGCGCGCGCAGCGTGTCGGGTGCGGATGTGCGAACGTTTCGGATAGACAACGTGGACGCCGATTGGGTGAAGGGGTGTGCCGCCGTGATTGTCGGTTCGCCCACTTACATGGCCGAGATGACGGCCGCCATGCACCTTTGGCTGGAGCGTGAGGCCTGCAGGCTGGGACTTGCCGGGAAACTGGGCGGCGCATTTGCGACTGAGCAGTATGTGCATGGTGGCGGCGAACGCGTGATTTCATCCATTCTCACCTTCATGATGGTCTACGGCATGATGACCTATTCGGGCGGTGGCTCCAAGGGCGCGCCCGTCATTCATCTTGGTCCAGTTGGCATGAGTCCGGCGATGGAAGACTATCGCAGTCTGTTTGAGACCTACGGCAGGCGGATGGCGGAACAGGCGGCTCAGCTGTGAGGACCTGTTTCGCATATGCAGCCTTTCGGTTGGCGGGGCGTGTGCTGGCATCCGCCTGTCTTTTGATGGCTGCCGACAGTGTTTTGGCCGGAGACTATCGCGTTTCCCTGCCGTCGCATGTGCCGAATACGATGTATGACCATGCCGAGCCGGTCAATCTGCCGGAACTGCTGCAGACGGCTGATGGACGGAAAATCACCTCTGTGGCCGAATGGGAAGGGCGGCGGAAGGAACTGTTGGCCTATTTCACCCGCAACGTCTACGGTGAACGGCCAGTGGAGCGTCCGGCTGACCTCAAGTTCGAACCCGTGGAAGCCGACCGTGATTTCCCCGAGATCCAGGCGGTGCGCAAGCGGGTGCGGATTTCCTTCTCCGGGCCGCTTGGCGCATGGCAGTTCGAGGCCTGTGCCTTTGTGCCTAAGTCGGCTTCGGCCACGAAGCGGGTGCCGGCGTTTCTGCTGATCTGCAACCGCAGCCTGGAGAAGTTCGCCGACATCGACCGCAAGGTGAAGTCGGGATTCTTCCCGGTGGAGGAGCTGATTCGCCGCGGTTATGCCGCCGTGATGTTCAAGAACACGGAACTCGCGCAGGATCGCTATTTGCCGACCTTTGCCGCCGATGGCACGGCGCAGATCGCCGATCCGTCCTTTGAGACGGGGTTCTACGCCTGCTGGGCCAAGGCGCGCACCGAGACGAGCTGGGGCGCCATCTCCGCCTGGGCCTGGGGCGCCAGCCGCGTATTGGACTGGCTTGAGACAGTCCCCGCCGTAGACGCGACGCGTGTGGCTGTGGTTGGGCATAGCCGCGGCGGCAAGACGTCGCTGTGGGCGGCGGCAAGCGACAGCCGTTTCGCGATGGCGTGCGTCAACGATTCGGGCTGCTGCGGCGCGAAACTGAACCACGTGGCCGTTTCGCAGTCGGAGACGATTCAGCAGGACAACAACAACAATCCCCATTGGTTTGCACGGGCCTATCGGCAGTTCAATGGACGTGATTTTGTCTTGCCCTATGACCAGCATTGGATCGCCGCGCTCATCGCGCCGCGCCTGCTCTACATCGCCTCGGCCTCCCAGGACCCCGGGGCTGGCCCCTGGGGCGAGTTCCTGACGGCGCGTTATGCCTCTCCAGCCTGGGAACTCTACGGGAAGAGGGGATTGGTGGAGAATCACCCCTACCGCATTGAGGATCCCTACCTGGAGGGATGTGTGGGCTATCACCTGCGTGCGGGCGCGCACAATCTTGACCACTACGACTGGGCTCGCTACATGGACTTCGCCGATCGGGCTTTTGCCGTACCCCCTACGCGCTGACGAAGAGGAACAATGCAATGAACGACAAGGAAAAAACGCTTCTGCGTTATGTGCGGAACTTGAGGCCGGTCATTCTGGCGGATGGTCATGTCGACATGACCGAGACGGCCTGGCTGCTGAGGACGATCTGCCCCTATGAGGATCAGTTGGGGCCTGAATTCCGGGATTTCATCGCGCTCCTTCGGGATATTCGCGATGATGGCGTCGTCACCGCGGAGGAGAGCGCGCGCCTCGTCGAGGTGATGGATAAATTGCTGGCGGTGTCGTAAGGCAACGTGCCAGGGCGCGCCTCTCGCAAACCTGGCGATTATGTGATATAATGGTGTCAATTTGACGTCGTGTGAATGGCGTAAGGTCCATCGTGACTATCGCGGCAATGAACGAGAACATAAAATGAAACGGGCGTGGAATAGTGAACGGCCATTCCCCCAGAAGGGAATGGCGCGAGCATGAATGAGCGGGAGTTTCCCTGTAATCAGGAAGGACTGGTGTCCGCTCAGCAGTTCTTGACTTCCTTCTGCGACGAACCCAAGCCGGCCATTGTGTTTGACGAAATCGTCTCGAACATCGTGCGGTGTTCGGGTGCGGACGTCTTCTCTTTTGGCATGGAACGGGTGCCGGAGGGGCTGCAGATGCGGTTTGCGGACAACGGCAAGGCGTTTGACCCAACGCGGGACATGCCCGAGGTCGACATCACGGCGTCGGCTGCGGAACGACAGATCGGGGGACTCGGGATATTCATGGTCCGCAAGATGTCCAAGGCGCTGGCCTACGAGCGTCGGGATGGCTGGAATGTTCTTACGGTGACGCTGTAGCGATGAATCTTTTTGAGCGCATTGTCCATTCCGGAATGGGGGATCGGTTTGTCGGCCCCATGTTTCGGAGGCTTTTCCTGCCGTCCATCCTCTTCTCGACCGGATGGGCGCTGAGCGACATCGCCGATGCGGTGGTCGTTGGGCAGAGCCTGGGGACGGTGGGGCTCGCCGGCATTGCACTGGTGCTGCCGGTCTACATGATCAATTGCACGCTTGCGCATGGACTTGGATTGGGCGGCTCGGTGCGGTTCGCGCGCCTCATGGCGCACGGCGACTTCTCGGCGGCGCGCGCGTGCTTTGCCGACACGATCTTCACCGCGCTGCTCCTTTCGGGCGTCACGGCGGTCATCGGGCTCTTCGGGATGGAGGCGCTTCTCACGGTGCTTGGCGCCTCGCACGCGAGTGGCGAAGTTCAGGCGGCGACACGGGAATATCTGACGGTGCTCGTCGCCTCAACGCCGCTGTTCTACCTCTCGAACATCCTCAACTACTATCTCTACAACGACGACAACCAGCGGCTGGCGGTTTTGGGCGCGATCACCGGGAACGTCTCGGACATCATCCTCAACTTCACGCTCGTTCTCGGGTTCGGCCTCGGCATGCGCGGTGCGGCCCTTTCGACCACGGCAGGTCAGATGATCACGATCTCCGTCTTTCTGGTCGGACTGCGTAGCCGCGAGCATCATCTGCACCTTCAGCGACCGCAGGCGGGTTGGGTCAAATCAGGTCTGGAACAGCTGAGGAAGGGGCTCTCTTCGTCCGTTTCCTACCTTTACCAGATGGTGTTCTTCATCGTCTGCAACAACACGCTCGTCCGTCTTGGCGGGGATGTCGCGGTCGCCGTGTTCGACGTCATCCAAAACGCCTCGTATGTCCTCCTCTACCTCTACGAGGGAACGTCGCGGGCGATGCAGCCGCTTCTCGCGACCTTCTTCAGCGAAAGCGGACGGCGTGATCTAGCCGAGACGCGGAAACGGGCGTGGCTCTACGGCAGCGGAATTGGCCTCGTGCTCATTGTCGTCGTCGAACTTGCGCCGGCACTTGTCTGCGACGTCTTCGGCGTCGGGGCAGGCGAAGTGCGTGACCTCACGGAGTTCGCGCTTCGGGTCTACTGCGTTGGGGCCTTCTTCGCCGGACTCAACATGCTTGACAGCAGCTACTATTTCGCCTGCGGCGTCGAGCGGGCGTCCCTCATCATCCAGACGCTACGGGGGGCTGCGATTCTTCTGCCGCTGACGGCGCTCGGCGGATTCGTCGGTGATCTGCACGCCTTCTGGCTGATCTTCCCGTTGACTGAAATCGGCACCTGGGGCGTCTCCCGTCTGCTCTTCCGTTTCTGCGGCGGGTGCAAGGTGGTGCTGTTGCCGGAGGAACGCACCTACCGCAAGACGGTTTCGGGCACGACGGAAGAGGTCATGATGGCCGACCGTGAGATCGAGGCGTTCTGCAAGACACGCGGCATCGATCCGCGGCGCTGCTATTCGGTGACTCTGGCGGTGGAGGAGATCTGCGCGACAATCGTGCGGAATGGCATGAAGGACGGCCACATCCGCCTCACGCTCCTCGATGCGACGGATGGGGACGTGATTCTCATGCTCCGCTACAACGACGACTACTTCAATCCGTTTTCGCTGCAGACCAACATGGCCAATGAGGAAGGCAACTTCGACATGGACGCGATGGGAATCCTGATGATCCGCAAGCAGTCGAAGGACTTCGCCTATCGGCGCTATCAGGGCCTCAACTCGCTTGTCGTTCGGCTTTAGGGACACTGCCATGAAGAAGATCGTCTATTTTGGCACCGACGTGTTTCTGCCATGCTTCCGCTACCTGGTGGAGCGTGTGCAGGTGCTGGCGCTCTACACGTACCACAACGACGAAGACTATTTCTCCGAATACAAAATCGTTCGTGAGGCGAAGGCGCGGGGAATTCCCGTCATCTGGGGGCGAATCGGCGAAGAGCGCGTGCGTGCCTTCTTCGAGGAGGAGGGCTGCGAACTCTTCTTCTCGGCGGAATACGGGTACGTGATTCCGCTGCCGAAGGGGCTGCCGGCTTTCCGCGGGATAAACGTCCACAGTTCCTTCCTGCCGGAAGGCCGCGGCTACTATCCGATTGAGTGCGCGATGGCGCGGGGGCTTGCGGAGACGGGGGTGACCATGCACAAGATCCTCCCCAGGCCGGACACGGGCGCGATTCTTTTCCAGGAACACATCGCCGTCTCGCCGGAGATGGACAGCGTGGACATCTATCTTGAGAGTTCCCGTCATGCGCTCGCGATGACCAGGCAACTCTTTGCCGATTTCGACAGGCACTGGAACGCGGCGCGCGAACAGGAGAAGTGCCTGCCGCCGGAGGTCAAGCCGTCGGACGAGGTGCGGCTGCTCGACCATGGGATGTGTGTGGCCGAGGCACTCGCGCGGCATCGGCGCTTCAACCAGATGACGCTGGTTCGGCTCGGCGGACGGCTGTGCCATGTCGTGACGATCGAGCCCGGGCGTGCGGCACTTCCGGAGCCAACGGTCGAGATCGCGCCGGGAAGGTTTCTGTACGGGTTGGCCGACGGCCATCTTCGGTTGACGGTTCTGCCTCAGGAGAAGGACAAATGAGAAAACTGCGCTTGGGTTTGCAGGGAAAATTCGCGATCAGCCTCGTCGTGATGATGCTGGCGATCGTCTGCGCGGTGACGGCGATCATCGCCGTGCAGTACCGCAGCCGCATGGAGAAGATCTATTCGGACGTGGCCTTTGACATGGCCCGCTATGCGGCGAAGATACTCGATGCGGACAAGATCCGGTCCTACTACAAGACCGGGCGAAAGGATGCGTATTACGAGGAGATGCGCACGCTGCTTCTTCGGGCGAAGCAGGCCTTCGGGGTGAAGTACTTCTATGTCGTCGTGCCTGAAAAGGAGCAGATGGTCTACATCTGGGACGTGGGTGAGCCCGGCGAAAAGGGCGTCTGCGATCTCCTGGACCGCGACAACTACTACGGGGGCGGGGATGAGCTGATGCATGCCGCGTTCGCGAAAGATGCGCCACACACCATTCTGGTGACCCGCGACGAGGAATACGGCTACCTCGCGTCGGCCTATCTCGCGATCCTCGACAAGGACGGTGTCCCCGTGGCGCTGGCCAGCGTCGACGTGTCGATGGATGCGATCGACGCCCAGATAAACGGAATGATCCTGATCTCGGCCGGTTTCGCGGTTGGCGTTCTCCTTCTGTGCCTGGTCGGCTACTGGTGGTGCATCCGGCGTATCGTCATCGAGCCGCTGGACACGCTTGCTGCCGCGGCGCGGAGCTTCACGTCCGAGCGCGAACGCGGCGAGGGGCTGGTGATGGACAAGGTCAGCATCACCTCGAAGGATGAGATAGGCGAGCTCTACCGGGCGATGTCGAAGATGGAGATTGACATGTCCAACTACCTGGACAACCTCCGAAAGGCGACGGCGGAGCGCGAGCGCGTCGGGGCCGAGCTCAATGTCGCCACGCATATCCAGGCCGACATGCTGCCGTCGAGCTTCCCGGCGTTCCCCAGCCGACATGATTTCGACATCTACGCAACGATGACGCCCGCGAAGGAGGTCGGCGGCGACTTCTACGACTTCTTCCTCGTGGACGAGAATCACCTTGCGCTGGTCATCGCCGACGTATCCGGAAAGGGCGTTCCCGCGGCGTTGTTCATGGTGATCGCGAAGACCCTGATCAAGAACCGGGCGCTCGCGGGCGGCACGCCGGCGCAGATTCTCGCCGATGTCAACAACCAGCTCTGCGAAGGGAACGCCGCGCAGTTGTTTGTGACGGTCTGGATCGCGATTCTCGATCTCACGACGGGCCAGGGGCTCGCGGCCAATGCGGGACACGAGCATCCTGTCATCAAACGTCGCGACGGGCTCTTCGAATACGTCAAATACCGTCATTCGCCGGCAGTCGCCGCGATGGAGGGCATGGTCTTCCGCGAGCACGCGTTCGAACTTCATCCGGGCGATACGCTCTTCGTTTACACAGACGGCGTGCCCGAGGCGACGGATGCGTCTCAGACGCTCTATGGCGCCGAGCGTCTCCTGTCGGTGCTGAATGGCCTGAAGGACCGCGAGCTTGGGGAGATTCTCCATGGCGTCAAGGCGGATGTCGACGGCTTCATCGGGTCCGCACCGCAGTTTGACGACATCACCATGCTTGCACTTACCTATCGGGGGACGATGTGAAGACCATTTGCGCACTCTTGATTCTCCTCGCCACTGTTGGCTGTTCGCGGCGGGCGGGCGAGACTGTCCGCATCGAAGGGCCGGAACAGCTGAAGGGACGGCATGTGGCGCACATGTCGAGCGATTTCCACAAGGGAACGCTGCAGAAGCTCCAGCCGGATGTCGTCTTTGATCCGTATTCCGAATACGCCTTTGCGTTCGAGTCGCTCCGCAATGGGAAGATCGACGCGATTTCCATCGGCAAGACGTACGCGGAGATCTGGACGGCGAAGTTCCCCGGCGAGTTCAGAGTCGCGTTCGACTATGCCGGTGACGTCTGCTGCTTCCTGCTGCGCAAGAACTCGTCGCTGAAGGCGCGACTGGATGCGGAGATCCGCAAAATGAATGCGGATGGGACGACTGAGGCGATCGTCCGCAAATGGGTTGAGGCCGCGAAGAAGGGGACGGTTCCGCAGCTTCCTCAGGTCGAGGTGCCGGCGAACGCGCCCGAAATCCGCCTCGCCTGCGCTGCCGAGAGCGAACCATGGTGCTTTGTGGCGGACGGACAGGTCGCGGGCGTCGACATCGAGATCCTTACCCTCGCCGTCAATCGGCTTGGGGCGCGGCTGAGCCCGAAGATCTACAGCTGGGGTGGCATGGTCGACTGCGTCAACGGTGGCCGGTGCGAAATCGCCTGTGGTGGCGTCTATACGGCGGGCAACGTGTTTCCGACCGTCGACACCTCGGAGAAGTACGCGGACGAGCGGATGTGCATTCTCGTGCGGAATGAGGATTATGGCGGCGGAGGTTCGGGAGTGGCCGCCTTCGCGAAGTCGCTGAAGGCGAGCTTTGTGCGCACTTTTGTGGTTGAAAGCCGCTGGAAGATGCTGGCGAATGGCTTTGGCATCACGCTCCTGATCACATTCCTCTCGGCACTGTTCGGCACGGCGCTCGCGTTTCCGGTGTGGTTGGCACGAACGTCGCGTGTTCGGCTGGTCTCATCCTGCGCCAGGGTCTACATCTCGATCCTGCAGGGCACGCCGGTGCTCGTGCTGCTGATGATTCTCTTCTATGTCGTCTTCGGCAAGGCGGACATCAATGGCCTTTGGGTTGCGGTGATCGGCTTCGGGCTGAATCTGTCGGCTTACGCCGGCGAGATGCTCCGGAGCGGAATCGACTCCGTGCCGCGTGGGCAGACCGAAGCCGCGCTGGCGCTCGGCTATACGCCGCAGCGCGCCTTCTTGCGCTTTGTCCTGCCGCAGGCGGTGCGAACAGTGCTGCCCGTCTATCGCGGCGAGCTGATCGGCCTTCTGAAGATGACCTCGATTGTCGGCTACATCGCCATCTGCGACCTCACCAAGGCGAGCGATCTTGTGCGCAGCCGCACCTACGAGTCGTTTTTCCCGATCATCACGACGGCTTTCATCTACTTTGTCGCGTCTTGGGCTCTGGCGTTTGCCCTTGAGCGCCTGGGGCGCCGTCTTGATCCGGCTTCGGGCTCCAAGCGGAAGGAGGGGGCAGCATGATCAGCGTACGGCATCTCAAGAAGGGCTTTGGCGGCGTTCAGGTTCTGAAGGACGTGAATGTCGAAATCGGGAAGGGCGAGGTCGTCTCGATCATTGGCCCCTCGGGAACGGGAAAGTCGACGTTTCTTCGGTGCCTCAACCGACTGGAGAAGCCGGACAGCGGGACGATTCTCGTCGATGGCATCGACGTGACCGCCCCGAAGGCTGATCTTGCGGCCGTTCGGCGTCGGATGGGGATGGTGTTCCAGAACTTCAACCTTTTCGGCAACCTCAACGTCCTGGACAACGTCAAGGCGGCACAATGCGACATTCTCGGCACGCCGAAGGAGGTGGCGGCGCGCAAGGCGCTGGAGCTTTTGGCGCGCGTGGGGCTGGCAAACAAGGCGGATGCCCTGCCGGATGAGCTCTCGGGCGGGCAGAAGCAGCGCGTCGCCATCGCCCGGGCATTGGCGATGGACCCCGAGATCCTGCTCTTTGACGAGCCGACGTCCGCACTTGACCCGACGATGGTCGGCGAAGTATTGTCCGTCATCAAGGACCTCGCAAAGACGGGCATGACGATGCTGATCGTCACGCACGAGATGGGATTCGCCCGCGAGGTCTCCACGCGTGTCCTCTACATGGACGAGGGTATCGTGTATGAAGACGGGACGCCGGACGAGATCTTCAGTCACCCGCAGAAGCCGAAAACGATCGAGTTCGTGGGAAAGGTCTGCCTGAAGCATGCGCTGGACATGATGCGTCTGCTGCGGGAGGGGATACTTTCGGACGGACGGGTCGACGAGATCGAGGCGCAGATGCTTCTCCGCCTCTCGGAGCCCTTTGAGCACTTTGGCGACGGCAAGCTGAACCGCATTGCCGCCACGCTCCGCGACATGCTTTCGGACGGCGTGATAACGGAGGCCGAGTCGCAGCAGATTGCGCATATCCTTGGCGGGCTATGACCATTCGGCGACTGCGGGACTCGAAATAATTGTCTCGTTTCGGTCGGAATTATGCTATAATAATCGTCTATGAAATTTAGATACTTGATTTTGTCGTTTGCCGTCGCATGGATGGCGAGTGTGGCGCAGGCGGCGCCAGGCAGCCGTGTCGCAGGTTCTGGACTGGGCGGCAACTCCCCCTATGCCACGGATGCCTATCCGGGCTTTGACGGCCTGGATGATCTGCCCAAGCCCGAACGGCGCGAAAAGGCGTGGTTCTCCTGGTGGTTGAGCGTGGAGCGCGAGACGCCGGCTGAGCAGTTGGCCTACGCCGAGGAGCTGGCGGCCGCCGACAACATCAAGAAGGCCTGCAAGATGTGCGATGCGCTGGTGCGCGAATGGCCTGCTTCGCCGGAAGCACCCAAGGCGCAGCTGATGTGGGCGATGTTGCTTTCGAAGTCCCTGGGCGAGTATGATGATGCCTTTGAGCAGCTGGACTATCTGCTTGACTTCTATCCGCGCGCCTGCGCCTATGCGGAACTGGTCGAGTATCAGTACAAGCTGGTCAATCTCATGGTCAAGGAAAAGGGCGATCGCTGGTTCACGGGCCTTTTCACCTCGTCGCGGGTGATGCGTCAGCACTACGAGATGATCGTGCGGCGTGCGCCGGGCGCGAAGTATGTGCCCGAAGCCATGCTGAAAATCGCCGAGCTGCGCGAATACGACCAGCAGTACGAAGAGGCCGTGCTCGTCTACGCCGCGCTCATCAACAAGTTCCCGGGTACGGACGAGGCTCGTCTGGCGACCTACCTGCAGGCCAAGGACCGCATGTGGCTGGTGCGCCGCCTGGCCTACAACCTGGCGCGCTGCAAGGACACGGCGGGCTATCTCAAGCTGGCGCTCAAGACCCAGCCTGACCACCCCAATGCTGATGAGATGAAGACGTGGCTGGATGAGTTGACGGAATATATGGCCGAAGACGCCTTCAAGCGGGCCAAGTTCTACGATTCGCGTCAGCGCACGCCGCACGCGGCAGTGGCGGCCTATGAACGCTTCCTTGAGGAATATCCCAACTCTTCGCATGCGGAGGCCGTGAGCCGCCGTCTGGATGAAATCCGCAGCCAGGGCAAAGCTCCGGCGGCGAATTCGGAAAAGAAAGGCGAATGACGATGAACGGCTTTGTCAAGATACTGGTTCTGGCGGCTCTGGCGGCGGTTGCCGGCTGCGCCAGCTATACGTGGAAGAGCGCGGTGCCGGAGGAGTATCGCACGGTGTCGGTGCCCGTGTTCGAAAACCGCACCAACTCGGCGGAGCTGGGGCCCATCGCCACGCAGTATACCCTGCGGGAATTCCAGCGTGAGGGTACGTTCAAGATCCGGCGTTCGGGTGATGCGGCCATCGAGATCCAGGCCGCCATCGTCAAGGCCGATCGCCATGCCTTCACCTATGACCGTGCCTACGGTACACGGGGTCGTTCCTATCGGTATGTCGTGTCGGCGGAGGTGTCTGTCATCGACAAGAAGGCGGGCAAGGTGCTGGTGAACAACCGCAAGTACACCACCGAGACGACGTTCCTCTCACAGGGCGACCTGCTGACGGGGCAACGCAATGCGGCCGCGCGCATCGCGCAGGATTTGGGCCGTCAGATCGTTGACGATCTCACCGCCTGGTCGTTTGACGCCAAGTGAAGCCTTCGGAACAGGATCTGCTGGCGGCTCTGCAGCGTGGATTGCCGTTGACGCCTCGTCCGTTTGCGGCGTTGGCGGATGAGTTGGGGTGTGACGAAGAGGCGGTCCTCGCGTGCGTCTCGCGTTGTCGTGCCGCAGGCACGGTACGGCGGTTTGGTGCCGTCTTTGACACGCGGCGCCTCGGCTACACGAGCATGTTGTGTGCGGTGCGTGTGCCTATCGGGGAACTGGACGCGGCAGCGGCTGCGTTGACGCCGCTTCGGGGCGTCACGCATTGTTATGTGCGGGAGCCATTTGACCTTGAGGCGCTCGCGCCACGGGTTTCCGACTTTCCCAATCTCTGGTTTACGTTGTCCTATCCCAAAGACGTCTTTGCGGCTTTCGCCGATGAGGTTCGCGCGCGTCTGCAGCCGCATGAGGTCCATTTTCTGCCTGCCACACGCCGTTACAAGGTGGATGTGGTATTCGGGGCCGCCGCCCGGGCGCGGGAGGAGAGCGTGGCGGATGGGGCTCCGCTTACGGCGGCGGATCGTGTCGTGATCAAGGCGCTGCAAGGCGATACGGACGTGTGCAGCGACTATTTCGCCGCTCTGGCCAGCCAAATCGGCATGCCCGAATGGGATTTGCTTTCGAAGCTGGAGATATGGCGGCGTTCAGGGCGCCTGAAACGTGTGGGGCTGTTGCTGGCCCATCGTGAGGCTGGGTGGACGGCCAATGGCATGTGCTGCTGGCGCGTAGAAGGGGACACGGGAGATGCCGGGCGGGCCTTGGCGGCCTGTGGTGAGGTGACTCATTGCTATGAGCGTCCGCTTGCGGCCACCTATCCCTACAATCTTTTCGCTATGGTACATGCCAGGGCGGCGTCTGATGCGGTGGCGCAGTTCCGCCGTCTGGAGGCGGCAACGGGTCTTTCTGATGGGGTGATGCTTGTCTCCACCAAAGAGTACAAGAAGACTTCGATGACCTTTTTCGTGGATGGCTGACCATGGTGGAGGGTGCCCAGACGATGCCGATTCTGCTCGCACCGCTTCGGGGCGTCACCATTCGTGCTTTTCGCGAAACCTTTGCGGTGCCGATCAGGGAGGCGGGCTTCACTGCCGCCGTGGCGCCTTTCATTCCCGCGAATCCAGGCCTGCGTGTAACCGACAGGCTGCTGGCGGATCTGCTGCCGGACGCGGACTCGCCTGCGTCCGGGACGCTGGTGCCGCTCATTCCGCAGGTCATTACGCGGCACCCCGAGGCGATGCGTGAGCTGCTGAAGGGGTTCAAGGACCATGGTTTTACACGGGTTGATCTGAACGCGGGGTGCCCATTCCCGATGATTGTGCGGCGTGGTCGTGGCTCGGGGCTGTTTCGCACGCCCGAGGTGCTGGAGCAGTTGATTGCCACGGGGTGCGAGGTGATGGGCCCCGGCAACTTCTCGGTGAAGACGCGTCTGGGGCTGGCGAATTCGGATGAGCTGTTGGCGCTGATGGCGATCTATAACCGTTATCCGCTTGCCGCGCTTACCGTGCATGCCCGTACGGCCAAGCAGATGTACGCGGGGGGCTGTGATCTCGCCGCCGCCCGGCAAATTGCCGCCGAAAGCGCAAATCCCGTCATCTACAATGGCGATCTGGACGTTGCGGGGGCAGGCGT
>JAKSOW010000085.1 GCA_024405395.1 Kiritimatiellia bacterium | reverse complement strand
AGGTCTTCAAGGGCAAGTTCGGCATCAACCTCATTCAGATCGACGCCGAGAAGCGTTTCCTCGACAAGGCCAAGGGCATCACCGATCCTGAGCTCAAGCGCAAGTGCATTGGCGGCGAATTCATCAACGTCTTTGCGGACGTTGCGCGCGACCTCAAGAAGAAGCTCGGCAACATCGAGTTCCTCGGCCAGGGTACGATCTATCCGGACATCATCGAGTCGGGCGTCGGTGGCCACAAGGCCGTGAAGGCCCACCACAACGTGGGCGGCCTGCCGAAGGACATCATCTTCAAGGGGCTCGTCGAGCCGGTCAAGTACCTCTACAAGGACGAGGTCCGCAAGGTCGGCAAGCTCCTCGGCATCCCCGAGGCGATGGTCATGCGCCAGCCGTTCCCGGGTCCGGGTCTCGCGGTCCGCTGCATCGGCGAGCTCACGAAGGAGAAGCTCGACATCCTGCGCGAGGCCGACTTCATCTTCCGCGACGAGATGCACAAGGCGAAGCTGGACAAGAAGGCCCAGCAGTTCTTCGCGATCATGACGAACGTCAAGTCCGTCGGCGTCAAGAATGGAGCGCGCACGTTCGGCTATGTGATTGGCATTCGCGCCATCTCGACATCGCAGTTCGTGAAGGCCGGCGTGGTGGAGCTGCCGTTCAAGTTCGTGACGATGGTCGCCGAGAAGATTGCGACGAAGGTCAAGGGCGCGAACCGCGTGGTGTGGGACATCACCCCGAAGCCGCCGGCCACCATTGAGTGGGAATGAGTCAGAGAGGACGACAATGCAGACGATCACCGAGATACTTGCGCGCAATGCCCGTGAATGGCCGGATGATGTGGCGCTGGTGGAAATAAACCCCCAGGAGCTCGAGGCCCGGCACACGACATGGCGCGAGTACTCGTTGATCGAGTCTTCGCGAGAGGACGCCTTCCGTAGCACGCTCACCTGGAAGGCCTTCGACCAGCAGGCCAATCGCTTCGCGAATTTCCTGCTGAGTCGCGGGTTCAAGAAGGGTGACAAGATCGCCATCCTCCTGATGAACTGTCTGGAGTGGCTGCCGATCTATTTCGGCGTGCTGCGGGCCGGCTGCATGGCCGTCCCCCTTAATTTCCGCTATACTGCCGACGAAATCAAATATTGTCTTGAACTTGCCGATGCGCGGGCTCTCGTCTTTGGACCCGAGTTCACGGGACGGGTGGAACAGATCGTCGATCGCGTGCCCCAGCTCAAGGCCGTGCTCTACGCCGGCGAGGATTGCCCTTCGTTTGCGGAGGCCTACCGCGCATTGGTGGGCTTCTGCAGTGCGCGCGAGCCCGCCATCCCTCTCACAGATGAGGACGAGGCCGCCATCTACTTCTCGAGCGGCACCACAGGTTTCCCCAAGGCCATCATTCTTCAGCACCGTTGCCTGATGCACGCCTGCAAAGTAGAGCAGGCGCATCATGGCCAGACGAAGAACGACTGCTTCCTCTGCATCCCGCCGCTCTACCATACGGGCGCGAAGATGCATTGGTTCGGCAGCTTCCTGGTCGGCGGTCGGGCCGTTCTGCTCAAGGGCGTCAAGCCGGAGTGGGTGTTGCGGGCCGTCTCGGAGGAGCAGTGCACCATTGTCTGGCTGCTGGTGCCGTGGGCGCAGGACATTCTGGACGCCATTGAGCGCGGCGACGTCAAGCTGGACGAATACAAGCTTACGCAGTGGCGCCTGATGCACATTGGTGCGCAGCCGGTACCGCCGGCGCTCATCAAGCGCTGGAAGACGGTTTTCCCGAATCACGCCTATGACACGAACTATGGCCTCTCCGAATCGACGGGGCCCGGCGCGGTGCATTTGGGCGTCGAGAACATCGACCATGTGGGCGCCATCGGCGTGGCTGGCTATGGTTGGCAGACGAAGATTCTGCGGCCGGACGGTTCCGAGGTCGCCGCGGGCGAAGTGGGCGAGCTGGCGCTCAAGGGCCCCGGCGTCATGAAATGCTACTACAAGAATCCCGAGGCGACACGGGAGATCCTTTCAGAGGATGGTTGGCTGCGTACGGGGGACATGGCCGAAGTGCGGGACGGCTTCATCTATCTCGTGGACCGCGCCAAGGATGTGATCATTTCCGGCGGCGAGAATCTCTATCCCGTGCAGATTGAAGATTTCCTGCGCGCCCATCCCAAGGTCAAGGACGTCGCGGTGATCGGCCTGGCCGATGCGCGCCTGGGCGAGATAGCCGCCGCCATCATCGAGGCGAAGCCGGGCGAGGAACTGACGGAGAACGAAGTCAATTCCTTCTGTCTTGATCTGCCGCGCTACAAGCGTCCGCGCAAGCTCATCTTTGCACCTGTGCCGCGCAATCCCACGGGAAAGATCGAAAAGCCCAAATTGCGCAAGATGTACGGCGCGGATGCGCTTGTCGCCCAGCAGAACGGGTTGTGAGGGATTATGGCCAAGCGCGTATTTGGGTTTTTCAAGACGGTGGTGATGGGGTTCCTCAACCATCGTTGCGGCCTGCATGCGGCAGGACTCACTTATTTCTCGTTGATGGCCATTGTGCCGATCTTGTGCCTTCTGATGGTCTGCGCCAAGGTCTGTGGCGCGGGCGATTTCGCACGGGAGAAGATCACAGGCTATGTGGACGCCTTCATCGTGAGCGTCGAGAAGGGCGCGCAGCCCGCGGCGACGGACGGCAAGCCTGCTGCCGAAATGACGCCTGAGGAAAAGGAAAAAGAGGAAAAGCGCATTGCCCAGCATGTCGTCGCCGTTCAGCTGCGCGAGTTTGTTGATCCGCTGTTTGACCAAATCGACAAGTTCGACATTCGGACCTTTGGATGGATCGGCTTCGCGATGCTGATGTGGACGGTCATTTCAACACTTGGTCAGATCGAGATGTCGATGAATGAGATCTGGGAAGTGAAGGGCGCACGACCTTTGTGGAAGCGCTGCTTCTTGTATCTCTTCGTGACGGGCGTGGTGCCGTTGTTGCTGGCGGCGGCCTTGTCGCTGCCGATTCTCCGTTTGGTCAAGCGGGGTTTGGATGCCACGGTTGGCGCGACTGCCTACACGCGTTGGTTGGGGGAGGCGCTCATCGCAGTATTGGATTCCCGGCTCTTTTCCTTCGCTGTTGCCGTTCTTTTCGTCACGCTTATCTTCGCCTTCATACATTCCTTCATGCCCAATCGGCGGGTGAGGTTCCTGCCGGCGTTGGAAGGTGGCCTGGTGACGGCGCTTCTGCTTGGTGGGTGGATCAAGCTCTGCACCGCGGCACAGGTGGGTATCGGCAAATCATCGGCTTTCTACGGGTCTTTCGCCACGCCGGTCATTTTGCTCGCGTGGATCTACATGAGCTGGCAGATTGTCTTGCTCGGCGCCAATTTCACCTATGCGTTCCAGCGTCTTCATACTCGCGCTCCTGGCGACGATCAGCCAGCTTAACGCGGCGGTGCGCTTCACGCGTGCCGAATGGTTTCCGGATCTCGGCATCTCCATGCCGCGGCTCGAAAACGCGGTTGCCGCACCTATGGACCTGCCGCGGGCTGAGGCGTATTTGGTCACCCAGAAGGGTGAAAGTCGGCTTGAGGATCGGTTCAATGTCTTTGATCTCTGGGAGGCTTTCACCGTTCGTGGCCGTTGGCGTGATGCTGGCGGCAACACGCTGACGATCGCCCGTTTGGCGGCAGAGTTGCCGGAGGTGCAGCCAGACCTGACGCAGACCAGAGTGGAGTTCAGCAAGTCGCTGAAGTCATTGTCCGTGAAGAACTCGGCGGCTCGGGACAAGGCCGTGTATGCACTTGCACCCGTAGAGGAAGTTATGCCCGAGCGGGTGCGTCGGGATGGACGACGCAATTTCCTGGACATTGTCCGATACGTGTCGACAAATGAAACGACCCTGGTCTATGCCTTTCGTCCGCGAAGCCCCGAGGCTCGGGAAGTGCCTGACTGGTATCTCGTCAGCCTTGTGGGTGCGCCTGAGGAGGACCCGGAAGAGTTGGAGGAGATGTTCTCTGAGGAGTTTCTTGAGCAGATCGAGGTGCTGGCACTTCGGAGTCGCCCCACTTCGGAAAAGTCGGAACCAGCGGGTGAGTGTGAGTTTGACCATTTGCGCGAGGCCTATCGGCGTAGTGTCGTCAATTACGCGGATTGGCATTTTCTGGCTGCAGGCGATTTGCTGATAACCGACAACCTGGACGACATAAGCAGAGGTGCATTCATTTGCACGTTGACCAATGAATTGCCGCGTCTGCGCCATGAGTACGCTGCCGCGGTGCCGTCACATGCGGGGAATGGCTTCTATCCTGCTGCCATTCGCGTTTTTGCGACTCGAGAAGAGTACTTGGCCTATGTTGGGGCCGAAGCCAAGTGGACGGCCGCCGTATGGAGTCCGATGCGCCGTGAGCTTGTGCTCTACCTGGCTCCGAGTGGTGTCGAATCGCTGTTGCGAACGGTCTGGCATGAGGCGTTTCACCAGTATCTGTCGTACGCGGGGTGCATGTTGTCCGCAGCTCCTTGGCTGAATGAAGGACACGCTGAGCTTTTCGAGCATTCGCACTTCAATGCGGAAGGGGAACTTGCCTTTGAACGCCCCTCAAGTTATGCGGCCTTGGTGCTGGCGGATCTTGACAAGATGGCGGAGCTGTTGCCGGCTGTCATCGCCATGGACTACGAGGAGTTCTACGCCGGGTCCAATGTCGAGCGCGCGGCCAAATACAAACTTGCCTGGTCCATCGCCTATTTCCTGGAGGAAGGGGCTCCCAAGATCAGATTCCGCCCGTATGAGGATCTGCGTGCTGACTATATGGACGCGCTGATTCGCACGCAGTCTGGCAAGCGCGCTTCGGCCACTATCTTCACAGACGAGAAGATGAAGCGTTTTGTCGCAGACTGGCGCGACTTCTGGCGCAAGGATTGACAATCTGAAAACTAAGGTAAGAGAGAAGAACAAATGAGTGACATTCGTGTACGTTTTGCGCCGTCTCCGACGGGCAAGGTCCATATCGGCAACATTCGCGCCGCCATCTACAACTGGCTCTATGCGCGGCATACGGGCGGAAAGTTCCTGCTGCGCGTCGAGGACACGGATCTTGAGCGTTCGACGCCCGAGGCCATTCAGGTGCTGTTCGACTGCATGCAGTGGCTGGGGCTCGATTACGACGAACCGGTGTTCTATCAGACCAAGAACGTCAAGCGCCATCTGGAATGCGTGGACAAGCTGATGGCCATGGGGCGGGCCTACAAGGTGGAACGGACGAGCCGCGACGGCAAGACCGGCGAGGTCGTCATGTTCAAGATGCCCAAGGAGGGCGTCATCGAATTCGACGACATCGTGAAGGGCCACATGTCCAAGAAGGCTGAGGACATCCAGGATTTCGCGATCGTCCGTTCCGACGGCTCGCCGATCTTCCACATCGCGAATGTCGTCGACGACATTGACCAGGGCGTCACGCACATCATCCGCGGCGATGACCATGTGGAGAACACCTTCAAGCACATTGAGATCTTCCGCGCTCTTGGCGCGCCGGTCCCGAAGTACGGCCACCTCTCCATGATCGTCAACCAGCAGGGCAAGCCCTATTCCAAGCGTGACGGCGCGGCCTTTGTGGGCGAATACCGCGAGCAGGGCTACCTGCCCGAGGCTCTGTTCAACTACCTGCTGCTGCTGGGCTGGAATCCCGGCGATGACCGCGAGGTGCTGACGCGCGAGGAGATGATCAAGCTCTTCGAGCTGGAGAAGGTACATGTGACGGCGGCGATGTTCGACCCCAAGAAGCTGCAGTGGATGAACGGCGAGTACATCCACCGTGCCTCCCGTGACACCTACCGCGAGGAGCTGACAAAGCGCGTTGCGGCGGCAGGGTTGACGATTCCGGCGGACTTCAACCTGGATCTGCTCATCGATCAGCTCCAGATCCGCACCAAGTTCTGGAACGACATCCCGGGCAACTGCGCCTTCTTCTTCACGGACGACTATGCCGTGGACGCCAAGGCCGTCGAAAAGCGTCTGAAGAAGGACGGCGTCAAGGATCTGTTGCTGGATCTCGCCGATCGTTTCGAGAAGCTGGCGCCGTTCACCGCCGCGGCGGGCGAGGCGATGGTCAAGGAACTGTCGCAGGGCAACGGCATGGGGCCGTGGGTGCATCCGATTCGCGTGGCCGTGTCCGGCCGCGGCGAAGGCATTGGCCTGTTTGAGATGTGCGAACTGCTGGGCAAGGACAAGGTGGTGGCGCGCTTGCGCAAGGCCGCCGCCGAGCTCGCCTAAGACTTTAACAACTAGATGGAGAAATGACAATGAAGAAACAGCTGATTCTCGCGTCCGCGCTGCTGTGCGCGGCCGTCGCCGTCGCCGGTGAATTCTCGGCGGGGTTTTCGCGTGCCGACATCACGCCGCCTCTGGGCTCGTTCATGCCCGGCTATTTCAAGATCCGCCGCGCCAAGGAGGTGCTGGACCCGCTGCAGATCAACTGCGTGGCGTTCTCTGATGGGAAGACCACGGCCATCGTTCAGCAGTTCGACACCGAAGCGCTCTCCGACGCCGTGGCCGACAAGTGCCGTGACGCCATCGTGAAGGCGACGGGCGTGCCGCGCGAGGCCATTCTGCTGCATGCGTCGCATACGCATGACGGTGGCTTCCTGGCGATGAAGTCCAGCACGGGATCTGCGGCAGCGGCCTCCGGGGACGGCGTGCCCAACTATGCCACGGCCGTTGACCTCCTCTATGTCGACATGTGCGCTACGCGTGCGGCGGATGCCGCTCTGGCCGCCATCCGCGATCTCAAACCCGCCACCCTCGGCGTGGGCCGTTCCGTCGCGAAACGCATTTCGTTTGGCCGCCGTTACCTGATGAAGGACGGGAAGGTCCGCACGAATCCCGGCACCAACAATCCGGACATCGTCAAGCCCGTGGGCAATCCGCCCGACGAGGAAGTGCAGGTGCTGCGCATCGACCGCGCCGGCGCCAAGTCCATCTGCGTGATCAATTTCCAGACCCATCCCGACGTCGTGGGTGGCGAGACGCTGACGGCGGACTGGCCGGGGCTCACCCGCACGGTCTTCGAGGCCGCGACCTTCGGCGATTCGCTCTGCCTCGTGCTCAACGGCACGCAGGGCGACGTCAATCACTGCAACGTGATGCCGCGTCCTGGTGAGCTCAATGGCCTCACGCGTGACTTCGACGATGTTGACCGCGGATACGACCACGCCAAGCACATGGCCAATGTGATCGCCGCCGCCGCGCTTTCCGTGTGGATGAAGTGCGCGCCGCTTGAGGCGGGCGAAATCAACTATGCCGTTGACACCGTGCGTGTGCCGGCGCAGAAGGCGAAGGACTCGGATGAGAAGAATCTCGCCTGGGCCGAGAAGCTGTGGGCGCTCCACGAAGCGGGCAAGGATGCCGAGATCAGCAAGATCTATGGCTGCTATGGCATGGAGCTCACCACCGAAGTGGCGCGCGCCGGCCGCATCCGCCGTCTGGCCGCAGGGCCGGACTTCTTTGACCTGCCCCTCATCTCCATCTCGATCGGCAAGTCCGTCGCGTTCGGCGGCTTCCCCGGTGAACCGTTCAACGACATCGGCAAGGCCGTCAAGAAGGATTCGCCGTTCAAGCTTACGCTCCTCACCTGCCTCACCAACGGCAGCCGCGGCTATTTCCCGTTCTCCGACAGCTATAAGCAGGGCGGCTACGAATCGGCTTCTTCGCCGTTTGGGCCTTCCGTCGCAGACGATCTCATCGCCGGCAAGCTCAAGCAGCTGAATGCCCTTTACGCAAAGTAAGTTTCGGCAGCAGTTGGACCATCTGTGCGTTCTTGCTTTCGTGGATATGTCGCGGCACAGATGGTAATGGTGTGTGCGGGAATTGATCCCGCACACACTTGGTCTTCGATTAGGAGGTTGCTGTTTTCATGAAGATGCCTGTCCTTCGCATTTGGGCTGTTGCCTTGGCGGCTTCCTTGCTCACATGCCTGCTGCCTGCGCAAACGCCGCCGTTCCGGGATGGCGACCGCGTGATGTTTCTGGGCGATTCGATAACGCATGGCGGTTGGTACATTGCGCAATTGCAGTACATCTGGGCGTTGCGTCACCCGGGCATGCGTGTGACCCTGCTCAACGGCGGCATTTGCGGCCATACGGCGAAGGATGGTCTGGCGCGATTCGACTGGGACATCGCCCCGCAGAATCCGAACCGCGTCTTCATCATGTTCGGCATGAACGATGTGGGGCATGGGGCGTATTGGGATCCCGCAAAAGCAGATGCGAAGTCACTTGCCACCCGTAAGGAGAAGGTGGCTTCTTTCACTGCCAACATGCGCGCGCTGATTGCAAAATGCCGTGGCATCGGGGCCTCTGTCACGTTGATGACGCCCACCCCGTATGACGAATATTCGACTCTTGTCGAGAAGAAGGCCCTGCCAGGCGTAAACGCGGTTGGCCTGACGGCCCTGGCCGAGGCCACGCGCAAGCTTGCCGCCGAGGAGAAGACGGGGCTTGTTGAGCTCCATGCGGTGCTTACGCCGATTTTCCGCGACAATCCCGAGGTCAAGTTTCTGTCGGACCGGATCCATCCACATGAGGACGGGCATCTTCTGATGGCGGCGCTCGTGCTTGACGCCATGTCCTTCTCGCCGGTGGTGAGCGAGACGGTCTTCGAGGCCGCGAAAGGATCGCGCACGTTTACCTACGCTCCCAAGGCGCTGCCGATTCCCGTGGGCCGCAACTACAAGAGCGACGACCGCCTGTATCCGCTTACGGCGAAGCTCAATCAGGAGATCGTGCGCGTCAGAGGGCTTCCGCAGGGACGTTGGCGCCTGAAGGCGGCAGGCAAGGAGATCCTTGTCTGCTCGGCGGCGGAACTTGACGCAGGCGTCAATATCGCGACGTTGGACACGCCTTCACAGCAGACGTCTCAGAAAGGCGTGGCCCTTGCCGCCAATCTCAAGAAGCTCGCGGGAAGTCTGCGTGGCTTGCCGCAGGGATACATCCAGGTCGTCAGGCGTGGCGGCGACATCAACGATGAGAAGAGCACGTTTGAGAAGTTGGATCAGTGGATAGAGGAACTTCGCGTCGCCAATCAGGCGGGTGGCCATTATTACCGCTACTATGGCGGCGAAGTCAAACGCTTCAAGGAACTCTACCCCAAGCGCGAATCCGAGCTGAAGCGCCTGGAGACCGTACGTGAGGAGCTGTTCGCGCATTGCCGTCTACAGCCTTACGAACTCTCGTTGGAGCCTGTTCCGTGAGGCAAGTAAAGGAGTGAAGATGATGAAAGTTCTCGTATTGGCGTTTGTGGCGGTTTTTGCGTTGGGCATGCCCGCCCTGACAGTGGAGAAAAGGCAGACGCCGCAAGGGCCGCGCATTCTTGTCGACGGCGAAGTGCGGCTGCCGCGCTTCTACTACGGTTCGCCGACCTGCCTCTGCAACATCTCGGGCGTGCGCAAGACAACGCTGAAGATTCCCTTTGCGGCCGACTGCGACACCGATTCGGGACGCGTGGTGCTCACGGGCTATTTTGGCACGGATCCGCTCTGGTATTCAAACGCGCGCCTCGTCGATTTGAACACCGGCGCGACCAATGTGGTCTTGCGCGCGGACGAGGAAGTCCGTTCGGCGGCATGGACGGCGGGTAACCTGAAGCTGACGAAGGGGCACCGCTATCATTTCGTCTTTGACCATCGTGCGACGCGTTTTCGCACCTATTTCTCCGTTGAGGTGTCGTATCCCGACGCGGCAGGCAAGTGGGTGCGTCTGCCATACTATTATGGCGACACGCTGGGTGATGCGGTACGCCTGGCGCATCGGGAGGCGCAAGTGGATTTCGTCACGTTCTCGACCGATTCCTCATGGGGGTGTGAGGATTGGTGGACGCCACCGGAAGAACCCGAACACTATGACAAACTGGATCGGGAGTGTGCCCGACTTATCGCCATCAATCCGCAGATCCTTCTTGTGCCGCGCCTGATGACGGATGCGCCCGTGTGGCTGCTGAAGCGCCATCCCGAGATACGCATGATCTATGACACGGGCTTCAATCTGGGCATGTCTTCGGTGTCGTCGCGCCTTTACCGTAAAGCTGCCTGCGAGGCGATCGAGAAGGTGTCGCGCCACCTGAAGGAGCGTTTCCCGCAGAACTACGCAGGTCTTCAGATCAGCGGACAGAACTCGGCGGAGTGGTTCTACATGATGTCGCAGAGCGAGAATCTCTCGGGGTATGACGTGTCGACCCGCGATGCGTTTCGTGATTGGCTTAAGGCGCATGGCGATCCGGACTGGTCCACCGCCGAGGTGCCCTCATCTGCGCAGCGCCATTTGAAGGAAAAGGATGCGCGTCTTCTGGAGTTTGCGCGTTTCCGTCAGCGCGAGATGGCAAGCTTTCTGGTGGAGCTGGGGGCTGCGGCAAAACGCGGTTCGCGGGGTGAGGCCCTCACGTTCTTCTTCTATGGCTATTCCTGGGAGATTGGTGGCGTGACCGCCGGGGCGGGCGAGACGGGCCACTTTGACTTCGCCTGGCTGATGGCGAATGCCCAGGAGAAGATCGACGGCTTTTCGGCGCCGCTCAGCTACTCCTGCCGCAATCTCACGGGCTCCACCGTGATCATGAGTGCGGCGGAGACGGTGATGCGGCAGGGGTATCTGTGGTTCAATGAAATCGATCATCGTACGCATCACGAGGAGATGTGGGACCATATGCGGATCTTCACGCCTTACACGGATCCGGCAATCACCCGCGAGATGTTCCTGCGCGATTCGATCGCCGACATTCTCCGCGGCTATGGCGACTGGTGGATGGATCTCTTTGGACGGGGTTGGTTCCGCGATGCGGACATCTGGCGGGTTCGCGCTCGACTTGAGGCGCTGGATCAGGGCATGGTGAAGCGCGCGCGGCCCTATGAGCCTGAAATCGCCAATGTCGTCCATGAAGACAGTCTCCTGCATGACGGCTGGCTCGCGGGGCGCAGATCGGTCTTGAATCGCCGGGGATTCGCCACTTCGGGGGCAGACTACGGACAATATCTGCTCACGGATGTGCTCGCGAATCCACCTAAGTCGGTGAAGCTTTTCTATCTTACGGCTACAGACAAGCTTACGCCCGAACTTCAGGCGCAGCTGGCGGCATTCAAGGCCGCGAGACCTGATGTGGTTTTCGTCGAGAACGTAGCGCCTGTGGATCTGACGGCTGAGGCCATAGCGGTTCAGGCGCGAAAGGCGGGCGTTCACCTCTATACGCCGCCGGGAAAAGCCAATGTCTGCTCGGCTGAAGGCCTGGTACTCATCCAGGCGCTGGCCGAAGGCCCGTTGACGATTGACTTTGGCGCAACAGGGGAAGTGCGTGACTTCTTCACTGGCAAGACGCTTGGCTGCGGACCGAATGTCACAGTGGATTTCCGCCTCGGCGAGACGCGCCTTTTCCGGTGTTCGCCCCGTCACTGACTTGACCACAGCAAAACGCCCTTGCATTTCATCCTTCTTTAGTGTATAATACGCCTCTTGCACGGAGAAAAAGAGCAATATGAATACCGAACTCCTCAAACAGGCCCATGAACGTGTTCCGTCGGTTCCCGTTCTCGTGAATCTGATTTCCAAGCGTGTGAAGCAGCTCATCAATGGCGAGAAGCCGTTGGTGCGCCCGAAGAATTCCGATGAGGACAAGGTTGACACGGCGCTTCGCGAGGTCGCCGAGGGCAAGCTCATCTCCGAGATTGACTTTGACGCCATCGCCCGCGCGGAAGACGCGAAGACGCGTTGGCAGAAGCATGCGTCGCTGAAGTCCATTTTTGCGGACTGATAGCCGCGCGTTGGGAAACGCGCCGTTCGCCATGGCCGAAAAGAAGAAAAAGACCGCGCCTGGTGATTTCGCCGTAAACCGCAAGGCGTACCATGACTATACCGTACTCGAGAAGGTCGAGTGCGGTATGGCGCTTTCTGGCACTGAGGTGAAGGTCATCCGCCACGGTGAGGCTTCGCTGTCAGGCGCGTATGCGTCCGTGTTGGGCGGGCAGCTCTATGTCGAGCAGATGCATGTGCCGGTCTACACCTTCGGCAACCGCTTCAACCATCGTCCGCTGCAGCGTCGGCGGCTGCTGGCGCACAAGAAGGAGATCGAGGAGCTGCGGCTCAAAAGCGAGGCGAAGGGGCTTACGCTCATTCCGCTGCGCCTCTATCTCAAGCATGGCTTCATCAAGATGGAGCTGGGGGTCTGTCGTGGCAAGGCACAGCACGACAAGCGTGACGCGCTGAAGAAGAAGGCGCTTAAGCGCGACATGGAACGTGGTGACTATTGAGTCCTTCCGGTTTTGCCGGATATAAAGGAAAAGAGGCAGCGCATGGGATTCGCATCGGGTTGGATGGAATGTTGGCCGAAGTCATTTGCGGCCGATCGGGTTCATCGCGGAGAGGTGGCGCTGGCCGAAGTGCTGCGCGCCATGGAGAAAGACATTCTGGCCGACGGCAAAGTCGATTTCCATGAGACGGAGGTCCTGCTGAATCTGGCGCGCCCGCTGGCGGCCTTCGGCGGCGAGTATGCGGCGTTCAGGCAGGCTCTGGAGGAGGTTCGGGAGGATGGTGTCGTCACGGCGGACGAGTCGGCGCGCATTGCCTCGTTGCTGAAGACTCTGATCGACCGCCCCAATCCCTATCTTGTGAAGCAATGCCCCACGTGCGGGCGGCCGATCGCCGTGCGGTCGATGAGTGAGACGTGTCCGTGGTGCGGCGCGCAGCAGGGTGATGCCGCAGCTGTCTATGATGCGCGCGCGCTGGGTTTGCCGCGTATGGGCGTCTTGGGCGTGCAGCACATGTTCGCGATGTTCGGCGCCACGATCCTCGTGCCGATCCTCACGGGCCTCTCGCCGAGCGCGACGCTGCTCTGGGCGGGTCTCGGCACGCTGCTGTTCCACCTGATCACCAAGTGTCGCGTACCGGCTTTCCTGGGCTCGTCCTTCGCGTATCTGGCGGGCTACTTTGCGTTGACGGGTCTGGCGGGCACCCAGGGCTACGAGGCGCTCTCCAAGGGCACGGCCCTGCAGTATGCCTGCATTGGCGTGGCCGCCTCGGCCATTGTGTATTTCATCGTCTCCGCGCTCGTGCGCGGATGCGGCGTCAAACGCGTGATGGCGTTCTTCCCGCCTGTGGTGACGGGGCCGATCATCATCGGCATCGGCCTTGTGCTGGCGCCGGTGGCCGTCAACTCCTGCGAAGGGTGCTGGCCGGTGTCGATCGTCGCCATCGCCACGGTGCTCGTCTGCTCCATCTTCGGGAAGGGCATGGTCCGCATCGTCCCGATCCTGCTCGGCGTGATCGCCTCGTATCTCGCGGCGCTCGTCTTCGGCCTGTTCGGCTGGGCCGACAAGATCGACTACGCCAATGTCGCCAAGGCCTCCTGGGTGGGATTGCCGATTGCCTGGGAGAATACGGTGTTCCCCGTGTTCTCCAATCTTGACACGGGACTGCTCGTCACCTCGCTCGCCGTGGTGGTGCCGCTCGCCTTTGCGACGATCATGGAGCATGTGGGCGACATCTCGGCCATTTCCTCCACAGTGAACCGCAACTTCTTCGAGAACCCCGGGCTGCACCGCACGATGCTGGGCGATGGTGTCGCAACGGCGCTCGCGTCGCTCTTCGGTGCGCCCGCCAACACCACCTACGGCGAAAACACGGGCGTGCTTTCGCTGTCGAAGGTCTATGACCCGCGCGTGATCCGCATCGCGGCGTGTCTGGCGATTCTCGTGTCGTTCTGCCCGAAGTTCTCCGCCTTCATCGGCACGATTCCGCCGGCGACGATCGGCGGCGTCTCGTTCGTCCTCTACGGAATGATCTCCGCCGTCGGCGTGCGCAATCTCGTGGAGCAGCGCGTGGATCTCTCCAAGAGCCGCAATATGCTCATCGCGGCCATCATCCTCGTCCTGACGCTCGGCATCGCCTTCTCGAAGGCGGGGGCCATCAAATTTGCCGTGGCGGGCGTGAATTTCGCGCTCTCGGGTCTGGCGGTCGGCGCCATTACGGGCATCATCCTCAATGCCATCCTTCCAGGCAAGGACTACACCTTCTCGAAGGACGAGGCCGGCATGAAGGCAACGGACAAGAAGCCTGAAGGCAAGTGAGCTAAAGAAAGGACATTCAACATGCTTACCGTTCTCGACCATCCGCTGGTTCAGCACCGCATGACCTATCTGCGCGACATCAAGACCCAGCCGAAGCTATTCCGCGAACTCGTCACGGAGTTGACGGAGTTCCTCGCCTTCGAGGCGCTCAAGAGCCTCAATACGGTTGAAGTCGAGGTCCAGACGCCCGTGGCGAAGACCACGGGTCGCAAGGTGAGCGACGACATTGTTCTTGTGCCGATCCTGCGCGCGGGCATGGGCATGCTGGACGCCATGCTGCACGTGCTGCCCTACGCCAAGGTGGGTGTGCTGGGCATGCAGCGCAACGAAGAGACGGCCGAGCCCGTGCCCTATTACGCCAAGGTTCCGCCGGCCAAGGGAGACGAGCTGGCGATCGTCATCGATCCGATGTTCGCCACGGGCGGCAGCGCGGTGGATGCCGTCACGCAGCTCAAGAAGCTCGGCTATCGCCGCATCGTGTTCCTTTGTCTTGTCACGGCGCCGGAAGGGGCCGCCAACTTTGAGAAGCACCATCCGGACGTTCCCGTCTATACGGCGGCGAAGGATGAGCGGCTCAATTCCCATTTCTACATTGTGCCGGGTTTGGGCGATGCGGGGGACCGCATCTTCGGCACTTTGTGAGAGAACAAAAGAACGAATGAACGATTCTTCCGTTTCGGGGTTGAATTCTGACGTTCGTTTTAGTATAATGTGGCTTCCATTTTCGAACAGGAGAAGAAGAAATGAGTCAGCATCGTAGTCTGAGAGGTTCCGGCAAGATCACGTCCAAGCGCAACGTCCTCAAGCGTTTCGAGCGCGTGGACCTGCTCCAGAAGCGTGGCGAGTGGAAGGAAGACTCCCGCGGCCTCGGTCTCAAGAAGACCAAGCCGGAGTGATAGTTCCCAAAAAGCTTCCATTTTAATGTGGAGAGGCCACCGTCCCCAAGGGGCGGCGGTCTTCTTTTTGATTTGCTCAAGTAGATAGGACTAGAAAATGCAGATCTCCGATACGATCAAGTATGTGGGCGTGAATGACCATGACATCGACCTTTTTGAGGGGCAGTATGTCGTTCCGCTCGGCATGGCGTACAACAGTTATGTGATTACGGACGCGAAGACTGCCGTCATGGATACGGTGGATGCGCGGTTCTTCGATCCTTGGGCCGCCAACGTCAAGGCCGTACTCGGGGACAAGGCGCCCGATTATCTCGTGGTGCACCACATGGAGCCGGATCATTCGGCCTGCATCGCGAAATTCCTGGCCCTGTATCCCGAGACGAAGGTTGTGTCCTCGGCGCAGGCGTTCAAGTTCATGGGTCAGTTCTTTGGGCAGGACTTCGCCGATCGCCGCGTGGTCGTCAAGGAAGGCGATGTGCTTGATCTGGGCACGCACAAGCTCACCTTCGTGGCGGCGCCGATGGTGCATTGGCCGGAAGTGCTGGTGTCCTACGATTCGGCCGACAAGGTTCTGTTCTCGGCTGATGGCTTCGGCAAGTTCGGCGCGAATGACGTGGAGGATCCTGAGGGTTGGGATTGTGAGGCCCGCCGCTACTACATCGGCATTGTGGGCAAATATGGTGCGCAGACGCAGGCGCTGCTCAAGAAGGCCGCGGGGCTGGACATCCAGACGGTGTGCCCGCTGCACGGGCCCGTCCTCAAGGGCGAGGAGATTGCGCACGCCGTGAAGCAGTATCTCACGTGGAGCTCCTATTCGGTGGAGTCGCCGGGCGTATGCGTGGCCTACACGAGCGTCTATGGCCACACGAAGGAGGCGGCGCTGCTCCTGAAGGAGGAGCTGCTCAAGAAGGGCTGCCCGAAGGTCGCCATCGCCGATCTTGCGCGCGACGACATGCCGGAGACGGTGGAAGACGCTTTCCGCTACGGCAAGCTGGTGCTTTGCACCACCACCTACAACAACGGCATCTTCCCGTGGATGAAGACGTTCATCGACCATCTCACGGAGCGTAATTACCAGAACCGCACCGTCGCTTTTGTCGAGAACGGCACCTGGGCGCCGACAGCGGCGAAGAACATGCGTGCGCTCTTCGAGGCGGCCGGGGCCAAGGACATCACATTCGCCCAGACGACGGTGACGATTCGTTCCGCGCTTGACGAGGCCTCTCGTGCACAGATTGCCGCCCTGGCGGCAGAACTGGCGTAGGCGGTCGCGAAACGTGACTTGACTTATCCTGTCATTTGCCGATTATGGTTGTGACGGGGACAGTCTGCTTGATGGCATTGGTGGGGGCATTCGTGTCCCCACCATAGTTTTCTGCCATTT
>JAKSOW010000084.1 GCA_024405395.1 Kiritimatiellia bacterium | reverse complement strand
ACGATCGTGTAGGTGCCCGAGACGTATTCCTTCGTCTCGCCGCCCGGCACCATGACCGTGGCCGTGGTGTTCGCGGGAATCGAGAAGGTCCAGATCCACTTGCCGTCACGACCATAGCGCCAGGCGCTCGTGATCTTGCCGTAGGCGGAGTCAAACGCCGCCGTGACGTGCCCAACGCGCTTGTCGGGGATGGGCGCGAGAATGATGTGCTTGAAGCCCGGTTTCTTCACGTCCTCGCGGATGCCAGCCATCGAACCGTACATCCAGGCCACCACCGCACCATAGGCGTAGTGATTGAAGCTGTTCATGCCCACGGGACCGAAGCCCGTCGCCTTCACATAGCTGTTCCAACGCTCCCAGATGGTGGTGGCGCCCTGGTCCACCGAATAGAGCCACGACGGATTCTTGTGCTGGAGCAGCAGCGTGTAGGCCACCTCAGGCGCGCCCACGTCGTAGGTGAGCGTGTCCATCAGGATCGAGGTGCCCAGGAAGCCCGTGGTGAGGCAGTCGCCGTGGTCCTTGATGTTCTTGAGCAACGCCGCCTTCGTGGCGGCAATGGCCTTGGCGTCCGTAAGCAGGCCGAACTTGAGGACGAGCAGCGCCGGCGTCTGGTTTGCGCGGAAAGGCTTCAGAACCATGCCGTCGGTCTTGTCGATGAACTTCTCGCGGAGATAGGCACGCGCCTCGTCGGCCATCTTGCGGTACTTCGCCGCAGCTGCCGTGCGGCCGGTCGCCTCGGCCATGTCGGCCATCATCAGCGCGTCCCACAGCCAGTAGCAGCCACCGAGGAAGTGCCAGTAGTCCAGCGTCACGGCACGCGGACCGCGCTTGCCGCCCGGTTTCTTCTCCCAGGCCGAGATCCGGTTGCCGAGGCCGCCGCCGGCCGATTCGTAGTCCTCGAAGGAAAGCCAGTCGGCCCACTGATGCGTGTTGCCGCGAGGTGAGTCGAACTTGTTCGCCGCCGTGAGGGCGAGATACTTCTCCATCGCGTCCCAGTTCGCGTCCACGATCGTGGTGTCGCCGAACTGCTTCCACATCGTGTAGGGCACGATCACGCCGGCATCCGACCAGCCGATCTCCTCGGAGGCGTTGCTGCCGTACTGGGCATGGGGGGCCACACCGGGGAAGGAGCCGTTGTCGTGCTGCGTGTCGCGCATGTCGCGCATCCACTTGTGGAGGAAGCCGTAGACGTCGGCGTTGTAGGAAGCCGCCTCGCAGAACACCTGCGTGTCGGCGCACCAGCCCAGGCGCTCGTTGCGCTGCGGACAGTCGGTGGGCACGGAGAGATAATTGGAGTACTGCCCCCACATGACATTCGAGATGAGCTTGTTGACGTCCTTCTCGCCTGTGACGAGCGCGCCCGTCTCGGCCCACTTGGGCGTGGAGGTGACGGGGATGGAGCGCAGCTTCTTGATGGTCACGCGGTCCGTGGCGGTGAACGACACGTACCGATAGCCGAAGAACGTGAACTCGGGACGATAGGTCTCCTCGCCCTTGCCGGCGAAGGTGTAGACGGCCATGGCGCCATCGTGCCACAGCTTGCGGAGGTTCTGCCGGTAGACGCTGCCCTCGGGACCGTCGTTGCCGCGCGTCTTGAGGCCCGCGCCGTCGTTGAGCATTTCGGCGGGCAAGATCGTGAGCACCGTTCCCTCGGCGGCCGACGCCTTGAGGCACGGCACCGCGGCGGCATTCTGCGCGAAGTCCACCACCAGCGTCTCGCCCTTGTCGAGGATGATCGTCTCGTCCGGCTTGTAGGTGCGGATTTTCTTCACGGTGCCGAACTTCGTGTCGTCGGCGCCTTCGACGCCCTGCCACACGTAGATCACCGCAGGCGTGAGCGCGAGGTCGTCACGGTGGCGGATGGTCGCGCCCTCCATCGGCAGGATCTCGCCCTGGAACTCCTTGTTCTCGACGGCAGGCTTGAACTTGTCGCAGGCCTTGCCCTTCATCCAGCAGGTCTTCACGCGGGCATCATAGAACTCGCCGTCAAAGATCGCCGCACGCGTCACGGGGCCCGCCACGGCTGCCTGCCAGGAGAGATCCGTGGGCACGCGCGTCTCGGTGCCATCCGCATGCCGCAGGATCAGCACGGCGCGGAAAGCGGACTTCTTGCCGGAGTACTTCACGATCTGGTCGCGCCACCAGCCCGCGGAGACCATGGCGGAGAAGGTGTTTGCCGCCCCGCCTTCGGTCTTCATCTGGCGCGTCACGTCATACGTGAAGGAATGCTTCGTCTTGTAGGCATGGGTGAAGCCGGGTTTCAGGCGATCACGCACGCACTTGCCGCCTGCGGCCTTGCAGCCCTTGCGGCAGACCGGCTTGCCGTTGACGTAGGCTTCGAAAACGCCCAGACCAGTCACCGTCCAGTAGGCCTCGGTGACGGCCTTCGGGTTGGTGATCGTCTTCACGAAGCAGTCGGTACCGGGTGCCGAGGTCTGGGTCTTCTCCATCTCGTCCTTTGTGGCCTCGCGCGCATCGGCGGCCGAGATCCACTTGGAACCCTTCCAGTCAGCCGCGGCAAGCCCCGTCTCGAAGAAGCCCTTGGCAGGCGCGAGCCACACGCCGCGATTGTCCATCACAGCCACTTCCCAGGTGTGCTTGGCAGCGCCCTTCAGCACGGGACCGGCATAGCGAATGCCACTGGAGAGGTCGGAGAGGACCACCTTGGAGTCCCACACAAGGCGGCGCGCCTTGGGGCACACGCCCTCATAGACCTTGACGCGGTAGGCCTTCTGAGCCGCACCTTCACGACGCGACACCATCTTCCAGCCAAAGACCGGGCTCACGATGTTGGCGGGCGACACCATGCGGCAGACGGTAAGACCCGTCGTCGATGTTTCAGCGGCAATCTTCTCGGGGCGGGTTCCGCAACCGGCCAACAACGCAACAAGCGCAAGGGCGACAATGTTCTTCATGTTTATCCTCTCTAGAGATTTAGGGCACATTATAGCACAAACGCCCCATCCAGACAAAAAAGAATCCGACGGGCGGACAATCAGTCACCGTTCGACCTGTGGTGCCTTCGGATCCGCCCGTCGGAAAATATGGTGCTGACGCGCAGCGATTATGGATAATCGGCCGGAGCCGTCAGAATCTCGCAGCCGTCGTCGGTGATGGCAACGGTATGCTCGAAATGGGCCGCCATCGAATGGTCCTTGGTGATCACGGTCCAGTCGTTGTCGGCCACATAGGTCTTCGCGCCGGCCTGGGTCATCGTGATCATCGGCTCGATGGCGATGGTCATGCCGGGCTTGAGCACGAGCTTGGTGCCGGGCTTGCCGTAGTTGGGAACCTCGGGGTCCTCATGCACGGTGCGGCCTACGCCATGGCCAATCCAGTCGCGAACGACGCCGAAGCCGGCATCCTCCGCCACCTTCTGGATGGCATAGCCCACGTCGCCGAGATGCACGCCCGGGCCCGCCGTGGCGACGCCAGCGGCCAGACACTTCTTCGTGGTCTCCACCAGCCTGATCACCTCGGGGTCCGTCACGCCCACCATCACGGTGCGGCTCGTGTCGCCGTTGTAGCCCTTCGTGTAGATGCCCACATCGCATTTCACGATGTCCCCGGGCATGATCATGCGCTCCCCGGGGATGCCGTGAATGACCTCGTCATTGACGCTTACGCACAGCATGCCCGGGAAGCCCGCATACCCGAAGAACGAGGCCTTGACCTTGTTCTTCAGGCAGTAGTCCTTCACCAGCGCGTCGATGTCGCGCGTGCGCATGCCAGGCTCCACGGCGTTGGCGCAGATGTCGCGGATCTCCGCGGTCATCCGGCACGCCGTGCGCATCTGGTCAATCTGCGCCTTGGTCTTGATGTCGACTTTCAAAGTCGCGCCACCTTACATCGCCGCGAGAAACGCCTTGGCGTTGTTCGCCGGACCCTGGTTGCCGTCGATCACGCGCAGCAGGCCCTTCTCCTTGTAGTAGGCGATGAGCGGTTCGGTCTGCTGATGATAGACGACGAGACGGTCCTTGACGGTCTCGGGATTGTCGTCCTTGCGGATGACGAGCGCCGTGCCGCAGTGGTCGCAGATGCCCTCGACCTTCGGCGGCAGGTCCTTCGCGTGATAGCCGGCCTTGCACTTCGGGCACGTGCGACGGCCCGCGATGCGGTCCTGGATGATGGAGTCGGGGACGTCCAGCAGCACGGCGGAGCGGATCTCGGCGCCCGTATCGGCGAGAATGTCGGCCTGCTTGACGTTGCGGGGGAAGCCGTCCAGCAGCATCGTGACGTCGCCTTCGGTCTCGGCGATGACGTCCTTGATCATCTGGGCGATGAGCTCATCCGGAACGAGCTGCCCAGCCTCCATGAAGGCCTTGGCCTTCTGGCCGGCCTCCGTGCCCTTGGCGACGGCGCCACGGAGCAGGTCTCCGCTGGAGACGTGCTTGAGATTCGCGTTTTCGGACGCGAGACGAGCCGCGACCGTACCCTTGCCCGAACCGGGCGCACCCAAAAGAATGACAATTTTCATAGCGTTCGGTATTATAGCACAAAGCCCGATTGCCGTCTATCCCACAATGCCGACCGCGCGACAGAAAGCCGGCCCAATCAGTCCCGTCGAGGCATGAATCGCGGCAACAGCATCGACACGACCAGCGCCAACGCCAGCAAAGGCGGATAGTACAATGCCTTGATGAGCTCAAAGGAACCCAGCGACATGTCTTCCGCACGCGCCACGCCCACGGCAATCAAAAGCTGGGCACCATAGGGAATGAGCCCCTGCACCACACACGAGGCGCTGTCCAGCACGGCGGCGATGCGCACGGGCCGTGCGCCGAAGCGATCGGCGCAGACCTTGGCTACCGGTCCCGCAATGACAATGGCCACAGTGTTGTTGGCCGTAAAGGCGTTGACGAGCGCCGTCAGCAGGAAGACGCCAAACTCGCAGGACCGCGGCCCCTTGACGAAAGACGAAATGCGCGCCGTCAGCCAGGCAACGCCGCCATTGGCACGCACCACACGGAAAAGCCCGCCCGCCAGAATCGCCACAATCAACGTCTCGCTCATGCCCAGCGTGCCCTTGCCGCAGAGCACCAGCCCATCCAGGAACGGGAACGCCTCCAGGCAAACGCCAATCGCGACCGCCAACGCCGTGCCCGCAAAGAGCAACAGCATCACGTTCAGACCGCACAGAGCCAGAGCAAAGACCAGCACATAGGGCGCCACCAGCACAAGATGCCGCCACGTCACCGCAACAGACGCCCCGGCATCGGCCGCGGAGCCCAGCATCACGTAAAGCGCCAATGCCGCCAGAGCCGCCGGCCCAGCCAAGAAGAAATTCGCGACAAATTTGTCCTTCATCCGTACGCCCTGTGTGCGCGTTGCGGCGATGGTGGTGTCGGAGATCATGGAGAGATTGTCCCCGAACATCGCGCCACCCACGACCGCACCCAAGAGCAGGGCCGGCGCCAACTCGAGCCTGCCGGCGAATCCCAGCGCAATGGGCCCCACCGCCGCTATCGTGCCGCACGATGTGCCCACCGCCAGCGAGATGAGGCACGACACCAGAAACACGCCCGCCAGCATCAGGCGCGCCGGCACCAGTGCCTGCGCAATCGTCACCGCCGCATCCACAGCCCCCATTCCCTTCGTCACGGCGGCAAAGGCGCCGGCCAGGATGAACACGAGGCACATGATCATGATGTTGACCTCACCCATGCCGGCCGCAAAGACATCCACCTTGCGCTCCAGAGGTTCCCGGCGATTGAGCATCAGCGCCGCGGCGGACGCCACCAGGAAGGCCACCGGCATCGACACCTTGTAGAAGTCATTCGCCCACAGTGAAATGCCCACGTAGAAAAGCGCGAAGACGGCAAAGGGCAGCAGCGCCCAACCTGAGGGAGGAGAACAGGCGTCTTTACTTTCCATGGCTCAAATCCGGCAGACGAAACCAGCGACAGCGAGAAATCCTCACGGCGCAGGCACAGAGACCAGGCCCGTCGACGCCCGAAGTCCGTTGGCGCTCTCGACATTCAGGTAATAGTAACGCGCGCCAGCCGGCACCGCCGCCCGCACCTGACCGCCCGTCACCTCCGCGGACACCGTTTCCCAACGGTTGCTGTACCACCAAGCGCTGTCGTCGCATGTGTAGTCCAGCGTCCCCTTCACCACCGGCAGCCGCACGTCCGCCTTGTAGGCGGCCGTCGCCGTGCCGTTCTTCACCACAGCCGGCGCAAGAACGGGAAGCGCCGGCGCCCCTTTCAGATAATGATCGGCCAAGGCGATCACCTCTTTGGCCTGTTCGCTCACCGCGCCATGGCTATGGCCCATCCGCACCCGCACGGCCAGCGACTTCGCCGTCGGCACCAGCTCGTAGCTGCTCGTGAGCGACGGCAGCGAGAAGTTCTGGTCGTTGGTGCCGTCCAGCCAATGCACCGGAATCTTGGCCTCGGCCAGGTAGTTCATCGGATCCCACAAGGGGCTCCAGATCTCCCGCCGTCCCCGCGCGCCTTTCTTCGCGCCATCGCGATGCCACCAGCTCGCCGAGTCGGTGTAGAGAAAACCACAGCCATAGACGGGCACGGCAAACTTGAATCGGCCATCGACGGCCGCCACCACACAGTTGACGATACCGCCCCAGGAAACGCCCGTCAAGCCTGTGCGCGTCGCGTCGACGCCCGGCTGCGACCGGATGAATGTATGCGCCCGGGCCACGGCACCAACCGCATGATACATCCACTGATCCTCCGGCTTCTCCTTGACGAATGCGAAACCGCCGCAGCTGCTGCCGGGCCCCATCCAGGGATGTGGCTTGTGGTTCCGCATCTCGTCACCCCACACGTTACCGCTCACGCAACCGCAAAGGTCCATCGAAATGGCGGCATAGCCGCGGTCATTCCAGAACTTCACCCACCGGTGAAAGGCCGAACCGCCGCCGCCATGCACCAACACCATCGCTGGCACCTTCGTGCCCTCGGACGTCTTGGGCACGCCCCAGTAGACGAAATCGCGCGTAGGACGTCCCTTGAACGGCAGGCCTTCAAGGAAGGCCACGTTCACGCCATTGGTTATGCCACCTGGCACATAGTCGGCCGCAGAATAGACCTCAGGCATGCGAAAGAGTTCCGCCTCATTCCACGTCACCGGCAACGCCTGCACGCGATATACGGCAGCCAGACACATTGCCGCCACAAACACCATACTCTTCATGTCGAGTTCCTTTAGTGGATGATGATGCTCAGGCCGGGCGCCCGCTGAACAATGCCCCATTTGACCGTGCCGGCCGTACCAAACGCCGCCAGCCGCTCAACCGTTTCCTCGCCTACGCGTGCATAGGCGTTCGTGCCGCCCGCCATGTCGACTAAACCCGCGAAGGAACACGCGGCCGGTGCCTCGTCGAGCCTGCCGTAGCGCACCATGTCGCCCCACTGCGCACGACCGCCATTTCCCGTGATCAGGGCGATGCGGCCACCGCCGCCCGCACCCGAAGCCGTGTTCCTGTAGTTGGCGCCAGCACCGCCACAGGCGGAAATGCGTCCCGTGCCCGAGATCGTATCACCGCAGAGGTAGACCGTGCCGCCCGCGCCGCCGCCAACATACGCGATATTGCAGGACGTGGAGTTAAAGTTCCAATAGCCGCTCATGCCGCCGTCTGCCGACACCGTACCATCCACAGTGATGCCGCCAAGCGCCTCGACGTACACGACGCCACCGCCCTTGCCGCCGACCCCTATGCCATTCACATTGCCGCCCGCGCCCGGCAAGGACGGCCGATACAAGTCATCATACGTCACACCCGGCTTCGAGACATCCACGGCCGCCCCATCCGCCAAGATGCCCGGCGCACCTTCGCCACCATGCGCACCGCCCGACGAACGCATCGTCGTATCGGCCAGCGGCGAAAAGCCCGGGTAGTGCCGACCACCCATCCAATCGACATCCCCACCTGAACCCCAGCCACCCGCACAGCCGCGGTTGTCGGCGGAGAAGGTGCCGCCCGCCTGAACGTCAAGCGCACCCACCGTGAAATGCGGCACCGCGAAGTTGACGGGGTCGCCAGCGGCGTAGACATACGCACCATTCCCCACCGTGAGCTTGCCGTCCACCTGCACCTCGCCACCCCAGGTCGTGCTCGCACGGTTCGTTTCGGCCGCCCGAATCTGGAAGGCCGCGCCCTCAGACACCGTGAAGTCACCGCCAACCTCCAGACGGCTGGGCACGTTGCCGCCCCAGTAGTCCGTCACCGCGCAGCGCTTGTTGGTCCAGCAGACGTCACCCAGGTCAAGGCGCGACTCGGCTGACGAGATCGTCAGATCGCCCGTGACCTTGAAGACGAAGCCATCCACAGGGAAGCGCACATGCCCCCACGTCCATTCAAAGTCGCCCTCATGCGTAAAGGAATCGACGCCGAGCAGCTGTCCCGAGAGTCCCTTGCCGATGAGCCGCGTGCGCAGTCCATCATCCGTGACGACGAGCGTACCCGCTTCGGCTTGCGTATTGTACTTGTCGGCCGTTGCCGGCGTGGTGCAGCCAACCGCCGCCAGCGGATAGCCGCCGCCGGCCGCCGTGAGGCGTAGGCCGGTGACATTGGCGGATGCCTGACGGGTGGCGTCCGTGGTTTCGACGGCAATCATACCGCCGCCACCCGCAGGCCCCAATGCCTGGTCGCAGCTCGGAGTTGTTCCATTGGACATCAAAAGCGGGCTTGGATAGAGGGCTACCTGGCCATTGCCGCCTCGTGCGGACACCAGGCCTGAACCCTCGATATGGCCGCAGGTGATCCACACGCTGCCACCCGAGGCTGCCGCATCATGCTCGTAACTAGTCAGACTCGCCCTTGACGCCGAAGCACCATCAGCGGCGATCTTACCGTCCACATGCACACGCCGCGTTGCCTGGATGCGTACCACGCCGCCGCCGGAATGGGCCACGGTATGCCCCCACCGCTGCGGCATCTCGCCACCGGAACCGGCCTGCGTCGGTGCATAGGGATTATCATAGGTGTTACCCGGACGAAACTCCACATGATAGCTCGTGCCATGGCCACCATGCGAGGCACCCGCATAGCCCGACCCCGCTTTTCCTGGACCATAGGCGTCATTTAGCTTGATCTTCTCGCCAAAATTCCACTTGCCGCCCTCCCAGCCGTTTGTGGAGACGTCGATCGCACCATCCGGCGCCACCATGAGTTCGCTACAGACGATGTTTACGCGCGACATGTCCGTCTCGTTCGTGACCGGGCCTGCACACGTAATCGTGCCGCCATCAAGCACATCGACGAAGTCGGCATTGAGCTGCGTGTTCCAGTTCGTGAAGACAAGCGTCGCGCCGGCTCCCACCGAAACGACCTTCGGCGCGCCCGCAGGCGTCGCGTCCAGAATCACCTTCACGTTGCC
Source organism: Kiritimatiellia bacterium (assembly GCA_024405395.1). Classification (GTDB taxonomy): domain Bacteria; phylum Verrucomicrobiota; class Kiritimatiellia; order RFP12; family UBA1067; genus RGIG6720. The sequence goes on along the minus strand of JAKSOW010000084.1, from coordinate 7,198 downwards.
GGCAATCCGAGCCGTCTGCCCGGCACTGGGCACTGTGCTCGAGTCCCAGTTTGCAGGATCGTCCCACCGCCCGCCGGAGGCACCCGTCCAGGTGATGGTCTCGCTGGCCTTGCGGACGGTGATCGAGCCCGTGCCCGTGAAGAAGTCGGGGTGAGAAGCCGACGAATAGGTGCCATTGTCCAGCTCCACGCCACCCAGCGACAGATTGGACACCAGGACATTCACCTTGTCGCCCAGTTCGAAGACAGCCCCCGCCTCTCCGATCACATTGGTCACGACCATGTTGGCGGCAGATCCCGCCTCCACCTTGAAGACTGCACCAGCCGCAACCGTCAGGCTGCCGAGATTGGGAAAGGTCGCGCCCTGCGAAATGCGGAACGAGCCGCTCTTCACCGCGAGGCTCCCGCACGTCGTCGCAACGCTATTGGAGTAGGTGAACTCGCGGTCCGCCCGCTGCGGATCCCATTCGATGCCTGCAGCCCCTTCCAGTGCTCCCCGATAGCCGAAGCCGTTGATGGCCGTTCCCACAAACCGAATCTGCGCCGGGCTAGCGGACCGGAATCCGTAGTTTGTCCGGCTGTTGCCGGAAAATTCCGAATAGCGATTGGTGACGAGGCTCGCGACGAGCTGATCATGTCCGCCAAAGTCGATGGAGCAGCCATCCGACCCGAACTCCAGGTAGTTCAGCGTACGCGGCAGCGCATTCTCCACCTCGCAGACAATGTGGCCACTGTTGAAGACATTGAAGCTCGTGGACTGGTCACTGCAGAAATGCGTCGTTCCAGACCCGATTATGGAGACAGACCCCGATTCTTTCCCATACAGGTAGACGTCACTGCCGACTGTGGCATTCAGCACGATGTAGTTCGTGTGCTGGGTCTCCTGCATGATATGAAGCGCATTGGCCGACTTCATTATTATGCGCAGACGGAAGCGACACGTCACCTTCCCCTGTAACACCACATCGCCGCGATCCTCGGGAATTTCCACAATAAGCGAGCCCGCCGTGGGCTTGTCAAGCGACAGCGCCAGCGGAATGTCGATTGTGCCAGACGCCTTGATCGTGAGAATGGCGCCCGAATGTGCATCCACGGCCTGCGGATTCGCAGAGCCATCCGCCTTCGGCGTCGTCTTGCCCGTGCTGTCGCCATTGGGGTCGAACGTGGCCGAATGGCGGCCCAGAGCACCGCAGTTGTAGATGGTTACGCCGCCGGAACGGGGACGCGAGGAATTGAGGACAAGACCTGCAGTGGTCTTGCCCGTGCCTTCCGAGACGAAAGGCCCCGTGAAGGTATTGGAACTGTAGAGATACGTTTCGCCCGCACCGCCGATGGAGATGCCGCCCGCACCGGAAATGACGCCTCTCAGATGGAGATCCGCCACGTCATTGGTGATGACCAGCGTGCCTTCGCCAAGCACAATGTCGTCCGTGATGTCGGCGGCCACGGGGAAAAGCGCCACGTCGCCGGCGTTCGGCACGCCGGCCGGCGTCCAGTTCGCGTTCGAATTCCACTCGCCAGTGGCCCCACCCTGCCAGGTGTAGGTCTCGGCCCAAGCGCCCAGGCAGGCAAACGCCGCCATCATCAGAATGCTTTTCTTCATTTGTCTTTTCCTAAAGGCTTTTTCAGTCCACAATCAATATGCCCGCAGGGACGGACTTCTCGACCTGCATCTTGCCGTCCACAAGTTTCCAGGAAACGGAGATGCGGCCCTTCGGCGTATCCAGCCAACCCGAGGCGGAAGTGAGACCCGCGACGGCGTTCGGGCAGATGCGGACCCTGTCGCAGCCCACCGCGTCGTCGGCCACGCAGATGCCGAGCACATGGCGCGTGAACCACTGCTCGCAGCTGCCGAACATCGGATGGCAGTTGCTGTGGGAATCAAGGCACCGCCTCTCGTCCCAGTCCTCCCACAACGTGGTGGCGCCGCGGTCCATCATGTCGAACCACCCCGGGAAGCCTTCGTGCGTGACGATGCGGCCGGCCAATGCGGCGTCGCCGTGGGTCGACAGGTACTCCAGCAGATACTGCGTGCCGAAGATGCCCGTGGTGAGCGAATCGCCTCGGGCGGCGATGTCGGCCTTGAGACGCGCATAGGCCGCCGGCACGTCCTTGGCCTCCAGCAGACCATGGTAGAGCGCGAAGAGCTGTTCGCCCTGGACGCCACGCCCCACCAGACCGTCGCCCTTGTGGAAATCCCTGCGCCAGACGGCCGCGATCTCGTCCGCCAGCTTGGCGTAGCGCGCGGCATCGGCCTCCTTGCCGAGCAGACGCGCGAACTTCGCCGTTAGCTTCACGAACTGATGGTAGTGCGCATTGCCCGAAAGCGATTCGTTCGCCTTGTGGCCGGCCACGGGGATCCAGTCGCCGAGACACTTCGGGATGCGGTGGTCCGGATACGCGCGCTCCAGGATGTCGAGGTAGCGCACCAGGGCCGGATAGGCTTCGGCGAGGATGCCCAGGTCACCCGCATAGCGCACCACGACATCCAGCAGCACGGGCACGCCCGCCGCCCAGCCGATGGGCGCCGCGCGCGTGTTGGGGATGGCGCCGCTGGAGGCGATGCCCACAAACGGCGCCGTCTCCGTGAACAGGCCGTCCTTGGCCGCCTCGTCCAGATAGTCGCGCACCGCCTTGCGGTAGAACGGACCCATCGCATAATTGCAGAAGAACGACTCGGCCGTGCAGGAGACGTCGCCGTCGTAGCCGAACTTCTCGCGGCCGGGGCAGTCCGACTGCACGCTCTGCAGATTCGAGCGGAACGTGCGGCGGCAGACCTCATGCAGCTTGTTGAGCTTCTCGCAGGACGACGTGAACGAGCCTCCTTCCTTCACGTCGGCCGACCAGTCCAGCGCCTCGAAGTCCTCGGGCTTCGGCGCGGCGGCAAGTCCCTCCACCTGCACATAGCGGAACACGTGGAAGGCCAGACGCGGCTCGAAGACATACTCCCGGGCCTCGGGGCAGATCACCGAATCGCACTGCTCGGCCACGCCGAAGAGCGGCCCGCGCTCGGGCTTCTTGATCTGGCCGGCCACGGCCGTGAGCGGATTGAGCGAACCGTCCGCGAAAAGGCGCTCGCCCTGGCGGAAGGCGACCCTCTGGCCCGCCTTGACGTTGCGGAGCGTCACCCGCAGCGTGCCGGCGGCGTTCGCGCCGAAGTCCACGAGATACGCGCCGTTCGGACGCGCCATCACCGACACCGGCCGCCGCACATTGAAGATCACCACCTTGGGGAAATCCTCCGCCGGGCAGATCCTGCCGGCCGGTCCCTTGACGACGCGCGCCGGACCCGTCTCCCGAACCGAAAGGCGGCCGTCCTCCTCCACGCCCAGGTACAGGTTGTTGCGGACCACCTTGCCCTCAAGCGCACGCCAGGACGTGTCGGTGGGGATGGACTCGCGCGTGCCGTCGGCATACGCAAGCTCCAGCGTGGCGCGCAGGCACGGCGTGCCGATCGCCAGCGCCTCGCGCAGATTGTAGCGGTACCACATCGTCAGCGGCAGCGGATTGTACCAGCCGTTGCCCAGCTCGGCCACGAGCACGTTGTCCGCGCCGGACTTCACCTGCGCCGTCACGTCGAAGCTCTCCTCCAGCACGCGTTCGCGATAGGGCGTCCAGGGCGGCAGGGCCGTGGACGTGACGCGCGTGCCGTTCACGAAGAGGTCGCGCATGCCGGGCGCGGCCACGTGCCAGATCGCCTGCTTCACGCCGTCGCGCGCACGAAACGTCTTCTGCACGATCGGGTTGCGAGCGGGCGCGAAGAAGGCATTCGTCTGCACCTCGGCGGGCGGCTCGTAGGCGCCGGCGATCCAGTCGGCCCCCACTGCAGCACCAGACAGACAGATGAGTGCGGACAGGATTATCGGCGTCTTGCTCATGGGAACCTCGTCAGTGGATATTGCCGCGGGAAGGATGGGACTTCTTCTTCGGCGGATCGATTTTCAGGAAGGTGGCGAACTTGAGCGCCTCGGCGGGAATTTCGTCGCCCGTCGTGTCTGGCATCTCGTGCAGCGGAGGCGGCGCCTCCTCCAGATGCTGATGGGCGCGCGGCCTGGGGTTGCCGCGCCTGCGCCGCTCTTCGAGGAACACGTCCATACCCACGGGCCCGTCATAGTCCTTGAGGTCGGCGTACTCGCGCAGATCCTTCAGCGACGGCTCACACGAAATCGCAAACGGCTTCACGCCCGTCTCCTTGACGAAGCGCTTCAGGTTCTTGCGTGCGGCGGCCTTGTCCATCTTGTTCGCGAGCACCAGGAAGGGACGCTCGGGGAGTTCCGTGTTGTATTCGGCGATCTCCTTCGAGAGAATGGCGTAGTCGTCCCACGGCTTGCGGTTGTCGGTGCCGGCCATGTCGAGGACGTACACCAGCACGCGGCTGCGCTCCAGATGCTTCAGGAAGGCGAGGCCCAGGCCCACGCCACGCGAAGCGCCTTCGATGATGCCGGGCACGTCCGCCATGCGGATCTGCGCGAAGTCGGGATACTCCACTGTGCCGACGATCGGATTGATCGTGGTGAAGGGATAGGACGCCACCTTGGGCGTGGCGCTCGACAGGCGCGACAGCAGCGAACTCTTGCCGGCGTTGGGGAAGCCGAGCAGGCCGGCATCCGCAATCGTCTTGAGCTCCAGCTTGAGCCGACGCTCCTCGGGCACGCCGCCCGGCGTATGCTCCGTGGGCGCCTGGTTGACGGAGCTCTTGAAGTGGACGTTGCCGAAGCCGCCGGCGCCGCCCTTGGCCACGATCACCTTCTGCCCCGGCGTCGTGATGTCCGCCACCAGAAGCCCCGTCTCCACGTCCGTCACCAACGTGCCGCACGGCACATCCACAACGAGATCCTTGCCGCGGCGGCCAAAGCAACGGCCACCCGAGCCAGGCACGCCGTTTTCGGCGAAGAGACGCGGTTCGAAATAGAGCGAAATGAGCGAATTGACGTGAGTCGAGGCGCGCAGCACGACGTCGCCGCCGCGCCCGCCGTCGCCGCCATCCGGGCCGCCGAACGCCACCAGCGCCTCGCGCCGGAAGGACGTGGAGCCGTCGCCGCCCTTGCCCGAGCGGACCTCAACCTCAACCTGATCGATAAATGTGCGTGTTTTCATGAGAATCGCAGATAGTATAGCATAATTACCCTATTCTTGCCAGAAGAGCAGGAAAAACACCCTCACTCTTCCGCCTTGAGATAACGCAGCAGTTCGTCGAAGCGGTTGATCTTGATGGTGTAGCGGCTGTCATTGAGATGACCGAAGCCAAACGTGCAGAAGGCGGTCTTGATGCCCGCGTTGCTGCCGGAATCCATGTCCGTCCAGTTGTCGCCCACCATCCAGTCATGCGAAGAGAGGCGATGGCCGCGCATCCGAGCCGCACACTCCCTGAGCGGCATGGCCGAGGGCTTCATCTCCGCACAATCCCCGCCCGAGATGATGGCATTGCCGAAATAGCGCAGAATGCCAAGATGCTCCAGAATGCCGCGCGTGGCGAAATTGGGCTTGTTGGTGTTGATGCCCATGAGCCAGCCACGGTCCGCCAATTCCGCCAGCGTGCGCTTCACGCCGGGATAGAGCACCGTCTCATCCAGCATGTGGGCCTTGTAATTCTCGCAATACTGCGGCCAAAGCTCATCAAAATGCCCGGCACGCTCGGGGATGGCCCCTTCCAGCAGATGTCGCGCCCCACACCCCACAAAACTGATCACCTGCTCCTGGGGCAACGGCGCAAGCCCCAGCTGCTGACGCGTATAATTGACCGAACTGGCGAGATCAGCCCGCGAATCGATCAATGTGCCATCCATATCGAAGAACACTGCATTCATCTGCTCATCCTCTCCTCAAACCGTCGATGTTCAATCCCGTGATGCCCACCACATATTTGAACAGCACGGCACCCGCGCAGGCGTCATAGAGCGCATCATGCCAGGTCCGGTCCGGACAGAGCGCCTGCACCTCCCCTTCCAGCCCGAAGGTGCGGATCAGATCCCCCAGCTTATACGACTTCAGAATCGGCCAGAACTTCCGCACGATCTCCAGCGTGTCAAGCCATGGCCCAAACGGCGTCAGCGGGGCACGCTTGACGAGCACCGTGCGTTCGGTGGTGGCATTGTGCGCGACAAGCGGCACCCCCACCAGGCGTTCCGCCAGCTCGGGCCACAGTTCCTGGAAAGTCGGCGCCGCCGCCAGTTCCTCGCGCATCTGCGCCCAACGACCCGGCGCACGCGGCGAGAAAGGACGCGCGGCGTCCACCTGAAAATACGTCTCCCACTTCGTTTCGGCCAGTACCCGCCCATCCTCGACGGCGACAAGCCCAAGCTGCCAGGGTTCATTGGGGAACCCGGCGGCGACGCCCGTCGTCTCGAAGTCCAGCGCAACGAAACGCATAGGCGTTTATCCGCGCGGCGGCGGGAAGGTGCCGCCCGCGACCTCGGCGACATAGGCGGCAAAGGCGGCCTTGGCCTCTTCAGCCAAATGGGCATACTGCTTCACGAATGACGGCACATGCCCTTCGTTGAGGCCCAGCAGATCGTGCATCACAAGCCACTGGGCGTCGCACACGGGCCCCGCCCCGATGCCCACGGTGGGGATCTTCAGCGCCGCGGTGATCTCCGCCGCCAGCGCATCCGGCACGCACTCGAGCGTCACGGCAAAGGCGCCCGCCGCCTCGACGGCCTTCGCGTCGGCCAACACCCGGTCGGCCGCCTCGCGCGTCTTGCCCTGAGTCTTGAAGCCGCCATAGGCGTTGACGCTCTGGGGCATCATGCCCACATGCGCCAGAACGGGAATGCCCGCCGCGGTGAGGCGGCGAATCAGCGTGCAGACCGTCGCGCCGCCCTCCAGCTTGACGGCGTCCGCACCGGCCTTGAGACAGGCGACGGCGTTCGCGACCGCGAGATCGTCGCCGCACTGATAGCTGCCAAAGGGCATGTCCGCAACCACAAGCGCATCCTTCGCCGCACGCGCCACGGCCGCCGTGGCGCTGAGCGTCTCCTCCATCTTCACGGGCAGCGTGTTGTCGTAGCCCAGCATCGTCATGCCCATGGAGTCGCCCACGAGAATGCAGGGCACGCCCGCCTCGTCCGCGAGGCGCGCGAAACACGCGTCATACGCCGTGCAGCAGCCAAGTTTCTGCTTGCCCTTGGCCGCCTGGAATGTCGCAACCGTCCACTTTTTCATGGCGCAGATTATAGCACATCGCCCCCCAAGCCGCAAGC
>JAKSOW010000083.1 GCA_024405395.1 Kiritimatiellia bacterium | reverse complement strand
GCGTCCTTGCCGGCGTTGACGGCGTGGGTCGCGTGCTGGGCGTGCTGGAAGTCAGCCGTCGCGATGATCACGGCGTCAACATCCTTCGCCTTCTCGTAGAGCTCGACGTCGCTGCGGTAGGCGGCGATCGAGTGGCCGAGACGCTTCTCGAGGTCCGGCTTGGCGTTCTCGTACAGACGCTTCTTCCAGAGATCGGCCACGGCGACCATGTCGAAGTTCAGGTCCTTCATCGAGGCCTGGAAGCAGGGCAGGAGCGAGCTGCGGAAACGGTCGGCATAGCCCACACACGCGACGCGCACGGTCTCGTTGGCGCGATAGTACTTGCCCGCGGCGAGGCCAGGGGCCGTCTGGGCCTTGAGCATGGAGGGAATGGCGCTGACGGCGGCGGCAGCCACACCGGCCTTGACGGCGTCACGACGAGTCATTTCGGTCATTTGATACTCCTTAGTTGTTGATATGAAATCATCTTTTCTGCGACGTGAACAAAAACACGCCAAGAAATTTGGACTGTATTTTACCGAAAGCGCTGATGAAATGCAAGCTGAAAATGGTCTTGTCCAGGTCAAGCATTTTGATCATTGGCGGCCTCTTGCCCACATATGGTCCACTCTGGCCAGGTTGCCCGGGGCCATATCCTGCCCCAAGTAAGGAGACGGCAAACATGAGAATTTCATCCACAGTTGCCAGACGCGAAATTCGTGCGCACGAATCGTCTTGCCGACAGTAGGTCCAACGTGAATCGACTGTAGGGGTGATACAGATTCGTGCGCACGAATCGACTTGTCGACGGCAGGGCCTTCCATGTCGGCCAGAACCCCGATGCGAACGCCTCCCTGGGGAAAAGCGCAACTCCCCGTTGGCGTATGCGAGACCTATTGGTACAAACTACCAACTCAACCGAATTATCTATGACTTTAGACCAATGGACGAGCATTTTAACCGTTATCCAGCTTCAGCGATTCACCGAAAGTTCACCCCACACCCACCTGGGATACACCTGCAATTCACCTACGAATCACCACAACAGGAATCTCTGTGTGAATCATTGCGAATCCAAGGTGAATGCCTTGTGAACTTTCAGCGAACTGAAAATTCGACATAACAAGCATTACACAAGATTTAATAGAAAAAGTACGAGATATGCGCCTTCAGCCCCACTCCGCACACACCCCGCCTCACACGCACACTTCTGTCAGCCGCCAATCGGGCAAATCTGCAGTAAGCTCTTCAACCCAAGGCTACGGCCAAGGCGGCATAGTCACCGATGTTTTCGCTAAGCGACGCCGGCACCACCCGGCACACCTGGCGCGCAAATGGCAGAGCCTCGCGCGCAAGGATGGGATTGATCACCGGCTCGAAGAGGTCGGCATTACGCATATACACGCCACCCAACACAATGACCTCGGGATTGAGGATGTCGATCGTGTAGGCCAAAATCGTCGCGAGATGCGTGGCCGATTCCCGGAACACAGCCGTGCAGAACGGGTCACCCGCCCGCACATGCGCAAACAGCTCCTTGGCCGTAAGTGCATCTTGACGCGCGAGCTCGGCCGTTGCACTGCCGAGCCACTTCCCCTCACGCGCACGAATGCCCGCGAGACGCGCCATGCCCGCCCCCGAACAGAACCCCTCGGCACTGCCGTCCTTGTTGTAGCCACGCGGCCCCGTAGGCGCCAACCGAATATGTCCGATTTCACCCGCATTGTCGTTGGTGCCGGAGTAGAGCCTGCCCCCCAACACCAACCCGGCCCCCAAGCCCGTACCAAACGTCATGAAGACCATGTTTTCCGTGCCGCGCCCCGCGCCAAACCGCCATTCCGCATAGGCGCAGGCATTCGCGTCGTTCTGGAGCTTCACGGACGTGTGAAAACGTTCGGCGAAATACTGGACAATGGGCACGTTATCCCATCCCGGCAGATTAGGCGGCGACAAGATTACCCCCGCCTTCGAATCGAGAGGTCCGCCGCAGGAGATCCCAATAGGCAGTTGCGCCAGCGACACCTCCACCTGCGGTGCGATGTTGAAGGCCTCAGCCCGCAGCGCCTCAATGCGCGCGGCAAAGGACGCCAGTACCTGCTGCCAGGTGAGCCCCGCCGTAGGGAATTCTTCGCGGTGGAGAATCTGCACCGTCTCCCCGCAGGATCCCACCGAGAGCGCGCATTTCGTGCCGCCGATGTCGAGTCCGATCGCTAGCGGCGCCTGGTTCATTTCGCCTCCGTCGCCTGAATCCAGGCGTCCACGTTGGTGATGCTCGTCCCAGCCGCCTTGGCCTTTCTGAACCAGTCATTGGCCTCGGCCGTCTTGTCTGGCGTCTGCGCTGCGGCAGCCGTCACGCCCATGTGGTACATGGCGTCGGCCGCGCCGTTCATGGCGGCCTTTCGATACCAGGCCTCAGCTCGGGCGGCATTTTTCTCGGCGCCCTGCCCTTCTTCATACATGACGCCCAAACACATCTGTGCAGCGGCATCTCCCGCTTCGGCAGAAAGCTTATACCATAGCAGCGCCTTGGCATAGTCACGCGTCACGAATGCACCACCATTGTAGTAGGCAGCCGCCAGACTGTTCTGCGCCGCGATGTCACCATCCAGCGCCGCCGCGAGATTTGCCTGAAAGGCTCGGGCCTGCACAAGACGCTTCTTTTCAGACGCCGAAAGCGTCGCCGCGAGTCCGTCCAGCGTCTCAAGGGCGGCTGCGGCCTCTTCCACCCGTTCTGCCGCCAAGGCTTGCTCCAAGTTGGCCAGCACTTTTCCGGGATCCGGCTTCGCCGGCTCCTCGACGACGGGCTTCGCTGCCGATTTGGCGGCCGCATCCAGCTTGGGGGCCTGCTTTGGCGATGTCGCCGTCGGCTGGGCCGCAGGAGCCGTCTTGGCAGGTACAGGCTTTGCAGAAACAGGCGTCAGCGCGGGGTTGCACACCGGCACCAGACATGAGTAGATCGCGTAGCCGGCCACAGCCACCAGAAGCGCCAGCAACGCCAACTGCATACCCAAACGCCGATTCCCGGCGACTGGCGCCGAAGTGTCGGAAACAGCCGTGGTTGCCGCAGGCGCAACAGCCGCCTCAACGGTCGGCACGCTCTTTGCGACACGTGGCGCCGGACGACTCTTCGAGGCGCGTGCCTTCTTGAGGAAACCCTCCATCACCGGGGCCACGCCGTCCGTCACATAGTTCTCGGCGGGCTGTTCGGCGGCATCCACCGCACTCACGCTCGCGACCTCAAAAACAGGGGCATCCGGACAGACAGCACGAATGGTGGGCCAATACGCGGCAAAGGCCGCCGCGCCCCCGCCCGCCAGCGTAAGCTGGTCACGGTAGCGATCGGCGCATGTAAGGCCAATCACCAAATCGGCCTTCGGCAGCCGCTCGTGCACAAACTCGATCAGTCCGCGTGTCACCCATTGAGCTTCCGTCTCGCGATCAAACTCCTCGGCGGAAAGCGTGCCGGGATCGCGGAATATCTCACGCAGATTGACGAGAAGCACGATGTAGTCGGCCTCCGACAGATAAGCCATCAGCTCATGCTCGGCGGCATCGTGCTCGGCGGTCTCGGCGCCTTCACGAAAGGCGGCGCGGAACGTCTCGCCGCCGAACTCGATCATCTCCACATCCGCCAGGACCTTGCCGGCGCGACGCATGGTCCAGGCCGTCTTCAGCGTCTGCCCTGGATTCGTGGCCTGAGGCCATTGGCGCAGCACGCGCATCTGGCGCTTGAGATAGGCGGCGAACCGGTTGGCCTCTGGATTTTCGGGCACGAGGCACGGGCGGTCCTCCGCCCCGGGCCGTGGCTGGTAATAGTCGGCCAAGGCCGCCATGAAGACGGTCTTTCCGCTTGCCTCACATCCCACTACGGCCAGCTTGCTCATGCTCCACCTCCCGTATTCAGGTGTCCAGCGCGATAAACGCGGGCGGTTCGCGCGTGGGCGTCGTAAAGAACGGATTTCCCAACACCGCCCGCACATTCAGCCCCATCAGCATCGCGGTGGGCAGAAAAGCGAAGGCCGCGTAATCGGCGGCTCGTTTCACCGCGTCCCAGGCCGGCACCGTGTGAATGGCAAAGACCGCCGCCAGCGAACCGTCCGAGACTATGCCGGTGGTGACGACCTCCGCATCCGCAAACGCCGGACGGCGCGCAGCTGCCTTGGCACGCAACGCATCCATCTGCTCGCGCGTGACCCCTTCGGGCACACACGACCAGTCATATCCCCGCCAGGCCGTATAGACGGCCGTCGGCAGCAGCGACTTCCCATCCGCGTTGGTGCCCAGCTCCATCACTTGAGCAATTCCGGCCAGTCGTAGTACTTGAGCGCGCCATTGACGCAGTTGAGGAAAGGATACTTCTGCTCTTCGCGCACCACCTCATGCCACGTGCGCGGCGCGTCCTTGATCTCGACGTTGGCGAAAAGCAGACGGTCCGCTGCATACGCGTGTGCCGCCGGAATGACGGCCGTACCCGACGCCGCCAGCGCCACCGGACGCTGCCACTTCTGCTTCATCCAGCCCGCAACGGCCAGGATGTCGCCTGCGCGACGGCCCACCATCGACTCGCCCATCATGTAGAGCATCAAGGCCGGCCCTTCCTCCGCGTTCTCACACCCATAGAACACGTGCTTGTGTCCGCTCACGGTATGGAGCGCACCGATTTCGCCGTAGCAGGTGAGGTCCACGACGAGTGCCGTCCGATTGGCCGCCAAAGCCGCCTGCACCTGATCGGCCGCCGCCCCGCGCCCCTTGTCTCCGACTATGAGGAGCGGATCAGCCGCCACAGCCGCACCAACCTTTTGGAAAAGCACGGCCGGCAGCGCCAGGCCCGAAGGATAAGAGAACGCGAGACGCGTAATCGAGACCCCTTCCTGCGTCTCCGACGAAAGCTCCTTGACCAGGAGGCCTGACTTCGCCGGATCGGGAATCTTCGCGAGATCGCGCACGAGACGCGCCTTCTCGTCCTCGCCCAAAGCCACACGTGCCTTGTCGAATGCCGCCAGACGGTCACGCAGGATCTCGTGGATGCCCCGATAGCCCGGCTCGTCCTTGGTGAGCCCCGACGCGCTCACCAGGCACTCGGCCTCCGTAAGCCCCATGTCGGTAGCCTTGGGGTTGAATCCCAGATCGAGACGGCGGCACGCAGGCATGTCCAGCGCCACATCCTCGCCCTTGAGCCAACGGCGCATCCAGCGGATGGACGAGGCACGCGTGGACTCCTTCCAGCCATGCGGTCCGGGCACATCCGCGAGCGCATAGCGCTCGGCGCGGCCGGCGGCCGTGGCACACGCCATCACCGTACGGAACGATTCGCGCGTACCGTGGTACGGGAACATGTCGTGATAGCAGCACGTGACCGCCACCGGGATGTCCTGCAGCAGAATGTAGCCGGCATGGTTGAGGCCGAAGGTCAACTGGCCGAAGATGTTCTGTTCGGCATCCTGCGGGCCCATGCGGAAGCAGAGCTCACGGAGATTGGTGAGATAGCACGACGGGCACGCCGCCTTGATGCGCGGCTCGACAGCCATCATCAGCGACGTCACCGTGCCGCCGCCCGAATTGCCCATGAAACCCACGCGCGAAGCGTCGATGTCCTTGCGGGAGGTCACGTAGTCAATCGCGCGAATGCCGTCCCAGATGCGCAAAAGCGGCATCGACCAGCCCAGCAGACTCGCCTTCGCGCCGATGAGGTTGTGGCCGCCGCACGAGCCGAATTTGAGGTACTTGCGCTCGCCCTGCTCGTAGGGATCGTAGATGAACGCCGCCATGCCGGCCTCAACCGCCTGCACACAGCCGCGCTGATAGCCTTCCGAGGCCTTGCCGTTGTCGCTGTGGCCGCACGCGACGACCACCACAGGATACGGCGCCTTCACAGACGGATTCTCGGGGATGAAGAGGTTGCCCGTCACGAACAGACCCGGCATCGATTCGAAACGCACCTTCTCGACGCGGTAACCGTTCTTCGCCACCACGCCCTTGACGACGGCGTTGAGCGGCGTCTTCTCGGGGAAGCCGCCGATGGCTTCGATCATCTTGTCACGCATCGCCGTACGGCGGGCATCGAATTCGGCGCGGCTTTTCACGTTGCGCCACGCCTGATCGGCGGCCACATCCATCGCCTCAAACGCATCGAATATCTCCGTGTAGGAGAATTGCCCGGCATCGGCCGGCATCATCTTCTGTTCGAGCGCCTTCTTGTAGTTGACCGCCCCGGAACAGGCCACCGCCAGTCCCGCCATCGCCATCATCATCGTCGTCTTCATGTCTTCTCCTCAATTATTTGAAACCGTCCACGTGCGTCCACACATGTGGCACGTCACGTCAATCGACGGCGGCAAGTCCCTGCGCGCCTCCGGCGGCAGCGACGCCAGCATCTCCTCGGCTCGCGCAGCGCTGCAGCGACACGCAAAGGCAATCGGCGCGGTGTTACGGATCTCGGCCTGCGCGAGCCCAATCTTCTTCAGCAGGGTCCGCTCCGAAAGGAGCGCCCCGCCCAACGCCTTCATCGCCGTTCCGTCGTCGAAGAGCGCCGCCACGCGGTCAAACACCGCCTTGTCACCATCCGGCGCACATTCCACCATCAGGCCACGCGCCAAGGTGGGCACACCATCCTCGCCTGCGCTCCCCAACACCAGCGAGCGCACACGCCGCTGCAGGGACTGCGCGAAATAGGCGTCCAGCGCGCGCGACACATACCCCGCGCCGCCCTCCAGGGCGAAAGCCGTCGCCGTGGAGCCGGATGACAGCACCGTGCCAGGAATCGAACGGATCACCTCCACCGTGCCGGTGGCCCCCAACACGGCGGCATCCTTGAATGTGCCGCCGTCGAAGTCGTTGAGGATCTTCTTGTTGGTGTAGCCGCGCAACGTGCCCTTTTCGGTGCATTCCACCAGAAAGCCCTCCAGCGGACCCGGACAGGCCAGCCGGAACGTGACCGTCTCGTCGACCTGCGACGTCTCGCTGCCCAAAAGCGCCGCGCCGGCCAACGCCTGCGCCAGATACGTGCTGGCCGTGGGCCCGCTCAAGTGGGCGCGCGCCAGCTCCGCCGCCGCCTGCACGCAGTCCACCACCACCACGGAAAGGCGGCTGTCGCCGTCCAATATGATTGTCCGCTCGTCTTTCATCTAGAACTCCAGCTGAATGTCCCAGTCAGGCTCGTCGAAGACGCGGGTATCGATCGAGACCGGCGTGAAGGTGCGTGTGCGACGCTCGCCGAAATTGGCGAAGAACGCCGCCCGGAAGTCGTCCATACGGCGTACCTGACGTTCGAGCGACCACAACACGAAGCGCCACTTCGGCAGGAAGCCATAGCGCCCCGGCAAATGGGGGTCGAAGTTCTCGAAGAGATCACGACGCACCGTGAACTGCCATTCCACGGCCCGACTGCGGAACTCGAAACCATCAAAGAATCTACGTGCGAGCTCCGCCTCCGGCACCACGGGATGGGCGGCCGCGAAACGGCGCAGGGCCGCGGCATAGGCGTCCATGTAGAATGTCGCGATGCGGTCCAGATTCGCGTCGGTGAACGAAAGGTCCGGCCAGCCGAAGGTGCCGCGCATCGAACAGCAGGCCACGGCGCGCGGCATCAGGCGCCCGGCCTTGATGTCATAGTCGAAGCTGTAGATTTCCTTGCCCACGTCATACAGCGGGCTGTTTCGGCGGGCGTCGTACTTCTTCATCACGAGGTTCTGCGCTGCGGCGTCCCCCATGAGGAAGGCCAACTGCACCACCACCTGGGCGTCTTCGCCGGCCTCACGCCCACCAAACTCGCCCGCCATCTGGAAGTACGTCGCCGGCAGATCGGCCAGGGGCTCGCCGTTGCAGCGTGTGCGGATGAAGAAGTCAATGGGGTGACGGCGCTCACCGGCGCGTCGACGCAGCAGACGGTATTCCGGCAGCGCCACGCCCAGCGACTTGAACACCTCAACGCGCGAGATCACGTAGCTGCCGTAGTCGCGCCCCGGGCGCGACAGGCGCTTCTCCACGAGCGAACGCACCAGCGGCGAACGGTTCGTCTTGTA
Source organism: Kiritimatiellia bacterium (assembly GCA_024405395.1). Classification (GTDB taxonomy): domain Bacteria; phylum Verrucomicrobiota; class Kiritimatiellia; order RFP12; family UBA1067; genus RGIG6720. Next base: position 8,548 of record JAKSOW010000083.1, on the reverse strand, counting down.
GACGATCTCGCGCGTCGACCCCTTGCCGATCCCGCCGCCGTTTTCGCCGTCCGCCAGCTCATTGCGCAGCTCGTAGACGTTGGCGTACTCCACATGCTCGTCTTTGCTCACGAGGGCCCGGATGTTGGAGAGCAGCACTTCGCTGCGGGCGTCGCAGTCGGGATGGAACACGGGGCGGCCATTGACGAAAGTCGCCCCCGGCAAGGCCGTGCGGCGATCGTCGAAGGCGGGCGTGGTGCCTTCGCCGACCACCGAATAGATCTCGCCCGTGAGATGCATGTAGAGCGTGGCGATGAAATCGCGGGCCGTCGCATCTGCCAGACTCGGCCGCGTCAACAGCGACTTGTAGAGCGCGTCGACCTCCAGAATTCGATGCATGCCCACCACCTGGGGAATGCGATTGAGGACGATGCCCTCCATCAGCAGCTCCAACGACGGTATCAGGCGCTCCAGCGCCACGCCGCGGCTCAGGCCGAACAGCTCGACCTCATGATGGCCGTGGTACTTGGGCTGCCGCGTGAAGGAAGTGTCATGCCCTTCGAAGACGCTCACCAGCTCGCGCAGTTCCGCGCAGAACTCGGGCCAGTCGGTCTCGGCCTTCAGCGCAAAGGCGTGGAAATCGGGATAGGTGAGGAAGTGCACGCCCTTCACGGCATGGTAATACCGCAGGGCGGTCGAGATGCGCTTGCGGCTCGCACCCAGCGCCACCTTCATCTCGGTCTCGGTCCAGGCGAGCGGCTTGACGCGCCACTCCTGCCCCAGCGCACGATAGTGGTCCAGCGTGAGGTCATTGCGCTCCACCATCACCACGCTGCCCAGCGGGAAGCCCAACGCCTGCGTCAGCCAGTCATCAATGGCCGTGAGTTTGCGGCATGGCACATCGCGCTGCGATATCTCCAGCTTGCCGTTCACCACGTTGCCGCAGAGCACAGCATGCATCATCACGTCGCCACGACGAGCCTGCGGGATCTTGGCCAGGTCCCAAAACAGCCCGCTCAGCAGCGGCAACGCCGCCACCGAATGGTTGCCGGTCGTGACCGTGATCACATGGCCATGGGCGCCATGGCGCAGATCGCCCTTCTCGATCATCAGCACCGAGGCATGCTCGTCCAGGCCCGTCCACACGCCCCGCTCGAAGACAAACGTATCCGCTCCGCGGTCATAGGCCCGGAAATAGCGCTGTCGCCCCATGGCGCGCGTCACCACGGGGGCCGGACGGCACGTCGAATCGCGCCTGATCTTCAACAGCAGATCTTTGATGGTGGTCTTCACGGGTTATGACTCAATCCTGGTGATGGCCGCACGAGCAGGAATGCCCTTCAGCATGGTGGTGGCCACAGGAGCAGCTGTACCCCTCTTCATGATGATGGCCACACGAACAGGCGTGCTCGAGTTCCACGTCATCTTCGTCTGCCGCCGCATGCGGCAGCCAGCCCCGCAGACGGATCTCCTCCTTCGCGATGAGGTCCTCGGCGAAGGCGCCCACGGCGTCTAGATCGGCGTCATCCGCCGCCGCCAGCAGATTGCCCAGCGCCCGCGGCACATACTTGCCGAACTGCGGCTGCCCCACGGAGGCGAGGCGACCAAAGGCCCCCAGCGACTGCACCAGCCGCTGCACCGCGCCCAGTGCGACTTCGCGCGCCGTCACCCCACCGTAGACCTTGATGAGCGCCGTCCGTGCAGCCTCGTCTAGATTCGGCGAATAGGGATCGTAGATCAGCGACGCCAGGTCATAGACGGCTGGCCCCAGGCGCATGCCCTGGAAGTCGATGAAGGCGAACGAACCATCCTTGCGGTAGAGCACGTTCGAGCTCTGGAAATCACGGTGCACCAGCACGGCCGGCATGCGCCCGAATTCCGCCGCCACGCCCTCAAGTTCCTTCCGCACGGCCACCGGCAGGCCCTCTTCCAGACCAAAGCGTTCCTTCACGCAGTACGTCTCGAAGAGTTCACGCTCCCATTTGTAGAGTTCCGGACCAAATGCGGGCTCAAGCTTCACATCCTCCGCCAGCGCCAACGCCGTGCCCTTTTCGTGCATGGTCTTGAGCGCCTTGACGACGGGCGTGTAGAGGTTGACCAGGCTCGTGCCCTTGGCTTTGGCGGCCTTCTCCTCGAGGGAGGAGCCATTGATGTCCTCCAGCGCGAGGATCTTCTGCTCGGGCACGTCTGCGCGAACGGCCGGCACAGGCACGCCCGCCCGTTCCAGCAGACTGGTGTGGCCGGCATAGCGCGCATTTTCAGGCCGAGCCGCATCGTCATACTCGATGGCAATGGCCGAGGTGCCGTCGGCGCGGTCAATCCGCCAGAAGGCGCGATTGCTGCCGCGCGCACCGAGGAAATCGGCTCCGGCGTCATCCCAGCCCAGACGGGCCACCAGCGCATCCAGCCGCGCATCGCCGAAGAGCGCCGCCGGCTGCGGGCCGTCGTTGACCTCGCGAAAACGCTCGGGCGTGCCGGCATCCCACCAGAAGGCCTCATTGAGTACCGCGCCAACCACGAACTTGGCATCCGTCATCATCGCCTTCTCGTAGGCCTCGATGATCGAAGAGAAGCCGTCGGGCTTCACATAGTCCAGTACGTCCGCACTGAGCAGCGCACAGCCTGTGTACGTATACGTGCCGGGCGCGCCTGCGTCGTCGCTCCGATAGTTGCAGATGCGCCCCTCCGGATCAGCCTCCACCGTGCGGGGACCAGCCTCCGTCAGCCAGCAGGCGGCAAAACGACCACTGGCTTGGAACGCATCCAGGATCGGCTGGGGCTCCAACTCTTCAATGACGATGTCGCCATTCACCAGCCAGAAGTCGTCTTCCCCCAGGAAGTCGCGCAACGGATTCAGCACACCGCCCGTACCGAGAATTTCCTTCTCCACGCTCACGCGGATCTTGGCCTTGCCCTGGCGCGCGGCACAATAGGCCTGCACCTTCTCCGCCAGATGATGCGCATTGACGGCGATCTCCTCCACGCCCCAGCCCTCCAGCATCTGGAGAATGCGCTCGACCATCGGCTCGCCCCATACGGGAAGGAGCGGCTTCGGCGTCTGATCGGTCAGCGGTTTGAGGCGCGTGCCAAGCCCAGCGGCCAGCACCACGGCCTTTTTCGGAAATGATGTCTTTGCAACGGTTTTCATTCGGGTGAATTATACCACAAATGCTCCCACCATGTCCATCATCAGGCTTTCTGGAGTTATCTTCTTTCCCTCAGTTTTTACGGCATATTATGGCACATCGAACGCATGAAATATGGTATAATCTCAAAACCAATTTCACTAATGAAGGAGCATCGTACATGATCCGCGTCAATGAGAATTACCTGAAGATCCAGGCATCCTATCTGTTCACCGAGATCGCCCATCGCGTCTCTAAATACCAGTCCGAACACCCGGAGGCCAAGATCATCCGCCTCGGCATTGGCGATGTCACCGAGCCGCTCGCGCCGGCGGTGATCGAGGCCATGCACAAAGCCGTTGATGACCTGTCCAAGCGCGAAACATTCTATGGTTACGGCCCCGAGCAGGGCTACGCCTTCCTGCGCGAAGCGGTCGCGAAGAACGACTTCCAGGCCCGTGGCATCAACGTGGCGGCTGACGAGATCTTCATCTCGGACGGCGCCAAGTGCGACTGCGGCAACATCCAGGAACTTTTCGGCAATGACGTCGTGATCGCGGTGCCGGATCCCGTCTATCCCGTGTATGTGGACACGAATGTCATGGCTGGCCGCACGGACGAAGCGAAGAACGGCCGCTATGGCAAGCTCGTCTACCTCGACTCCACGGCCGAAAATGGCTTCGTGCCCGACCTGCCCAAGCGCAAGGTCGACGTGATCTACCTCTGTTTCCCCAACAACCCCACTGGCGCAACGGCCACAAAGGAAGAACTCCAGAAGTGGGTGGATTGGGCGCGCAAGAACAAGGCGCTGATCCTCTTCGACGCCGCCTACGAAGCCTTCATCCGCACGCCGGGCCTGCCGCATTCGATCTACGAGTGTGAGGGTGCGCGCGAATGTGCGATCGAATTCCGCAGCTTCTCCAAGACCGCCGGCTTCACGGGCGTGCGTTGCGGCTACACGGTAGTGCCCAAGGGTCTCATGGGCTACACCACCAAGGGCAAGGCGGTTGAGCTCCGGCCTTTCTGGACGCGTCGTCAGACCACGAAGTTCAACGGCTGCAGCTACGTCACGCAGCGCGGCGCCGAAGCGGTCTACTCGAAGGAAGGCAAGAAGCAGTGCAAGGCGACGATCGACTTCTACCTCAAGAACGCCAAGATCGTCAAGGATGCGCTGGTGAAGTTGGGCTACACCGTGGTGGGCGGTACCGACTCGCCATACCTCTGGGTTAACGTCAAGGGCGACAGCTGGGCCTTCTTCGACAAGCTTCTCCACGAGGCCAACGTCGTCACGACGCCGGGCGCAGGCTTCGGCAAGGACGGCCAGGGCTATATCCGCATCTCCGCCTTCAACAGCCGCGAGAACGTGAAGGAAGCCGTCAAGCGCCTCAAGAAGGTTCTGGGCTAAACGCAAAACGCAGCATGCGTGCCACAAGCCATCCGTCGGCATCCGACGGGTGGCTTTTCCTTTAGTTCCAGGGGTCCTGTTCTATCCGAGCCAGCTCCAACAGCGCAGGCTGTAGGTTTCAAAGAGTCCGAATCCGCCGAATGATGTCGTCGATTTCGGAGAGCTGCGTGAAACCGATGTTGAGTACATCCACGCAGCCCGACTCAAGATTCCAGCGCAACGAACGGTTGATGCCGTCGGGCTTGTTCACAAGCGATCCCACGCCCAACACCTTCATGGCCACCACGCCTTTCCCGGCCGCATGGAACTCGCGCACTTTGGCAATCACGCGATCCGGGTGAGTTGTCATGTTGCGGCCGAATGGATTAAGCCGGACATGCGCCAGATCAATCCAATCATTGCCGACGGCCGTCTCCAAGGCCGAATAAGAATGGAAACTGCAACCGTGCGCGCGGATCTTTCCCGCCTTCTTGGCCTTGGCCAGCCCCTCCATGTGCTTTTCGAGTTCTTTCGGCCAGTCGGGCGAGGAAACACAGTGCAACTCCACGAAATCGAGATAGTCGGTCTTCACCTCTTTGAGGAATCGGTCAATTGAGGTCACCACATCCGTGTGGTCTGCGGCCGGAATGCCGCCCGACGCCCACCAGTACTTGGAACCCAGCGTCAAGGACTCGCGCTTGAGGCCGGTAAAAGCCGCAGCGGCCAGTTGATGCGAGCCATAAGAGTCCGCCAAGTCGAAATAGCGGATGCCCAGATCATAGGCGGCGCGCAGCAGTTTTACGGCGCCATCCACGCCATGCTTTCGAAGAAGCTCGGAGTTACGGTTGACGGAATGCACCCCTGTACCGAATCCCAACCTTGTCGTGCGTATTCCCGTCTTCCCCAGCGCCACGGTTTCAAAGGGATCGTAGGTACCGGCAAAGCAAGGGCCCGCCACAGTTGCGGCGAGCCCCCCGAGAAACGTTCTGCGACGGCAGGACGTCACAGCACGACCTTCCAGTTGTTGCGGTAGTACTGGCGCGCGAGCCAGTGCTCGTCACCCGTGCCATTGGCGAAGTCGTTCTTCACGGGATCCCAGTCGAAGCTGGAGTCGTACACGTAGCTCATGTTGCACAGGTGGCAGAGAATGGCGCTGCGGCCGCCCACCTGTGCGTTCGAGCACGCAGGCTGGCGATCCAGGAAACGCGCCACGAAGTCCGCCGGATGGTTAAGGGACTTGTAGAGCTTGATCTTGGCGTTCTTGAGGTCCGTGGCCTTGATCGCCTTGTTGACGGCGTCGAGCAGCGACTTGTCGCAGACGGCCGGCGGCTGCGCATCCGGTTTGTCGCGCGGCTTCTGGAAGTTCCAGAAGGCGATCTTCTTCATGCCGTCAAACGAACCGTCGGCGAGCGCCTTGCGGATCTGCGCATCGGGCATCACGCCCTTGCCCAGCCACAGCGCGATGCGGTTGCGGTTCACGGCCACGATGCCGTCCGTGCCGTAGAACACCGTGCCCCAGGTGTTGAAGGGATTGTGCTGCATCACCGTACCGTCCGCGAAGACGAACTGCATGTCCTGCTGGCGGCGGCAACCGTGAATCGGATTCTTGGAGTACGGTGCCTTCGAGCAGATGATCTTGACCGGACCGGAATTGTCCATATCCAGGCCCCATTGCGCGATGTCGAGGTGATGCGCACCCCAGTCGCCGTTGTAGCCGCTGCCGAAGTAGTCGTCAAAACGCCAGAACATCGGGAAGAACTTGTGCACGCCACGCGGTGCGCACTGATCCGAATACGGCGTCCACGGCGCCGGGCCTACCCACATGTCCCAGTCGACGTTCGGGTTCGGCGCACCTTCCTTGTCGGCCTCGTTCAGCTTCGAGAAGAAGCGGTGCGGCTGCGACGGACCGCCCAGCAGCGGCGCGTCCGTACCCTGACCGTAGTTCGCATCCACGAACTTCACCTTGCCGATGATGCCGTTGCGCACGATCTCGCAGGCCGTGCGGAACTCCACCGCGCTGCGCTGCATGGCGCCGGTCTGAAGCACGCGACCATACTTCTTCTCGGCGGCCATGACGATCTTGGCCTCCTCGATGTTGTACGTGAGCGGCTTCTCGCAATAAACGTCCTTGCCGGCCTTCATCGCCTCCACCGTGATGTAGGCATGCCAGTGGTCCGGCGTCGCCACACACACCATGTCGATGCCGGGGTTGGCCAGCACTTCGCGGAAATCGGAATAGGCCTTGCAGCAACCGGCCGGGATCTTGAGCGCCGGGCGCGAAGCGTAGTACTTCTCGACCGTCTCGACACCCGCCGCACGACGCTCGCTGTCCACATCGCAGATGCCCACCACCACGATGTCCTGACCCAGGAACTGGTGCAGGAGGCCGCGGGCCTGGATGCCCATGCCGATCATCGCAAGCGTGGGCTTCTCGCCTACGGCACGCACGCGCGGCGGCTTGGCGTCGGCGGCAGAACCCGCCAGCACAGTGGCAGCAGCGCTGCCAAGAAGGAAATTGCGTCTATTCAGTTCCATGGTTTTCTCCTTTAGACTAGGCGAGTTGATTCAGGAAGCGGACGTCGTTTTCGTACAGCCAGCGGATGTCGGGAATGCCGTACTTGATCATGGCGATGCGCTCCACGCCGAAGCCGAAGGCATAGCCGCTGACCGTCTCGGGGTCCCAGCCGACAAACTTGAAGACGCGCGGATCGACCATGCCGGCGCCCGCCACCTCGATCCAGCCCGACTGCTTGCAGACATTGCACCCCTTGCCCTTGCACACGTGGCAAGAGAAGTCGACCTCCACCGAAGGCTCCGTGAACGGGAAGAAGTGCGGACGGAAGCGCACGGTGACCGAATCACCCATCATCTCCTTGGCGAAATAGGCCAAGACGCTCTTGAGGTCCGCCAGCGACACGGGCTTCGTGTCGCAGTAGAGGCCCTCGATCTGATGGAAGTTGGCCGAATGCGTGGCGTCCGTCGTATCGCGGCGATAGGTGCGGCCCGGGCAGATCACGCGCACCGGCGGCTTGTTGGCCATCATCGTGCGGATCTGCACCGGCGAAGTCTGCGTGCGCAGCAGAAGATCTTCGGGCGTGCCCTTCTCGCCCTTGAAGGCAGGCGTTTCAAGCCAGAAGGTGTCGCGACGATCCTGCGACGGATGATGCGGCGGCGTGTTGAGCGCCGTGAAGTTGTTGAAGCGGTTTTCGATGTCCGGACCATCGGCAACCGTGAAGCCGAGATGTCCGAAGATGCGGGCCGTCTCCTCGATTACGCGCGAAAGCGGATGTTCGACGCCCGGCTCGAACCAACGTCCCGGCAGCGTGGCGTCCAACGTCGACGAAGCCCCTGCCGCAGGAGCCGCGCTCTTGCCCGCAAGAGCCTCCTCCACGGCGGCCTTCCAGGCCTGCACGGCCTTGCCGAAGGCCGGACGCTCTTCCTTGGGGACGTCCTTCATGCCCTTGATGAGCGCCGGAATGGAACCGTTGCGGCCCACATACTTCACGCGCAGCTGTTCAATGGTGGCGGCATCCTGCGCCGCCGCGATTTCCGCAAGCGACGCCGCCTGGCCCTGTTCAAGTTCTTGGAGTGTCATTGACTTTCCCGTTTGACTTTAGAATTCAAATCCTCGGTTCCCGCCTCAGATGCGCGTGGGCGTCTCAATGCCCAACAGCGAAAGGCCCTTCGAAAGCACCTGCCCGAACAGCGCGCACAGCGCAAGGCGCGCGTCCCGAACCGCCGGTTCGCTCTTGAGCACAGGCGAGTTCTGGTAGAACGAACTGTAGAGCTGCGCCGTCTGGAACAGATAGTCCGCCAGAACCGAAGGCTTGTAGTTCTCCGCGGCGCGCAGCACCGTGGCGCCGAACTGCAGCAACTGCAGCGCGAGCTGCTTCTCCTGCGGCGTCACCACGGCAAAGGCGGCAGCCGGCTTCGCGTTGGCCTCGGCGGCCTTGTCCAGCAGCGAGCAGACGCGCGCGTAGGCATACTGAAGATACGGGCCCGAATTGCCCTCCAGCGCCAGCGCCTTGTCCCAGCTGAAGTCGATGTCCGTGATCGGATC